>NZ_CP030127.1:527500-827500 GCF_003568845.1 Indioceanicola profundi | reverse complement strand
CGCCGGGTAATGCGCAAGGCTTCCGGCAAGCTCCTGATCCCGCCCGTCGGGGAGGTGACTTTCGGCGATCTGCGCCGTACGGCGCCCATCGACCCCGATTTCGGCTTCGGCCGCGGTCTGCCCGTGGACCGGCATTATATCGAAGCGTTCCTGCACAGCCGCGCCGCAGACATCTCCGGCCGCGTGTTGGAGGTGGGGGACAATGCCTACACCATGCTGTTCGGGGGCAGCCGCGTCAGGCAGAGCGACATCCTGCATGTGTCCGACGCCAATCCGCTGGCGACCTTCGTCGGCGACCTCACCGACGCGGAGCATATTCCGTCCGATGCTTTCGACTGCGTGGTGCTGACCCAGACCTTGCATCTGATTTTCGACATGCCCCGCGCTGTTGCGACCCTGCACCGGATACTGAAGCCCGGCGGCGTGCTGCTGCTGACCGTGCCGGGGATCAGCCAGATCGACCGCGGGGAATGGGGCGAATCCTGGTACTGGGCGCTCACCCCGGCCGCCGTTCGTCGCCTGCTGGCGGAGGACTGGTCGGGCCTGGAGGTGGAAAGCCATGGCAATGTCCTCAGCGCGACCGCCTTCCTCCAGGGCCTCTCGGCACAGGAGCTGACGCCCGCGGAGCTGGGGACCAAGGACCCGGCGTATCCGGTCATCGTGACCGCGCGGGCGGTCAAGGCAGGCCCGGCATGAACCGGCTGCGCTGCATGGCCGGCCGCTTCAAACGCCAGGTCCAGGCCAGCCTCGGCGGCCGATATGTGCTGATGTACCATCGGGTGGAGCGGCTGGATCGTGACCCCTGGGGGCTGGCCGTGACGCCGGACCGATTCGCCGAACACCTCCAGGTGCTCAGCGGTTACGGCCCCTGCATGACGCTGGGAGAGATGGCGCTCCGCCATGCGGACGGAACCTTGCCGCGCCGGGCAATCGCCGTGACCTTCGATGACGGCTATGCCGACAATCTGCTGAACGCCCTGCCGCGGTTGGAGCGGGCAGGCGTACCGGCAACCTTCTTCCTAGCTCCGGGGTTGCTGGACGGGCGGACGCCATTCTGGTGGGACGAGCTTGCGGCAATTCTGCTGCGGCCCGGCACCATCCCGTCCCGACCGGCCCTACGCGAATGGACCGATCCGGTCGAATTCGGCGCCGCCGCGACCCTGTCGCCGGAGGATGAGGAACGGCACCGCGGCTGGCGCGTGTGGGAGCCGCCGCCCACGCCCCGGCACGCACTGTATCTCGACCTCTGGTCCCGCCTGCGTCCGCTGCCCCATTACCGGCGACAGGCCATGCTGGCGGAATTAGCTGAGCAGACCGGCGGCGTTCCTGCGCGTGACATTCGCAACCGGCCGATGGACCGGGATGAGGCGGCGCGTCTGGCTGCATCCCCCATGGCCGAAATCGGGGGCCATACCCTGACCCATCCGACCCTGCCGGCCCAGGATACCGGCTGCCAGCTCCGGGAAATCCGAGATGGGCGATCGGCCTGTGAGGAGATCGCCGGGCGCCATGTCCATAGCTTCGCCTATCCCTATGGCGACCATGGCCCGCAGACGCCGGAGCTGGTCCGCATGGCCGGCTTCACGGCCGCCTGCGTCACTATGGCCGGCCCTTTGCACCGGGGCACGGACTCTTTCCGCCTGCCACGCATACCGATGCAGGACTGGTCCGGAGCGGAGCTGGCCCGCCGGCTCGCCACCGGCGATCTCTACTGAAGGAAGGCGCTATGACCACCGGGCCCCTGATCAGCGTGATCATCCCCTTCCTCAACCTCGAGCGTTTTCTGGCGGAGGCGGTGGAGAGCGTGCTTGCGCAGAGCTTCCAGGATTGGGAACTGATCCTGGTGGATGATGGCTCGTCCGATGGCAGCACGGAAATCGCGAAGCGATATGCGGAACGGCACCCCGGACGCATCCGCCGGGTCGAGCATCCCGGCCATGCCAACCTAGGGATCAGCGCATCGCGGAATCTTGGACGCCGACATGCCCGCGGGCGCTGGATTGCCAGCTTGGACGGCGACGATGTCTGGCTGGCCGGCAAGCTGGCAGAGCAGATGGAGATATTAAGCCGTCATCCGGAGGTGGGGCTGGTCATCGGCGCCAGCCGATACTGGCATGGCTGGACCGGTCGGGCGGAGGATGCCGCCAAGGACCGTGTGGTCGCTATCGGGGCTCCGCCGGACAAAGTCTACGCGCCGCCGCACCTGCTGGAGCTGCTCTATCCCCTGGCCGGCGGGGCGGCGCCCTCCATGAACACGGTCCTGGTGCGGGCCGACGTGGTGGACCGGGTCGGCGGTTGGGAGAACAGCTTCCGCGTTGCTTATGAGGATCAGGCGTTCCTGACCAAAATCTATCTCGCCACGCCTGTCTATGTCTCCGCAGCCTGTTGGGACCTGTACCGGCAACGGCCGGGTTCCAGCATGCAGGTCGATCTGACCGGCGCATCCTACAACCTGCACCGCAGCCGCTTTCTTCACTGGTTTGAGGAGTATCTGCGTGGGCGGGAATTGACGGGGACACCGGTATGGCGGCTCACCCGGCGGGCTTTGCGGCCCTACCGCTATCCATGGATGAGCCGGGTTGAGCGGATCGGGCGCAGGGCCATTGGGCAGCTCCTGGGGGCGGGAGCGCCGTCATGAGTATGGCCGATCTCGTCTCCGTCATCATACCGGCCTACAATGCGCAGGCGTTCATCGGCGAGGCGGTGCGCTCCGCACTGGACCAGACCTACCCCATGCTGGAAGTCGTCGTCGTGGATGACGGCTCCCGCGACGGGACGGCGGAGATCGTCGCCGGCTTGGCCGCCGCGGACCCGCGGGTGTGGCTGGTGCGTCAGGCCAATGCCGGGGTGGCAGCCGCCCGCAACCGGGCCATCGGCGAGACCCGAGGCGATTACATTGCGCTGCTGGATGCCGATGATATCTGGCACCCGACCAAGATCGAACGGCAGATGGAGGTCATGCGCAGGGGCGGCAGCCGGTGCGGGCTGGTCTATTGCCGGTACCGGGAGATCGACGCGGCCGGCCAAGTGCTGCGCAGTCCGGCCCTGCCGCCCTATCAAGGCGATGTCTTCGGTTTATTGGTGCTGTGCAATTTCATCGGCGGTGGCAGTGCTGCTCTGATCCGCAGGTCGGCGCTGGAAGGAACGGGCGGCTTCGATCCCGGACTGCGCAGCCATCGGGCGGAGGGAGCAGAGGATATCAAGCTCTTCCTGTCCATCGCTGCCCGCTGGGAGGTGGGCGTCGCGGAGGAGTTCCTGATGGGCTACCGCCGCACCGGCGCCAGCATGTCCGGCAACGCCGCCGCCATGCTCCGCTCCCAGCAGCTCGTACTGGAGGAACTGCGCACCTCCTGTCCCCGACTGCCGGCTCGCCTGCTCCGCTGGGCGGAGGGGGAATGCCGGGCTTGGTTGGCGACGGAGGCGCTTTATGCAGGTCAGATGGAGCGGGGATTGCGCCAACTGGCCGGAACGCTGGTCCGCGATCCAGGCGCACTGCTGCGCCGCCGCACCCTGCACGCCCTCTCCATTGCCTTGCGCAAGGCGCTGCGGTCGGGATCTGCTGCTGGAAATTCCATCATGGCCCCTGACGCGCCCGGCCCTGCCTTCCTGGAGCTGGCCCCCCGCGATGGGCTTGACCTGCCCACATCAACGCCGCCGACCGCCGCCCGGCGGTTGGCCTTTGCTTCCGGCTGGCGCAGCCTTGCGTCGCCGGCCGGGAGGTAGCCGTGCAGGACCAATCCCCGGCGGCAATGGACCCTCAACTGATCCACACCGTCTATCTCCATACGGAGGGACGCCGTTGGGCACTTCCAGTCCTGGTGGTGCTGGGCCTGCTCACTGCGCTGACCGAAGGGTTGGGAATCGGCATGATGATCCCGCTCTTCGCATCGTTGTTCGAGACGGGGCAGGAGGCGGGCGTCTTCACCGCGTTGTTCGACTGGTTCGGGGCCGGGCTGGGACAGGAGGGGCGCATCGCCTTGCTGGCCGGCACGATCATGGGACTGATCGTGCTGAAATCCCTGGTCCAGTACGGGTACGAAGCGCTGTCGATCTGGTTCAGCGGGCACATGATTCATCGCCTGCGGCTGGCCCTTTTCCGCCAACTCATGGATGTCGGCTACGCCTTCTTCGCCAGTCGGGACCAGGGACGCCTTTTCGACATGGTGCGCGGGGAAACCTGGCTGGTAGGGGAGTTTATCCTGCTGCTGTCGCGCGCCATGATCAGTATCTGTGCCGTCGCCGTGTTCGGGGGGCTGCTTCTCCTGATCTCTCCCGGTCTGACCTTGGCGGCAGCGCTGGGCGGCATCGCCATTACGCTGCTGGTTCGCGTGGTGGCGCGGCGTGTCGGTCGGCTGGGAGCGGAGACGGTTGAAAGCTCCGCCGCGCTGTCCAAGCGCACTATTGAGGCGCTGGGCGCCATGCGGGTCATCCGCCTATTCAGTCAGCAGGATCGGGAGCATCGCCGCTTCGCCGAGGCGGCGGAGCGGGACCGGGCGGCCAGCCTCAAGGTGGAACTGGCGGGAGCCATGATCCAGCCGGCGACGGAGATGCTGTACGGGCCGCTGTTCCTGGGTATCCTTCTGTTCGCCTGGTCCGCCAGCGTTGCCTTCCCGACCCTGATCGCCTTTCTGGTTCTTCTCTACCGGCTGCAGCCCCATGCCAGACGACTGGACCATATAAGGGTGGAAATCGCTGCCCTGTTGCCGGCGGTGCAGCAGATCGTGGGCCTGCTCCGCCGCGACGAGAAACCCTACATTGTCTCCGGCCCAATTCCGTACAGCGGCATGCGGGAAAGCATCGTCTTCGACAATGTCTGCTTCTCCTACGGCGAGGGCAGGCGCGCGGCGATCACGGATGTGAGCTTCGAGATCGCCCGGAACAGGGTTACCGCCCTGGTGGGCGAGTCCGGGGCGGGGAAGAGCACGCTGTTGAACCTGCTCTGCCGGCTTTACGATCCCGACAGGGGCGACATCCGGGTGGATGGCGTGCCGTTGCGGGAGCTGGAGTTGCAGGGGTGGCGGGCGCGGCTGGCCTTCGCAGGCCAGGACGCCGATCTGCTGGGTGACACCATCTTCGACGCCATCGCCTATGGACGCCCGGACGCCCGGCGAGAAGAGGTGATGGAAGCCGCCCGCAAGGCCCATGCGGCGGAGTTCATCGAGAGGCTGCCCCAGGGCCTCGACACGCCGGTCGGGGACCGCGGCCTGCAACTTTCCGCCGGGCAGCGCCAGCGTATCGGCTTGGCTCGGGCGCTGCTGTGCAGGCCGGATATCCTGATCCTGGACGAGGCGACGAGCGCCCTGGACAGTCTTTCGGAAAGCCTGATCCAGGATGCGCTCGGCGCGCTTGCCGGGACAATCACCATCATCGTCATCGCGCACCGTCTCAGCACCATCCGCGATGCCGACCATGTGGTGCTGATGCGCGGCGGCCGGCTGGTGGAACAGGGCCGGCCCGTCGACCTGCTGCGCCGCAAGGGCAGCGCCTTCGCCAAGTTGTGGGAACTGCAGAGCGGCGCCTTCGCAGAGGCCGCCCAGCTCTAGGTCCGGGTCATGCCGCCTTGCCGAACAGGAAGGCGGACTGGGCGCTGCCCAGCACGCGGTCCTCGAACACCCGGTGCCCGAGATCGCCGCCCGCCGCGCCAGCCACCACATGCAGCGGCAGCAGATGCTCCTCACGCGGGTGGGAAACGCGGCCGCTCGGCGCGTCCGCCCAGGCGGTCAGCCGCCGCTCACGTTCCGCCGGTTCCGCCTCCACCGTTTCGGCCAGCCAGGAATCGAAGCGCACCGAGTCCGGGTCCAGCGAGGAGCCGTCCCAGCGGAAGCGCCGCATATTATGGAAGCTCATGCCGGAGCCGACGATCAGCACGCCCTGCTCGCGCAACGGCTCCAAGGCCCGGCCCATGGCGATATGCTCCGCCGGGTCCAGCCCAGTGCGGAGGGAGAGCTGCACCACCGGGATGTCGGCATCCGGGTAGATCAGCTTGAAGGGGATGAACACCCCATGATCCAGCCCGCGCCGGTGATCCTCCGCCGTAGGAGACCCTGCCTTGGACAGCAGTTCCCGCACCTGGGCCGCCAGGGCCGGGGAGCCAGGAGCCGGGTAGGTCAGGCGGTAGGTGTGTTCCGGAAAGCCGTTATAGTCGTAGAGCAGGGGCGGGGCGGCCTGGGCATTCACGGTGAAGGACGGCTCCTCCCAATGGCCGGAGACGACCAGCACCGCCTTGGGCCGCGCGCCTATCAGGCCGGATACGCCGCGCAGCCAGTCGCCCATGCGGTTCCAGGCATCCGGCGGGTTCCACTCCATGAAGAAGCAGGGACCGCCGCCATGCGGCACGAAGAGGGTGGGCAGCTTGTCCGTCATCTTGAAGTCCCTCATGAACGGCAGGAAATCATCGGGACGCAGCGGTCCGCCGGACCGGCCGCGCCCCTTATACTCACTTCAGACCGGCAGGCCCAACCGGCGGTCCAGGGAGTAGCGGCCGCCGCCCTGCAGGAAGATGGCAATCGCGATCAGGCCCCACATCAGAGGATACTCGTAACCGCCATCGGTCCAGAAAAAGCCGTTGGGCAAGTGGACGGAGAAGACAGCCACCGCCATCAGGACGGCAATGGCCAGTGCCGCAGGCCGGGTCAGAAGGCCGAGGACCAGAGCCAGACCGCCGAAGAACTCCACCATGCCGGCGCCGAGTGCGAACAGCCATCCCGGCTGCATCCCGAGTTGGGTCGCGAAGAACTCACCCGTCGCGCTCAGCCCGTAGCCGCCGAACCAGCCGAACAGCTTCTGCGCCCCGTGCGGGATCAGCAGCAGTCCGGCGGTGGCGCGCACCAGGGGGTAGGCCAGCGGGGCCGCCTTGTCAGCGATTGCGGTCAGGCCGGTGGGAGCGGATTGGAAGATGGTGGAAGCGGTCATGTCAGGTCTCCATTTTAAATGGGCGCTGCGGATCGCGCCGTTGTCTGGGCCTGAATGTGCTATGGTTTCCGGGAGCGCGGGAGACGGCTGGTTTGGAACACATGGTTGACGAAGCGGAAACCATCGGCGGGTCATTGGACGATATACGCGCCTTCTGCGCTGTCGTGGAGTTCGGCACTGTGTCGGCAGCGGCACGGCTACTGGGGGAAACCAAGGGCGGGGTTAGCCGGCGAGTATCGCGGCTGGAGCGGCATCTCGGCGTCGGGCTGCTGGCACGCACGCCGCGGGCCGTGACTCCCACCGAGGAGGGTGCGGCCTTCTACATCAAGGCCCGCGATGGCCTCCGGCTGCTGGACGACGCGGCGGAGGGGGCGCGATCCTCCCGCTCCGTACCATCCGGTCATCTTCGCGTGACGGCCTCGCTGGATATCGGGCTTGAGGTGCTGTCAGAACTCGTGGTCCGCTTCCGCGCACTGCATCCGCAGATCATGGTGGAGTTGCTGCTGACCGACTCCCCGCTTGACCTCGCGGCGAACCGAATCGACTTGGCCTTGCGCGCCTCCTCCACCGCCTTGCCCGACATGGGCTACCGCGCGTCCGAACTCGCCACCTTCTGCGCCAGCCTCTATGCCTCTCCCGTCTATCTCGCCGCGCGGGGGGAACCGCAGATGCCGGCCGACCTCTCCGGCCATGATCTCGTCCTGGCCCATGGCGCCGTAGGTGCGATGCAGATCGGCCTCAGCGACCGGAAAGGGCGGATGGAGCAGGTGCTGGCCCGTCCGGTGATCCGCACGACCGACTTTTCCAGCGTTCTGCGGATCGTCGCCGCTGGCGGAGGAATCGGCCCGGTGCCGGACGTCGTTGCGGCGGCCTCGGTCGCATCTGGGAGTCTGGTCCAGGTTCTGCCTGGCTGGACATGGCTGGAGGCGAAGCTGCACGCCATCAGTCTGGGCGGCCGGGAGATGCCGGCCCGTGTGCGCGTCTTCCGCGAGTTCATCCGGGCCGAACTGGCCGGGATGAAGGGAAGGGCCGATCCGGGCTGAGTTCGCTGCCTGCCAGAACCCTGAAAAGAAAAAAGGCCGCCAGTAACGGCGGCCTGAGTTTAGGGAGGAAACGCCCAAGAAGGCGTGCGGCGCGAACGCCGCGAGACAGACATTACGTATTGCACCGCAGCATGGGAAGCCCTTTTTTCTCGAACCATTCGGTTTCTGAAATGACGATCCAGCAAGGAAATCCCACCCAAACCTCGGAGAACCTTGGAATCCTGCGGCTTTCAGAAAGGCGCCGTAATGTTGCATCGCGGTCTTTGCAGATGCAGCAATGCTCCCTTGCGGCCAGTGCAGCGGTACCGACCGGCTAAGCGAGCGTCTCCACCACTCCGCCATCCACGCGCAAGGCAGCGCCCGTCGTGGCAGAGGAGAGGGGGGAAGCCACATAGACGGCGAGGTTCGCCACTTCCTCTACTGTCGCCGCGCGGCGGATAATGGAGCTGGGGCGGTTGGCCATCACAAAGTCGGCGGCTACCTGCTCAATCGGCTTTCCGGATTTTTCCTGCTCCTCCTTCAGCATGGCCTCCAGACCGTCGGACAGGGTCGGGCCGGGCAGAATGGCGTTCACCGTGACGCCAGTGCCCGCCATCCGCTTGGCAAGACCGCGCGCCAATGACAAGTCCGCGGTCTTGGTGACCCCGTAATGGATCATGTCGGCCGGGATGTTCAGCGCCGATTCCGACGACAGGAACAGCACCCGGCCCCAACCCCGCTTCACCATTCCGGGCAGATAGGCCCGTGAAAGCCGCACGCCGGACAGCACGTTCACTGCCAGGAACCGCTCCCACACCTCATCGGGCGTGTCGAAGAAATCCTGTGGGCCGAAGATTCCGACATTGTTGACCAGGATGTCCGCGTCCGGAACGGCGGAGACAAGGGCGTTGCAGCCCTCCGCCGTGCCGAGGTCGGCGGCAATGCCGCGCGCTTCCACGTCCGCCACTTCGCTCGTCAGTCGGCCGACCGCCTCATCCACCGTGTCCTGCCTGCGTCCGTTCAGGACTACTGATGCTCCGGCCCCGGCCAAGCCCTTTGCAATCGCATAGCCGATGCCCGCGGTGGAGCCGGTGATGATGGCGGTCTTACCGTTCAGCTCGATCTTCATCTCTCGATCCGTCCTGCTGTTCGATCCTGCGAAGTACAAAAGGCCTGGAAGCTTCCATTCCGGAAAAATCGGCGCTTACAGCCGTGTACGGAAACCAACAACATCGGCCGGTGTCGCGTGCGCTGCACCATCCCTGGCCCAAGCAGGGGGAACAACCCCGGCCAGAGCCTGTTGCTGCTGGTTTGACGGGTGGAGGATCCTGCAATGGCCGAAGACAATATCGACCAAGCGAGAGAAATGGCCGAGGAGGGCGCCCGCAAGCTCAAGCAGGGCGATCCCCAGGGCCGGGAACTGATTGAAGAGGCAAAGCGCCTCGACCATGACGCCGTCGCCGATATCGCTCCGGAGAGCGCCGATGTGAACCGGGGCCGGGATAACGCCGTGCCGCACCCGCCGGCCAGCACCACGTCCCATCTGGTGACCGATCCCACCCGTAGGGGCGAATCTTAAGCGGGTCTCCAGCACGCGAGCGCAGAAGAGGAGCGGCTGATGGCGCACAGAATGCTCGGTTTCGTCCATACCGAGATGAGGATGCCCGACAAGCGGTCGGCCGAAGAGCGTCGGCACGACTTCAACGAAATCTATCCCGGCTTTCACCAGGACCGAGCTGGTGAACAGGCCGGACGCTGCTCCCAATGCGGAGTGCCCTTCTGTCAGGTGCACTGCCCGCTGCACAACAACATTCCCGACTGGCTGCGCTTCACGGCGGAGGGGCGGCTGGAGGAGGCCTATGAGATCGCCTCCGCGACCAATACATTTCCGGAAATCTGCGGCCGCATCTGCCCGCAGGACCGGCTGTGTGAGGGCAACTGCACGATTGAGCAGTCCCGCCACGGCACCGTGACCATCGGCACCATTGAGCGCTACATCACCGACACGGCCTTCGAGAAGGGGTGGGTGAAGCCGCGCCTGCCTTTGCGAGAGCGCGACCAGTCGGTCGGAATCATCGGCGCCGGCCCGGCCGGGCTGGCGGCGGCGGAGATGCTGCGGGCCAAGGGCTACAGCGTTGATGTCTATGACCGGCACGACCGCATGGGCGGGCTGATGATCTACGGTATCCCCAGCTTCAAGCTGGAGAAGTTCATCGTACTCCGCCGGATCGCGTGGCTGGAGGAGCAGGGGGTACGCTTTCACCCCGGCACCGATGTCGGACGCAATATTACCCTCGCGGAACTGAGGCAGCGGCATGATGCGGTGTTGATCGCCACCGGCGTCTACAAAGCGCGCGACATTCGCGCGCCGGGCAGCACGCTGGACGGGATCGTGCCGGCTCTGGACTACCTGATCGCCAATAACCGGGTTGGGTTGGGCGACACGGTGGTGGATTATGAGAGCGGTCGCCTGAAGGCAGCCGGCAAGGATGTGGTGGTGATCGGCGGCGGCGACACGGCCATGGACTGCGTCCGCACAGCGATCCGTCAGGGCGCCAAATCGGTGAAATGCGTCTACCGCCGTGACCGCAGAAACATGCCGGGCTCCCAGCGCGAGGTGTCCCATGCGGAGGAGGAAGGCGTGGAGCTGGTCTGGCAAACCGCGCCTGAGGCCTTCCACGGCGACAGCCGGGTGCAGGGCATGCTGGCGTCCCGCATCCATCTCGGCGTCGTCGATGCCGCCGGCCGGCAGACCCCGCAACCGGTGCCGGGATCGGAATTCACCCTCCCGGCCGATCTGGTCATCAAAGCTCTGGGCTTCGAGCCGGAGGATCTGCCGATTCTGTTCGGGGACGCCAATCTGAAGGTCACCCGATGGGGCACCGTATCCATCGATTTCCGCACCATGATGACCAGCCTGGACGGCGTCTTCGCGGCTGGAGACATCGTGCGGGGGGCCAGTCTGGTGGTCTGGGGAATCCGCGACGGCCGCGACGTGGCGGAACACATTCATACCTACCTGCGCCGCAAGGCCCAGGCTGCCACGGCCAATCCCGTCGCCACCGCCGCCTGACCGGCTTCAAGAAACAGGGCCGGTCAGCAGTCGCGTCACATGGAATAGCACGGCGCTCAGCAGCGCCGTCAGCGGCACCGTAACCAGCCATGCCGTGACAATGGTGAGCAGATGGCGTCGGCGGACCAGTTTCCGCCGGCGCCGCTTCTCCTTCCCCGGGGCGGCGGGAAGGGCGGAAATCTGGGCGACCGATGTCGACAGCGATGCCTCCCGTTCCCGACGGGCGCGCTTCAGGTGCCCGCCACGACTGCCGTAATATTCCCGCGCCAGCCCTACCCCGAAGATCGCCCCGACGGCGATGTGGGTGGAGCTGACGGGGAGCCCTAGAGCCGAGGCGGCAAGCACCGTAGCCGCGGCGGCCACAGCCACGCAGAAGGCCCGCACCGGCGTCAGTCGTGTGATCTGCTGCCCCACCATGTGGATCAGCCGCGGGCCGAACAGGGCAAGGCCCGCCGACAGGCCCAGGGCGCCGATGACCATGATCCAGCCCGGTACCTGGACCTTCTCACCCACCGTGCCCTGGACGGAGGAAACGATGGCGGCCAGCGGACCGATGGCATTGGCCACATCGTTTGCGCCATGGGCGAAGGAGAGGATGGCCGCGGACACGATCAACGGAATCGCGAACAGGGTTCCCACCCCCTTTTTACTGTTCTCCAACAACGGCGCCTGACGGTCGACCAGCATGCGGGCAATCCAGGCGACCAGCACGAAGATCCCTGCCACCAAGGCCAACATTAGGATCGTGTCAGGCTTCCATACCCGCGATAGACCCTTCTGGATCAGATAGGCGGCGAATGTCGCTGCCGTGGCTCCGACCACGACCGGCACCCAAAACCTGGATGCGGCGATGCGGTCCTGCGCCTGCAGGATCAGCCTGTTCAGGACGGCCAGCAGCAAGGCGGCCAGGATGCCGCCCAGCACCGGTGATACAACCCAACTTGCCACAATGGCGGCCAGCACCGGCCAGTTCACCACCTCCAGCCCGGCGGCCGCCAGTCCGGCGCCCAGTACGCCCCCGACGATGGAGTGGGTGGTCGAGACCGGAGCGCCCACATAGGTCGCAAGGTTGAGCCATAGTGCCGCCCCGAGCAGGGCTGCCATCATCACCGCCACGAAGATGCCGCTCGTGGCGATGCCGGCGGGGTTGATGATGCCCCGGCTCACCGTCTCCACCACGTCGGCTCCGGCCAGCAGGGCGCCGGCGGCCTCGAACACCGCGGCAACGGCCAGCGCTCCGCCCATGGTCAGCGCACGCGCGGCAACCACCGGGGCCATGTTATTAGCAACATCGTTGGCCCCGATGTTCAGCGCCATGTAGCCGCCGATCACAGCCGCCCCGACGATCAGCCAGCTGCCAGTCACCGAGCCAGCGCTGCTTGCTGCGACAGCTGCGACGAGTGCCAGGAATCCCAGGCTCAACCCGATTGGAAGGAACCCGGATACGCCCGGTTTGAAACCCTTCGCCGGCCCGCGCCGATCCTGCTCCAAGGCATGCTTCTTCAGTGATGGGGAAAGCTGAGCCAACCTGCACTCCCTCTTCGCCAACGCCGTTCAACGCTGATTTCCCGGCTCTGGTTCGCGCAGCACCTAAAAAGAGGGCAGTATCGGAGCGGAGCTCACCCTTAATTGCCGCCGCTGCTGACGCCGGGCAGACTTGACCAAAGCCGCGGCAAGGTGACACTGTCTTCGCATTCGGAATTCCGAATTCCATGTTCAGGGCAGGGCCGCTGATGGAGCCACTTGGCAACCAGCCGATTCTGATCAATCAGGTTCATCAGCGGCTCCTGACGGCCATAGTCGATGGCACCCTGCCGGCGGGGCACCGCATCCGCCAGGGGGAGTTGGCGGAGATGCTGGGCGTCTCCCGCCAGCCGATCAGCCATGCTTTGCAACTGCTGAGGCGGGAGCGCCTGCTGGAACAGTCCGGGAAGCGAGGCCTGATCGTGGCCCATGTGGAGGCTGCCCGCATCAACGACCTCTATCAGGTGCGCACGGTGATCGAGCAGCTTGCCGCCCGATTGGCGGCGGAGCGGGTGGCGCGCAAGGCCGCCGCGGCGGCGGAGGTCGATGCCGTCCGTACTGCCCTGGCCGCCGGTCAGGAGCTCGGGCCCGAGGCCGGCGTCGGGTCCTATATTGAGGCGGACGTAGCCTTTCACAGCGCTATCTACCGTCTCAGCGGCAACAGCGCCGTGGAGGAGACGGTGGCGGCTCAGTGGCCGCACCTGAAACGGTCCATGGGCATGGTGCTGGCGGATGCCGCCGGCCGGCCCGTTATCTGGGCGGAACACGCCGCCATCCTCTTCGCTATCCTGGCGGGGGATGGCGACAGGGCGGCGGAGGCCGCCCGCCGCCATACCGACCGTGCACGGAACGAAACCGTGTTGCGCCTGTCCCGGCGGACCGCTGCTTGAGAAGGCGGCCGCTCCAACCCATCACGGCCGTCAAGAGCCGGATAGACGGAGGATTCACGCCATGAAGCTTTCCCCTCAGCAGCTCGCCGACTTCGATGAGCAGGGCTGGCTGTTCCTGCCCGAATGCTTCTCGGAGGAGGAGGTGGCCCTGCTCCGCCGCGAGGCGCAGGCCATCTACGCCACCGACCGGCAGGAGGTTTGGCGGGAGAAATCGGGCGCACCCCGCACCGCCTTCGCCGCCCACACCTACAATGACGCCTTCGGCATCCTGGGCCGGCACCCGCGCCTGATCGAACCGGTGGAGCAGCTTTTCGGCGAGAAGCTGTACATGCACCAGTTCAAGGTGAACGCCAAGGCAGCCTTCAACGGCGATGTCTGGCAATGGCACCAGGATTACGGCACCTGGGCGCGCGACGACGGCATGCCGGAGCCGAAGGCCATGAACATCGCCGTCTTCATCGACGAGGTGATGCCGATCAACGGCCCTCTGATGCTGGTTCCGAAGAGCCATAAGGAAGGCGTGCTGCCGGCGGGCCACGACCTTCAGACTACCTCCTACCCGCTCTGGACGCTGGATCAGGCCACGGTGACGCGTCTGGTGGAGGAGGGCGGGATCGTTGCCCCGGTCGGCAAGCCGGGCGGCGTGCTGATGTTCCATGGCAACCTGGTCCATGGTAGCGCCGGCAACATCACCCCCTATGGCCGCACCATTGTCTATCTGACGCTCAACGCCGTTTCGAACTACATTCGAACTCCGACCCGGCCGGACTGGATCGCGCACCGCGACTTCACGCCGATCGAGCCGTCGAGCGACGACGCCCTGCTTCAACTGGCACGGCAACAACCGGTCCTAGCCGCCGAATAACAATAAGAAAACAGGGAGAGACAGCGCATGAACCTATACCGCCTCTTGCAAGAGCGCGCCGCCAAGGGAAGGCCGGTCCGTGTCGGGTTGATCGGGGCCGGCAAGTTCGGCTCCATGTTCCTGTCCCAGGTGCCGACCACGCCGGGGCTGGAGGTCGCCGCCATCGCCGACCTCGACCCCGACCGGGCCCGCTCCGCCTGCGCCACCGTGGGGTGGGACGCCGCCCGCATAGAGCGGACGGAGTTCCTGCAGGATGGCAAGGCCCTCTGCCAACACCCTGATGTGGAAGTGGTGGTGGAGGCGACCGGCCACCCCGCCGCCGGCATCGCCCATGCCCAGGCCTGCATCCAGGCCGGCAAGCATGTGGTGATGGTGAATGTGGAGGCGGATGTCCTGGCTGGCCCGCTTCTGGCGGAAGAGGCGCGGGCGAAGGGCGTTGTCTACTCCATGGCCTATGGCGACCAGCCGGCCCTCACCTCGGAACTGGTGGACTGGGCGCGCGCCACCGGGTTCGAGGTGGCGGCGGCCGGCAAGGGCACCAAGTACCTGCCGATTTACCATGCCGTCACCCCCGACGATGTCTGGTCCCATTACGGCCTGACGCCGGAGGAGGCCAGGCGCGGTGGCATGAATGCCCAGATGTTCAACAGCTTCCTGGATGGAACGAAGTCGGCGATTGAAATGGCCGCCATCGCCAATGCCTGCGAGTTGGCGGTGCCGGACGACGGTCTCAGCTTTCCGCCCTGCGGTGTCGACGACCTGCCCCATGTGCTGCGCGCGCGTGAGGCTGGGGGCATTCTGCCGCGTGACGGCATGGTCGAGGTGGTCAGCAGCCTGGAGCGGGACGGCCGGCCGGTCTTCCGCGATCTGCGCTGGGGCGTCTATGTGGTGCTGAAGGCGCCCAACGATTACGCAACGGCCTGCTTCCGGCAATATGGGCTGAAGACGGACAGCACCGGCCGCTACGCCGCTATGTACAAGCCTTATCATCTGATCGGGCTGGAGCTTGGCATCAGCGTCCTGTCCGCCGCCCTGCGCGGGGAACCGACGGGCCAGACCCGCGCCTGGGTGGGCGATGTCGCCTCGGTCGCCAAGCGGCCGCTGAAGGCTGGCGAGATGCTGGATGGGGAGGGCGGCTACACCGTCTGGGGCAAAGTGATCCCGGCCCAGCGCAGCGCCGAGGAAGGCGCGCTCCCCATCGGGCTTGCCCACAAGGTCAAGCTGCTGCGCGACGTGCCCGCCGGCCAGATCGTCCGGTGGAGCGATGTGGAGGTGCTGGACAGCGAGGCCGTGCGGGTGAGGCGGGAGATGGAAAGCCGCTTCGCTCCGCAATTGGCGAGGGCGGCCCAGTGACGCGGCCCCGGATCGCCTTCCTGGGCACGGGTATCATGGGCGCCCCCATGGCGGGGCGCCTTCTCGATGCCGGGTTCCCGCTTACCGTCTGGAACCGAACGGCGGACAAGGCCCAGCCCCTGGTGGAGCGCGGCGCCAGTCTTGCCGCCGACCCGGCCATGGCGGCGCAGGACGCCGACGTGCTGATCACCATGCTGGCCGACGGGCCTACAGTGGATGCAGTGCTGCTGGAAAGCGGGGTCATCGGGGCCCTGATGCCCGGCTGCTTGGTCATCGACATGTCCAGCATCCCGCCGGCTCTGGCCAAGGCGCATGCCGAACGGCTGGCCGGCCAACACGCGGGGTATCTGGACGCGCCGGTCAGTGGCGGGGAGGTCGGCGCCAAGGCCGGCACCCTGGCCATCATGGCCGGTGGCAAGGCGGAGGATTTCGCCAGGGCGGAGGGCGTCTTCGCAGCTTTGGGCAAGGCCGTGCATGTCGGCCCCGCTGGGTCCGGCCAGATCGCCAAGCTTTGCAACCAGGCCATCGTCGGCATCACCATCGGTGCGGTGGCGGAAGCCGTGCTGCTTGCGGAGGCTGCGGGGGCGGATGCCGCGGCGGTGCGTCAGGCCCTGATGGGTGGCTTCGCGGACAGTCGCATCCTCCAGGTCCACGGGCAGCGGATGCTGGATCGTACTTTCGTCCCCGGCGGCAAAGTATCTACGCAGCTCAAGGACATGGCGACCATTGTTCAAGTGGCGGAGGAATTCGGCCTGCGATTGCCCTTCTCCGCCCTCGGGCGCGACCTGTTCCGCGATCTCGACAGCCGTGGCGAGGGCGGCCGGGACCACAGCGCGCTGTATCTGGAGATCGCCCACCGGAACGGCCGGGGCACTTAGGCCTCGGCCCATCGGCCCGCCTGTGCCTACATCAGGTGCAGGCGCATGCCGGCCCGGATCTTGTCCACCGTGATGGGGAAGTCGCGGACACGTACCCCGGTGGCATGGAAGATGGCGTTGGAGATGGCGGCCGGCACGCCGACGATGCCGATCTCACCCACGCCCTTGGCCCCCAGCGGGTTCACGACTTCATCATGCTCCTCCACGAAGATCACGTCGATGTCGTGGATGTCCGCATTCACCGGCACATGGTACTCGGCCAGATCGTGGTTCATGTAGCGGCCCAGTACATGGTCGGTCAGCCCCTCCTCCTCCAGCGCCATGCCCAGCCCCCAGACGACGGCGCCGGAGATCTGGCTGCCCGCGGTCTTCGGGTTGATGATCCGCCCCGCGGCGACGGCGCTGACGACACGGGTGACCCGCACCGTGCCCAGCTCCTCATCCACCCGCACCTCCGCGAAGATTGCGGAGTGGGTGCCCAGCGTGTGTTTCATACGGGCAAGGGCATAGGGAACGGATAGCGCCTTCTCCTCGATCACTGTCAGCTCTGCGGCGCGCATCACATCCTTGATGGCGACGCGCCGGCCTGGATCGTCCTTCACGATGATGTGGCCCTCGGCGAACATCACCTCATCCTCCGACGCCCCGCCGAGGGATGAGCCGTTCATCTTGCCGGCCAGAGCGATGAGCCGGCTGCGGATGATGTCGCACACTGCCTTCACCGCAGACCCGACCGTGGACACGGTCCAGGACCCGCCCTCGATGGGGGATTGCGGCAGGGAGGAATCGCCAAGCTCGAAGGTCACATCCTCGATGGGGAGGCCCATCAGGTCGGCGGCGATCTGGGTCATCACCGTATAGGTGCCGGTGCCGATGTCGGCCGTGGCGCTGGACACCACCAGCTTGCCGTCCACGCCCAGCACCGCCTTGGCGGAGGCTTGCCCCTGCATGGCATCCCATACCCCGGCCGCCATACCCCAGCCGATCAGCTCCCGCCCTTCGCGCATGGAGCGTGGTTCCAGTTGCCGCCTGTACCAGCCGAACCGTTCAGCGCCTTTTTCAAAGCAGGCGCGCAACTCCTTGCTTGAGAATGGTTTTCCGGTGTTCGGATCGATCTCGGCATAGTTCTTCAGCCTGAGGTCGACCGGGTCCATCCGCAACTGGTAGGCCAGCTCGTCCATCGCGATTTCCAGCGCTGGAACGCCGGTGGCAGCTCCGGGGGCGCGCTGGTCGAGTGGCGTATGGACGTCCAGCCGGGACAGCTTGTAGTCCAGCCGGACATTGTCGCATTTGTACTGCTGGCCGGACCAGTTGACGACGATCTCCACATAGTTCTCGAACTGGGAGCATTCCTGCACGGCCTCATGGATCATGGCCGTCAGGATGCCGTCCCGCTTCGCCCCCAGCGCCACCCGCTGCCAGGTTTCCGGCCGGTGGCCGAAGCTGAACATCTGCGGGCGCGACATCTCCACCCGCACCGACCGCTTCAGCACGGTGGACGCCATGACGGCCATGAAGAGCTGGTGCTGCGGCCGCAGGCCGGACCCGAACGCCCCGCCGACGAAGGGCGAGAGGACGCGCACGCCGGAACTCGGCAGGTTGAACACTTTGGTGATATAGCTCTGGGTGTTCAGGACGCCCTGGGTCTTGTCATAGACCGTCAGCGTGCCGTCATCGTGGTAGACCACGGTGCTGGCGAACAGCTCCATGGGATTATGGAATTCCGGGGCCTGTGTGAATTCCACGTCCACCTTCACCTCCGCCCCGGCCAGCGCCCCGTCGGGATCGCCGCGTGGTGGCGGTGGCGGCTCGAAGCCGCCCTTTTCCTTGCCGGGCGCGAAGGTGATGTCCCGGTTCATGACCAAGCTGGTCTGGTGTGGCTCCGCCTCATACTCGACCTCCACCAGCCGGGCGCCATAGCGGGCGAGCTCAAGGCTTTCCGCCACCACCAGCGCCACGGGCTGAAGCGAATGCAGGATGCGGTCGTCATAGAGCGGCCGGAAGGGGGAACCCCTGGGCGAGTCCTGGTCCTTCCATTTCCGGTCCAGCCAAGCCAGATCCGGCCGGTTCTCATGGGTGAAGACATGGATTACGCCCGGCAGCTTCATCGCCTCCGATGTGTCGAGCCGGGCGATGCGGCCCTTCGCGATGGTGCTGGAGACGATATAGCCGTACAAGAGGCCGGGCACATTGAACTCGCCGGCATATTTGGCGGCACCGGTCACCTTCAGGCGGCCATCCACCCGGCGGACGGGTTTGCCGATCTGCGTGGAGGGGCCATGCAGAAGGTCGGGCATGCGTGGCTTCGGGATCATGACGGCTCCAGTCCGGCGGCTTCTTCCATGGCGCGTACGATCACGCTGCGCGCAAGGTCGATCTTGAATCGGTTGTGCTCGTAGCCCTTGGCATCCTGCAGCACTGCATCAGCCAAGGCGCGGAAGCTGTTCTTATCAGCGGGCTTTCCGGCAAGCGCGGCCTCCGCCCCCTTGTCGCGCCATGGCTTGTGGGCCACCCCGCCCAGCGCCAGCCGCGCCTCCCGGATCTGCCCGTCCTCAATGTCCAGCGCGACCGCGGCGGAGACCAGGGCGAAGGCGTAGGAAGCGCGATCCCGCGCCTTCAGATAGGTGGAATGGGCGGCAAATCGGTTCGGGGGCAGGTCGATGGCCGTGATGATCTCATCGGCCACGAGATTGGACTCGATATGCGGCGTATCGCCGGGCAGCCGGTGGAAGTCGACAAAGGGAATGGACCGTTCCCCCTTCGGCCCCGTGACCTGCACCGTTGCGTCCAGGGCGGCCAGCGCCACCGCCATGTCGGACGGGTGCGTGGCGATGCAATGCTCACTGGCGCCCAGGATGGCATGGATGCGGTTCACCCCGATCAAGGCGCCGCAGCCCGCCCCCGGCTCCCGCTTGTTGCAGGGCGTTCCGGTATCGTAGAAATAGTAGCAGCGGGTCCGCTGCAACATGTTCCCGCCATTGGTGGCCATGTTGCGGAGCTGGGCGGAGGCACCGGCCAGGATGGCCTTGTGCAGCGCCGGATAACGGCTCACCACCCGCTCATCCCAGGCCGTGTCGGCGTTGGTCGCCAGGGAGCCCAGGCGCAGGCCGCCGTCCGGCAAATCCTCGATGGTGCGCAGGGCCAGATGCGTGATGTCCACCAGCCGGGTGGGCCGCATCACGTCGGCCTTCATCAAATCCAGCAGGTTGGTGCCGCCGGCGATCACCTTCACGGTGGCGGTCGCCGGATCGGCGGCGCGGTTCGCCGCGATCTCGCCGACGGCTTTGTCCAGGCTCTCGGCACGGGCGTAGCTGAAGCTTCTCATCGCCCGCCCTCCATGACCTGCTCGATGGCGGCCACGATGTTGGGATAGGCGCCGCAACGGCAGATATTCCCGCTCATCTGCTCACGGATATCGTCGGCGGTGCGGGCCGTGCCTTCGTTTAGCATGCCGACGGCCGAGCAGATCTGGCCCGGCGTACAGTAGCCGCACTGGAAGGCGTCATGTTCGATGAAGGCCTCCTGCATGGGATGCAACTCATCCCCGGCAGCCAGCCCCTCGATGGTGGTGATTTCCTTCCCTTCCTGCATCACCGCGAGCGTCAGGCAGGAATTGATCCGCTTGCCATCCGCCAGCACGGTGCAGGCCCCGCACTGGCCGTGGTCGCAGCCCTTCTTGGTGCCGGTGAGGTCGAGATGGAGCCGCAGGGCATCCAGAAGGCTGGTCCAGGGGGCCAGGTTCAGGACCCTGGGCTGACCGTTGATGGTCAGCCTGACGGCCAAGGTGTCGGGTGCGTCTGGCATGGGAACTCCGCCGCTAGGAACGGAGGTCCAACAGGGATGCGCCCGCGATGTCCCTGCTAATATAAGCTGGTAACGACTGGGACCCGGTCTATTCGGCACGCTCTTGCGCGGGCTCCGCCGGTTCGATCCGCACCGTGGCGGTCAGGCCATTGACCAGACGAACACCTTCCGGAATCTGGTCCAGAGTGACACGGACAGGGATGCGTTGCGCCAGCCGCACCCAGTTGAAGGTCGGATTGACGTTCGCCAGCAGGCCGGTGGTGGATGTCTGTTCCCGGTCCAAGATGCCGCTGGCAATGCTGTCGACACGGCCGGCCAGCGCCGGACCGCCGCTCATGAGTTGCACCTGCACCGGATCGCCGACCTGGATGCGGGGGAGCCGCGTCTCCTCGAAATAGCCGATGACATGGAAGGAGTTCCGGTCCACCAGCGCGACAACGGGCTGTCCGGCGGCCGCATAGTCGCCGGCGTCGAGCTGCAGGTTGGTGACGAATCCGTCCACCGGTGCGCGCACCGTGGTGCGCTCCAGGTTCAGCCGTGCCACCTCCAGATCGGCCATGGCCTGCTGGTGGCTGGCGGCCGCGATCCGGAGTTCGGACTCCGTGCGTTCCTGCTGGGCCACGCTCACGGCACTGCTGCTCAGGGAGTGCGACCGCTCCGACTCCCGCCGGGCGAGTTGGAGGGCGGCGAGCCGGCTCTGCACCAGCGCCTCCGCCTGATCGACAGCCAGGCGGAACCGGCTGGCGTCGATGGTGAACAGCGGCTCGCCGGCACGGACCGCCTGATTGTCGGCGACATGCACTCCAGTTACCGTGCCCGACACGTCCGGCGCGATCTCGACGACTTCCGCCCGCACCCGCCCGTCACGGGTCCAGGGCTCATTCATGTAATAGTCCCAGAGGTACCAGCCGACCACCAGGGCCAGGGCGACGATTGCGGCCGTGATCAGGACACGGACGATCAACTGGATAGCTTTCATGCTTCAGCCTTGGGATCAGGAGACGGCGGCGGCGATGGTCCCGAGGACAAGGACATAGAGGGCGGTGTTGAACAGGCTGCGGTGCCAGACGAACCGGTAGGCGCCGACCGCACCCAGCACCCGGTAGATGCCGAGACAGATCACGAATGCCAGAAGCGCCCAGACCAGCATCGGGGCGACCAATACGCCGGCGAGATCATATTCACCCGTCATCCGCCTGCTCCCGCCAATGCGATGGCATTTGGTTCAGCTGCTTGGCCGCCGATCCTGCCATGAAGCGACAGCGCATGGCGGATACCGGCGAGGGAGAGCAGCGCCTGGTCGGTATCGGGCGAGGGTGGAAGGGCCGATACCTCCGCCAGGGCGCGATCCAGCACAGGCAGCGGGTTTTCAGTGACCCTATCGTCCGCCTGGGCACGGAAGCTCCGCTCCAGCGCCTCCAGCGCTGTTGTGAGCGCCTGCACCGCCTGCTCCGGCATGTGGCGGAGCACCTGTCGAAGTGCAATCAGGTTCAGCCCGATGCGCAGGGTCATCAGCGCATCGTTCAGGATCGCGCCGCGGTCGGGCCTGTCGCCGGCGAGCCGCAGGGCCAGCCCGTGCAGGCGGTCGAACATGCGGTTCTCGAACCGGATGCGGTCCATGCCGCTGTTGCCGGCCGCGAGCCGGGCAAGATCACGGTTCACCGCGACCTTCAGCCGGCGGATCGCCCAGGGCGGTCCCATCGGCCGCGAAAGCGACTGGACCGCGACGCCAAGGCCGATGCCCACGAGCTGCGCGATGCCGGCATTCGTGAAGGCCGCGAAGTCGATCACCCGTTCATTCTGCAATTCCATCACCGCGACCGTCGTGACCAGCAGCGGCAGGGCGGTGCCGATCAGCGGCGGAATGGCCAGGGCCGCCCCTGCCGCCATAAAAAATGGTGCGAGAACAATGGCTAGCAGCACGAAGCTGTCAATCCGCGGGAAGATGCCGAACACATAGACCGCCCCGACGAGGATCGCGACGGCCGACATCCGCATGAAGCCGCGGGCGACCGCGGCTGGATTGTCGAGTGCGGCGAACAGGCTGCACGCCACCGCCACCATCATGGTGGCGATCCCGCCATAGGGCCAGTCGGACGCGATCCAGAAGCTGGTGCATGTCAGGATGCCGGCCGCCGCCGACAGGCCGGCCAGGGCCGCCGTCAGATGGTCTTTGTGCAACTCCACCGCCGGTGCCCGACCGCTGGCCGGTCGGCCCTCCGCGATGGCGGCCCGCAGTTCCCGGCATTCCGCCCACAGGCTCAAAAGATCGCGCAGCCGCGCCAGGAGCGTGGCCAGCAGCAGCGCGTTCCTGTCCGCGCGGATCGCTGTCGCGGTTGGCTGGAGGCGATCAATCTCGGCCAGCAGGGCACGATCATCCGTCCCAGCTCCCGCCTCCTCGAAACGCCGGGCCAGCATCAGCAGCAGCGGCTCCAAGCCATCGGCGACGCCCGGCAGCCGCCTGAGGGTTGTGATCCGGTCCTCGATGGCGACCAGGACGGAGAACAGGGCCTGCAAGCGCTGCTGCAACCGCCGCACATGCCCCTCCGCCGCGCGCAGTTCCGGCGTGTCGTAGGCGGCGTGGACGCGAAGCGCGTCCAGCGATGCCGCATCGAGCACGAAGCGATGCCGGTCCACCTTGCCGGTCGCATCCTCGCCATGGCCGGTCAGCACGTCGCGGGTCCAGAGCCGGGCCGCCTCCAGATAATCGTCGATCCGCCGCCGCAGCACGGGCCCCACCCGCTGCGGGAAAACCAGCCGGTTCACCAAGCTCAGGCAGATCAGGCCCAGCACGATTTCCTCGACCCGCGTCACCGCCGTGTCGAATATCGCCTGCGGCTGGTCCACGCTGGGAAACCCCACCAGGGCCGCGGTGTAGCCGGCCAGCAGATAGGCATAGTTGCGCGGCGGCCGCACCAGCAGCGCCATGTAGATGCACAAACCCACCCAGCAGGCCAGGAACAGGCAGAGCAGCTCCTGCATGTCGATGAAGAGCGTCACGCCGACCACGGCCGCGCTCGCCCCAATGATGGAGCCGGCAGTGCGGTACAGGGCCTTGGACTGCACCATGCCGGCGAAGGGGCTGGCCACGATATAGACCGTCAGCATCGCCCAGGCAGGATGCGGCAGCCCGATGGCGAAGGCGATGAACACC
Source organism: Indioceanicola profundi (assembly GCF_003568845.1). Lineage (NCBI taxonomy): Bacteria > Pseudomonadati > Pseudomonadota > Alphaproteobacteria > Rhodospirillales > Azospirillaceae > Indioceanicola > Indioceanicola profundi. Next base: position 804,025 of record NZ_CP030127.1, on the reverse strand, counting down.
GCCAGCATCGCGGCCGCGAAGGTCTTGGCGGAAAAGACGAAATCCCGTGGACCGGGCAGGATCATCGGGCGCTGTTCTCCAGGGCGGGCGGTCGGAACGAACCGGAGTGCGCCAGTTCGCCGCCCGGATCAACAGTGGGAACGGGCCGGTTGCTGCCACCCTCCCATGCATGCGACGGCGGAACAGCCCGCCAAGCGCCCGGTTGATGGCGGAACCGCCCGGAACAGGACATTCAGCGATGAAGATGCGCAGGCTCGGAAAGAACGGCCCCGAGGTCGGGGCGCTCGGCCTCGGCTGCATGGGCATGTCGGAATTCTACGGCCAGGGGGATGAGGCGGAATCCATCGCCACCATCCACCGTGCCCTGGACCTCGGCGTCACCCTGATCGACACCGCCGACATGTACGGCGTCGGTCGGAATGAGGAGCTGGTGGGCCGCGCCATCCGCGACCGCCGCGACCGGGTATTCCTGGCCACGAAGTTCGGGAATGTCCGCGGGGCCGATGGAAGCTTCCACGGCGTCAGTGGCCGGCCCGACTATGTCCGCTCCGCCTGCGAGGCCAGCCTGAAGCGGCTCGGTCTGGAGGTGATCGACCTGTACTACCAGCACCGTGTGGACCCGACCGTGCCCATCGAGGAAACGGTGGGTGCCATGGCCGAGCTGGTTCGGCAGGGAAAGGTACGCTACCTCGGTCTCAGCGAGGCGGCGGCCCAGACCATACGCCGCGCCCACGCCACCCATCCGATCACCGCCCTGCAATCCGAATATTCGCTGTGGAGCCGTGATCCCGAGGCGGAAATCCTGCCGACCGTGCGGGAACTCGGCATCGGCTTCGTGCCCTACAGCCCGCTCGGCCGCGGCTTCCTCACCGGCCAGTTCAAGCGGGAGGAGGATATCCCGGAAGGCGACTACCGCCGCAACAATCCGCGCTTCCAGGGGGAAAACTTCCAGCGCAACCTCGATCTGGTCGGCCAGATCGAGGCGATGGCGGAAGAGAAGGGCTGTACCGCGGCGCAACTGGCGCTGGCCTGGGTTCTGGCGCAGGGCGAGGACATCGTGCCCATCCCGGGCACCAAGCGGCGCAAGTACCTGGAGCAGAATCTGGCGGCGCTGAACGTCACCCTGGCGCCGGACGACTTGGCAAGGATCGACCGGGTGCTGCCGCCGGGCGCCGCCGCCGGCACCCGCTACGCGGCCCCGCAGATGCAGGCCCTGAACCGCTGATCCCGAACCGCCGCGCCGGGTTCAGGGCCTGCCGCTCAGCGGCAGGAGATGTCCTCGGGATCGGCATCCGGCTGCGCCGCCGGATGGGCGGCGGCGACACGGTCCAGCCGGGCGAGTTCGTCCGCGATGCGCACCGCAGTCGGGTAGGGGGAAACGTCCAGCCCGGCCCATTGGGCGTGGCGGACCTGCGGCAGCAGGCAGACATCCGCCAGGGTCGGCGTGTCGCCGTGGCAGAAGCGGCCCGTCCGGGAATCCTCCGTCAGCATCCGCTCCACCGTGGCGAGCCCGGCAGCCGACCAGTGCGCCACCCAGGCGTCCTTCGCGGCATCCTCGAGCTTCAGCACCCGCAGCAGATAGCGCATGACCCGCAGATTGTTCAGCGGATGGATGTCCACCGCCATGGCCTGGGCCAGGGAGCGGACCCACGCCCGATCCATCAGATCGGCGGGGAGGAGCGGGGTCCCGGGGAACCGCTCCTCCAGATATTCCAGGATCGCCAGCGACTGGCCGATCACCCGTCCATCCACCTCCAGCGCCGGCACCAACCCTTGCGGGTTCAGGGCGCGGTAGGCCGGCTGCTCCTGGTCGCGGCGGCGCAGATGGATGGGCACGATCTCATGCTCGATCCCCTTCAGGGCGAGGGCCAGCCGCACCCGGTAGGCGGCGGAGGAACGATAGAAGCTGTACAGCCGCATGGCGGTCCTTATTCAGCATCGGCCGGTGCGGCCGAGTTCCTGGCGGGGGTGGAGGGAGCATCACTCTCCGGCTCCGCCGCTTCGGCCTGGTCCTTGGCCGGGGCGGGTAGGGCCGGACGGACGGGCTCCGCCGCTTCCGGCTGGGATTTCCGGCCCTGGCGAAGGCCCAGCCGCCGGCGCAGTCGCCCGCTGGACCTCCGGTCGAGCAGGGAGGTGACGCCGCTGGCGGCCACGACGGTGCCCTCTGCAAAGCGCTCGTGGTTGTCCTCGATCTCCCGCAGGTCGTAGAGATAGTTGACCATCAGCCCGGCGGACTGGGTCAATCCCTTGGGCGAGGTGTCGCCCAGCCAGTTCAGCCGCTCCACCCGGGCGCCGTTGCCGAGATGGAAGCGGGCCACCGGGTCCGGCTGGCGCTTGTCATCCCCAGCCTTCAGCAGGTAGTGGGCGCAGAGCTGGAGCAAGGGGCGGCGCAGCCGTTCCGCCTGCTCCTCATCCAGGAACCAGTCCGGCCGGTCCAACGCTTCCAGGATGTCCGCCGCCGACACGGCATCCTCGTCCGCCTCGTTGCCCAGGACCCGATCCAGCGTCTTCGCGCCGGCCTGCCCCAGCCAGCGCCGGAAACCGGGAATGGGGGACAGGGTGGAGAAGGTGCGGATGTGCGGCACGGTGGACGTCAGATCCTCCACCACACGCTTGATCAGGAAATTGCCGAAGCTGATCCCGCGCAACCCGTCCTGGGTGTTGGAGATGGAATAGAAGATCGCCGTGTCCGCCTTGGCCGGATCCAGCACGGGCGCGGTCTCGTCCAGCAGGTTCTGCACATTGCCGGCCAGCCCCTGGGTGAAGGCGACCTGGACGAAGATCAACGGCTCCGTCGGCATGCGCGGATGGAAGAAGGCGTAGATGCGCCGGTCGCTGTCCAGCCGGTTCTTCAGGTCGGACCAGGACCGCACCGCATGCACCGCCTCATAGGCCACCAGCTTTTCCAGCAGGGAGGCCGGGCTGTCCCAGGTGATGGTGCGCATCTCCAGGAAGCCGACGTCGAACCAAGCGGTCAGAAGGTGGCGCAGATCGTCGTCCAGCGCCTTCAAGGCCGGGTCCTTGTCCATCACGCCCAGCAGGTCGCGCCGCAGATCGACCAGGAACTTCACCCCCTCCGGCAGGCTGTTGAGCTGGGTGAGCAGGCGCACACGGGGGGCGTTCAGCGCCTTGCGAAGACGGCGCTCCGCCGCATGGACGGCGCTCGCATCGGTGCCCGCGGCGGCCAGGGCGGCGGACGAGGCCAGCACCTCCTCATGGTTGGGACCGAACTCGCTGGCCAGCAGGCTCAGGAAGCGGGTGCGGCCCACGGGCGACAGGCGCAGGTAGGACTGGCCCAGCACAGCCGCGCGGGCGCGGGCGGACACCTCGCCGCCGCGCCCCTCCAGGCAGGTGTGCATGTGGCGGCGGACCACCTCCATGTCGCCGCCCTCCAGGTCGGGGCCGCGCAGCTTCAGCGACTGGCCTCCGCCTGACCGGTCAGATACGTCCCGCCACAGCGATGTCAGCCGCTGCAGCGACAGGTCGATGAGTCCGCTGGTCCAGAACTCGCTCATCGCGCCCTCCTTGATGCAAGGGTGTCAGATTGCCGGGCCCATCACCAGATCGGGAAGCCAGGTGACGAGGCCGGGGAATACCGACAGGATAAGGATCGCGACGACCATGCAAAGCACATAGGGCATCGCCCCCCAAAGAACACGCTTCAACGGCACCTCCGGCGCGATGCCGTTGATGACGTAGAGGTTCAGCCCCACCGGCGGCGTGATCAGCCCGATCTCCATATTGATGGTCAGGATCACGCCAAACCAGACGGGATCGAACCCGGCCGCGGTGATGATGGGCAGCAGGATCGGGGCGGTCATCAGAATGATGGCGGCCGGCGGCAGGAAACACCCGGCGACCAGCAGGAAAACGTTGATCATCCCCATCAGCACCCAGCGGTTCACGTCCAGCCCGGCGATCCAGTTCGCCAGGGACTGGGTGATGAACAGCGAGGTCAGCATGTAGCCGAACAGGACGGAGGCGCCGATGATCATCAGAATCATCACCGACTCCTTGGTCGTGTCGCCGAAGATCCGCCACAGATCCTCGGCCCGCCAGAGCCTGTAGAAGAGAACGGCCAGCACGACGCAGAAGAAGGCGCCGACTCCTGCCGCCTCCGACGGGGTGGCGATGCCGCCATAGAGCGCCACCATCACCGCGACGACGATGGCGAGGAAGGGCAGCACCTTGGGCAGAGCCCGGAACTTTTCCGCCATCGTATAGCGGAAGCCGGGCGCATGGCTCTGGAACCCGGACCGGCGCACAGCGAACCAAGTCCATGCCATGAAGATGGTGGTAAGCAGAATGCCCGGCACCACGCCGGCCAGGAACAGCCGCCCGATGGAGGTCTCGGTCGCGATGCCGTACAGGATGAAGGTCAGGCTGGGCGGGATCAGGATGCCGAGCGTGCCGCCGGCGGCAATGGAACCGCAGGCGATCTCATCCGGATATCCCCGGCGCCGCATCTCAGGGATGCCCATCTTGCCGATGGCGGCGCAGGTGGCCGGGCTCGACCCCGTGAGGGCTGCGAAGGTGGCGCAGGCGCCGAGGTTGGAGATCACCAGCCCGCCCGGCACCCGATAGAGCCAGCGGTCCAGCGCCTCGTACAGGTCCGAACCGGCGCGGGAGCAGGCGACCGCCGCGCCCATCAGCACGAACATGGGGATGGAGACCAGGGTGAAGTCTTCCAGCCCGGCGAAGAACACCTCGCCGATGCCGATCAGGCTGCCCGGCCCTTCGAACAGGATCAACGCCACGATGGCGGTGAGGCCGAGTGCGAAGGCCACAGGCGCCCCGCTGGCCAGCATCATCACGGTGAGGCCAAGGACTCCCAGGCCAATGGTCAGCGCACTCATCGTCCGGCCTCCCTGCGCGGGCCATGGTTGTCGGTATGGAGGGCGGCTGGCGATGCCGCCGCGGCGGTCAGCGGCACATCATGTGCGTGGTCCGCCACCACGCCGAGTTCGTTCGCAGCTTCGAAACCCACCGCGTCGGGCAGGCCGAACGGCTTTGTCCGGCCGGTCAGCATGGACAGCAGATCCGCTATGGCCTGTAGCGTGAGGATGGCCATGCCGATCGGCAGAGCGGCATAGGGAATCCACAGCGGGACGCGCCATACCGTGTCCGAATGCCAGTTCAGGTGCCACGACTCCCACCACAACTCCGCGCCCACGAAGGCGATGTAGCCCACGAAGACAATGGTGATGATGCTGGACAGCACGTGGAGCCACCAGCGCAGCTTCAGCGACGCCCACAGCGGAACCAGGTCCACATTCACATGGCCCCGTTTCAGCAGCACATAGGGGCTGCCTATGAGCGTGGCGGCGATGATGGCGTAGGTCACGAACTCGGTCTGCCAGATCGTCGTGTGCCCAAGCACGTAGCGCACGAAGACCATATGACAGACGACGAGCACCGAGACGGCGATCAGAAGGGCGGCAACCACTCCCAGCGCCCTGGAAACGGCGGCGACTCCCTTGATGAAACTGTCCATGCGGCACCCTTCTTTGACGATGCGGACGCGGCACCGCCGCGCCCGCACCACCCTGCCGATTCCGCAGCCGGCCTGTGCCGGCCGCACGCTGCGATTATTCGACGGCCAGCGCCGCGTCGATCAGCTCCTTGCCATTGGGCACGGAGGCTTCGAAGTCCTTATAGGAGGTCATGGTAGCGATTTCGCGCCAGGCCTTGGCCTGATCCGCGGTCATGTAGACGATCTTGACGCCCGCCTTCTGGAAGGTCTCGACCATCGCGGTGTCGGCCGCGGCAGCCCGCTCGAAGCCGAAATCCTCCGCCTTCTTGGCGGCATCCAGCACCGCCTTCTTCTGCTTGTCGTCCAGGCTGTCGAAGGCGCGCTTGTTGACGATGATCGGCTCGTACATGAACCACAGGGCATGCTCGCCCGGCGGGGTCATGCAGGTGACCTGCTCATACAGGCGGTAGGAGGTGAAGCTCTCCGAAGAGGTGTTGGCGGCGTCCAGAACGCCGGTCTGCATGCCGGTGTAGATTTCCGACGACGGCATGGAGGAGATCGAGGCGCCCGCCCCGACCAGCATCTTCTCGAACATCGGTCCGGCGGCGCGGGTCACCTGACCCTTGATGTCCTCGGGCGCTAGGATGCAGTTCTTCTTGGAGGCGAAGCCGCCGGCCAGCCAGCCATCGGCCAGCACCATGGCGCCGTTCTCTTCGATGATCGCCTTGATCTTGTCCATGAAGGGCGACTTGGACAGCCGCTTCGCATGCTCATGGTTCTTGACCAGGCCCGGCATCAGCGTGGCGCTGAATTGCGGGAACTTGCCGGAGGCGTAGTCCAGCGGGAACAGGGTCATCTCGATCTGGCCCCGCGTGACGGCGTTCCACTGTTCCCGAGGCTTCACCAGCGCGGCGCCGGGGAAGATCTTGATCTCCAGACCGACGTTGGCGGCATTCACCTCATTCGCGATCATTTCGACCATTTCAGCGCGGAAATCGCCGGTGCCCTGCGGCCACTGGTGCGAAGCCTTCCAGGTTTCCGCCTGGACCGGCATGGCAGCGCCGGCCAGCAGAAATCCAATCGTGCAGAGCCCTTTCAGCATCGTCTTCATGGGTGCCTCCCTGGCATTTTATCTTTTGTGGTGGAAACATTGCGGTCTCTTCAAGAGAGCTTATACGCGCTTGTCTGTATGTATGCAAGAATGTACATTGTGCATGCACATTCGGTCATTGTGCATGGCAGCATTTATTTGCGCATGCGCGAAGGCTCAACTTCCACGTATATTTCGTGGGCCCCCATGACTTATGACGGCAGCAAGGCCTCCCGGCAGGGAGAGGCGAGGGGGAACCGGACCGATCAGCTTCGGGACCGGATCGAGCAGGCCATCATCTCCGGCGAGTATCCCCCCGGTTTCCGGCTTGAGGAACCACTGCTGGCCCAGCGCTACAATGTCAGCCGGACACCGGTGCGGGAGGCCTTGATGCAGCTCGCTTCCGCCGGGCTGGTGGAAATCCGGCCGCGGCAAGGGGCCATTGTGGCGAGCCCGACGGTCCAGGATATACTGGAGATGTTTGAGGTGATGGCGTCCCTGGAAGGGCTGTGCGTCGAGTTGGCGGCCCGACGGATCACCGCGGAGGAGCTGGCCGAACTGGAACAGGTGCATGAGCGGTGCGGAGCCCTGGCGGCAGCCGGCGATCCCGATGGGTATTACGCCGAGAACCGGCGCTTCCACGAGGCGCTTTATGCCGCCAGCCGAAACCGGTTCCTTGAGGAGACAACCCGCAGTCTCCGCAACCGGGTGGCGCCGTACCGGCGTCTCCAACTCCGCCACCGCGGGCGGACGCAACGCTCCTGGGCTGAACATGGAGCCATTCTGGAAGCTATCCGGTCCGGCGACGGTCCGGGCGCACGGGCGGCGATGATGGCCCACATCGCGATCCAAGGCGATACCTTCATGGATTTCCTATCATCGCTGCCCCCGGCCTACATCCGGCTCGGCGCGGACTGATGAGGCCTGGACGGCAAGCCATTGACATATGAATTAAAGCTCAATGGGATCGGTCGGCAAACAAGTGCCGGATGAACGGTATCAACCCGCGATTAAGTAAAAATTGTAACCCTATTTTAACTGCGCATAAGGCGTAGTCGGATGAATCGTCGGCCGGATTAGCCAAAGGCGCGTCTGTTCCATGTCGGCGGATCACAAGAACGGGACGACTTATGCGACGTTTGCTCAACACTTCGATCACCGCTCGGCTTCTGGGAAGCTCCATCCTCACCGTCGTCATGATGGCGGGTCTGGGTGCGATTACGAACACGAACCTGGCTCACACCATCGAGAGTGCGGGCGAAGTGCAGGAAGCGACGCAGGCGGCGGACCTAGCGAACGAGGCCAAGGCGGCCGTCCGGCAGAGCGCCACGCTGTTGCGCGACATGTACATGACGGCGAATCCGGACGATGCCGCGAAGGCGGGCGAAGCCACGGCGGCCGAGGCGGCGCGGACGGCGCAGATCCTGAAGCAGATCATCGAGACCACCGATGCCGAACACCGGGATCGTCTGAAGCAGGTTGCGCAGGTCTGGGAGGAACACCGGAAGGCGCTGGCGGAGGTGACCAGCCTGACGGTGGAACGGCTCGACGTCAGGCAGAACCAGTTCTTCGGGATTGGCCCCAAGGTGGCCGAAAAGCTGCGGCACCTGTCGGAGGCGGCGTCCGAGCAGGCTGCGCCCGCCGGAGCCGGACCGAAGGCCGCCCGCGTAACCGAACTCTACAACGACGCCCGAGGCGCCATCCTGCGCTACCTGACCGAGGGAAATCCCAAGGTTCTGGAGCGGATTGCGAAATCCAGCGACGAAGCCTTCAGCATCCTCAACGAGCTGGCGCAGTCGCCGGTCATGGCGGATTCGGCTGCGGCGGCGACGGAGGCGCTGACGAACTATGTCGCCCTGTGCAGAACGCTGGGCGATTTCGGCGTCAAGATCTCTGAGGTGCGCACATCCAGCATTGATCCGACCCGGACCAAGGTGATCGAGGGGGTGGAGAGCTTCGTTCAGAATGCCTCCGCTGCCAAAACGGCGATGCTGGAAGATATTCTTTCCGAAAGCATTGAAGCCCGCCGCACGGTCCTGGGGGCGCTCGCCGCAATTGGCGTGGTCCTCTTTGTCGTGCTGCTGCTGGTTTCGCGCTCCGTGACCCGGCCGATCCAGGGTCTGACTGGGGCTATGCGCCAATTGGCTGACGGTGATCTCTCGACGAAAGTGCCGGCGACCGGCCGCGGCGACGAGGTCGGCGCGATGGCGCAGTCGGTGCTGGTCTTCAAGCAGAACATGATCAAGAACCGCGAGATGGAGGCCGCCGCCAAGGAGGCCGAGGAGCGGTCGCGGCGCGAACAGCGCGAGGCGCAGCTGCGCATGGCCAACGAGTTCGAAGCCTCGGTTAAGGGCGTTGTGGAGAGCGTTGCGTCTGCTGCCACGGAAATGCGTTCCGCCGCCTCCGCCATGTCGGCCACCGCGCAGCAGGCCAGCGCCCAGTCCACGGCCGTGGCCGCAGCGGCGGAACAGGCGAGCGCCAACGTCAACACCGTGGCCGGTGCGACGGAGGAGCTGTCCGCCTCCATCCAGGAGATCGCCCGACAGGTGGCGCAGTCCAGCAACATTGCCGGCGAAGCGGTCCTGGAGTCCGGCCGCACGGCAGAGACCATCGAAGGGCTGGTCCGGGCCGCAGCGGAGATCGGCAACGTGGTGGACCTGATCCAGAGCATCGCCGGCCAGACGAACCTGCTGGCGCTCAACGCCACCATCGAGGCGGCCCGTGCTGGCGAAGCCGGCAAGGGCTTCGCCGTCGTTGCCTCCGAGGTAAAGGCCCTGGCCAACCAGACCGCAAAGGCCACGGAGGAGATCCAGGCGAAGGTGGCGGAAATCCAGGCCGCTACCGGCGGTGCGCAGCGCGCGGTGGAGGGGATCGGCTCCACCGTAACCCGAATCAGCGAGATCGCGTCCGGCATTGCCGCCGCCGTGGAGGAGCAGGGGGCCGCTACCCAGGACATCGCCGCCAATGTCCAGCAGGCGGCGCGCGGTACGCACGACGTCTCCGGCAACATCGTGGGCGTGAACCAAGCCGCGGCCGAGACGGGCGCTGCGGCGGAGCAGGTGCTTGGTGCGTCGGACGAACTGGCCCGGAACGCGGAGGGGCTGCGAACCGAGGTGGCGAAGTTCCTGGCCAACGTCCGCGCCGCCTGACCGTTCACAATCCCGACTTCCGCCCGTCCGCCTTTGGCGTGACGGGCGGTTTCCGTTCAGCGGTTCACACCCGCTCGATCACCATGGCGATTCCCTGGCCGACGCCGATGCACATGGTGCACAAGGCGAAGCGCGCATCCCGGCGTTGCAGCTCATAAACCGCCGTAGTTACCAGCCGCGCCCCGCTCATCCCCAGCGGATGGCCCAGCGCGATAGCGCCGCCATTGGGGTTCACTTGCGGGGCGTCGTCCGGCAGTCCCAGTTCACGCAGGCAGGCGAGTGCCTGGGCCGCGAAAGCCTCATTCAGTTCGATCACGTCCATATCGCGGATGGAGAGACCGGTTCTGGTCAGCAGCTTGCGGGTTGCCGGCACCGGGCCGATGCCCATGATGCGGGGAGGTACGCCTGCGGTGGCCGCACCCACGACGCGGGCCCGCGGGACCAGCCGATGGCGCTCCACCGCCGCTGCGCTGGCGACGATCAGGGCGCAGGCGCCGTCATTCACACCCGACGCATTGCCCGCCGTGACCGTTCCACCGGCGCGGAAGGGCGTCGGCAGCCTTGCAAGGCTGTCTGGCGAGGTGTCCGGGCGAGGATGTTCATCGGCCGCTACCTCCGTCACGGCTCCTTTCCGTCCGGGAACCGGCACCGGTACGATCTCCTCTACAAACCGCCCGGCCTTGGTCGCCGCGGCGGCCCGCATCTGGGAGCGGTAGGCGAACGCATCCTGATCAGCGCGGGAGACGCCGAACTCGGCGGCCACGTTCTCCGCTGTCTCCGGCATGCTGTCGATGCCGTAGGTTCTCTCCATCAGCGGATTGACGAACCGCCAGCCGATGGTCGTATCCTCCATGGTCACAGAGCGGGAGAAGGCGCTGTCCGCCTTGGCGACCACATAAGGCGCCCGGCTCATGCTCTCTACGCCGCCGGCGATGACCAGATCCGCCTCGCCGGCCCGGATGGAACGGGCGGCAATGGCGATTGCGTCCATGCCCGAGCCGCAGAGCCGGTTGATGGTGCTGCCCGGCACCGCCTGGGGCAGTCCCGCCAGCAACAGGGCCATGCGGGCGACATTCCGATTGTCCTCGCCGGACTGATTGGCGCAGCCGAACACCACCTCGTCCACAGCCTCCCAGTCCAGCCCCGGGTGGCGGGCCATCAGCGCCCTCAGTGGCACCGCGCCGAGGTCGTCCGCCCGGATGGAGGAGAGGGCGCCGCCGTACCGGCCGATGGGCGTGCGGACGGCGTCGCAGATGAAAACCTCGGTCACATTCGGATCTCCTGGTTAGACAGCGTCGCGCAGCATGTTGCGGGCGATGACGATCTGCTGGATCTGGCTGGTGCCTTCGTAGAGCCGGAACAGACGCACATCGCGGTAGAAGCGTTCGATGCCGTAATCGGCGATGTAGCCGGCTCCTCCATGGACCTGCACGGCCCGGTCCGCCACGCGTCCCACCATTTCGCTGGCGAACAGCTTGCAGCAGGCCGCTTCCGTGGAAATCGGCTGGCCGGCATCCAGCTTGCCCGCAGCATCCATGACCATGCAGCGTGCGGCATAGGCCTCCATCCGGCTGTCGGCCAGCATGGCCTGGACAAGCTGGAATTCCGCGATGGGCTTGCCGAACTGCCGCCGTTCCAGGGCATAACAGACACTGTCCCGGATCAGGCGCTCCGCGATCCCGACGCAGACGGCGGCAATATGTAAACGGCCACGGTCCAGCACCTTCATCGCGGTCCGGAACCCCTGGCCTTCCACCCCGCCCAGCAGGGCATCGGCCGGCACGCGGCAGTCCTCGAATATGATGTCGGCGGTCAGGGCGCCCTTCTGGCCCATCTTGCGGTCGGGCAATCCCATATGAAGTCCGGGCGTGCCCGCCTCCACCAGGAAGGCGGAGATGCCGCCGGCGCCAGCCACCGACGGGTCGGTACGGGCCATCACAGTGAACAGGCCAGCGCGCGGGGCGTTGGTGATGAAGCGCTTCGTACCATTTAAGACATAGCAATTGCCGTCCCGGCGGGCGCTGGCGCGCAGGCTGGCGGCATCCGACCCGGCTTCCGGCTCCGTCAGTGCGAACGAGGCGATGATCTCGCCAGCCGCCAGCCGAGGCAGCCAACGCCTCTTCTGCTCCTCCGTCCCGTCCATGACGATGCCTTGGGAGCCGATGCCGTTATTGGTCCCGATGAGGGAACGGAAGGCCGGCGATGCTTGGCAAAGGGCGAAAACGACCTGCACCTCCTCCGACATGCGGAGCCCAAGGCCCCCATAGGCCTCCGGCACCGACATGCCGAACAGGCCCATCTCGCGCATCTCGGCCACAATGTCGTCGGGGATTGCGTCGGTTTCGGCGACCTGATGTTCCGCCGGAATCAGCCGTTCGCGGGCGAACCGGTCTACAGTCTCCACCAGTTGGCGCAACGTTTCGGCATCCAGGGCCATGCACTTCCTCCCTGCCGGTGCAGCTCTCTCGATGGTGCTGCTTCAAGGCAAGGCCGACCCTACCGCGCCCGTTGGTATGCGTCAACGGGCGCGGAACGATGTTTCGCTGTGCGAAAATAGCTGCGTGTGTCGCTGGTGTCAGGTTGCCGTCGTATTCGGATTGCTCTCGGAACCGAGCGGGCCGACAGGACGGTCGGCGCCGACATGGCCGACCTGATCCTTGTCCTTCTGCGGGTCGGCCTTACGGTTGGGGTCCTGGTTCTTGCTGTTCACATTCTGGTGGATCTGGTCCGGGTCACGGCGGTCCGTCATCTCATCTCTCCGGCTGGTAAAGAGGCGTCCACCCGTCAACAGAGATCGGGGGGCAGCGTGACGGACGCGAATGTCGATTACCTGCTGCCGCGGAAATGGGCAGAGCCATGGCCTGTCTGGGAACCCCATATGCAGATGCCTCATGAGCAGGCACATTTCTGTCCGTGGCGGCGCGTGGATGCGGTATTTGTTTCGCGTCCACATCGTTTCGGCTGATGAATACGCTTCTGCGGGCTTGGCGCTGCACAATATGGACGCGAGCTGCACAATTTCTGCTCTCCTATCGAGGCGATATGACGGGCGGGCGCATTGCCCGGACTGAGGCACGGGATTACCTTTGTTCGTGCAGCGCCCCTTGCGGGGCGATCCTCCCTAAACTCAGGGCCGCCGGTTGGCGGTCCTTTTCTTTTTGGGCCTCCCCGTGTGGGCAGAGCCATCCAGCCTGCCGCTCCCTTTCCGGCCGCCGTACGACATCAGGAACCGCTTCGCGTTCCCGCAGTTGGGGAGGTGTCCCGCGGAGAATGATGGAGAGACTAGGTCATGGGTGATCTCTGGTGGCAGCACGGCATCGTCTACCAGATTTATCCCCGGTCCTTTCAGGATACGAACGGGGACGGGGTAGGGGACCTGAACGGCATCACCCGGCGTCTGGATTATCTGCAGAATCTAGGCGTGGACGCGATCTGGGTTTCCCCGATCTATCCCTCTCCCATGGCCGATTTCGGCTATGACGTGGCCGATTACTGCGGCATCCACCCGATGTTCGGAACCCTGTCGGATTTCGACCGGCTGCTTGAAGCGGCGCATGGGCGGAACCTCCGGGTCATCCTCGACTTCGTTCCCAATCACACGTCCGACCAGCATCCATGGTTCCTGGAAAGCCGGTCATCCCGGACTAATCCCAAGCGCGACTGGTATATCTGGCGCGACGCCAAGCCGGATGGCGGCCCACCGAACAACTGGATAAGCAACTTCGGCGGCAGCGCCTGGCAATGGGACGAGGCGACCGGTCAGTACTACTATCACGCCTTCTTGAAGGAACAGCCGGACCTGAACTGGCGGAACCTGGAGGTCCGGGCCGCCATGTACGACACCCTGCGCTTCTGGTTGGAGCGCGGCGTGGACGGGTTCCGAGTGGATGTGATCTGGCATCTGATCAAGGACGCGCAGTTCCGCGACAACCCGCCCAACCCCGGCTATCAACCCGGCCAGCCGGAGATCGACCGCCTTCTGCAGGTCTATTCGGCAGACCAGCCGGAAGTGCAGGAAGTGGTCAGGGAGATGCGGTCTGTTCTGGACGAGTACCCGGAGCGGGTGCTGATCGGCGAGCTTTATCTGCCGCTGGAGCGGCTGATGGCCTACTACGGGGAAAATCTCGAGGGCGCGCATCTGCCCTTCAATTTCCAGCTTCTTCAGGCCCCCTGGCGTGCCGACGCGCTGACGACCCTGATAGAGGAATATGAACAGGCTCTGCCGCAGGGCGGCTGGCCCAACTGGGTGCTGGGAAATCACGATCGGCCCCGCATCGCGGCGCGTGTCGGGGAGCCGCAGGCGCGGGTTGCCGCCATGCTGTTGCTGACGTTACGCGGCACGCCCACGCTTTACTATGGCGATGAGCTTGGCATGCCCGCTGTCCCCATCCCGCCGGAACGCGTGCAGGACCCGTGGGAGAAGAACGAGCCCGGACTGGGCTTCAACCGCGATCCGGAGCGCACGCCCATGCAATGGGACGGCGGCCCTGGCGCCGGCTTCACCGCCGGCGAACCCTGGTTGCCGCTGAGCGCCGACTTCAAAGCGCGCAATGTCGCGACCATGTCGGAGGAGCCGACATCCATCCTCAATCTCTACCGCCGCCTGATCGCGACCCGCCGCGCGGAGCCGGCGCTGTCGGTCGGGAGCTATCATCAGGTGGCGGCCGGGCCGGATGTTCTGGCCTATGAGCGCAGACACGGTGACCGCCGCCTGCTGATAGCTCTCAATCTCTGCATGCAGGGGAGGCCGATGCCGCCGACGGCATCCGCTGGGCGAATACTGCTTTCGACCCATCTGGACCATGCCGACCAGGTACCCAGCGATACACTTCGCCCGGGCGAGGGAGTGTTGGTCGCCTTTTGAGAGGAGCCGGCTCGATTCAGTTGGAGCCGGTCGGGAGAAGGTTCCTAACCCGCGGCGTAAAGCATGCCCACCGGTGAAGCAGCGTGACCGACGAGTGCCTGGGACTCTTCCCCCTGGCCGGCCTTCCGCTGCATCATATCGCCAGAGCGAAGGGATCAGAACGATCCGTGATGCGGATGGGCTTTCATCAGACCCTCAGAAAAATCAGACGATTCTTATAAGAGGCGCAAGACCAGCCTTCGATCTGCACCGGCTTGGTCGGGAAATCCGCTGCGGCGCACATTTCGATTCATTGCCGCCGAGGCATAAAGGAATTATTTTGTCACACGATGAAAGCTTTGCTATGTCAGGAGAATAATCACCTACAGCCAGTTGAAGTATTTACGACTTTAGATGATGCAATATGGTGTTCGCAAGTCTGATTTTCTAATGACGATGAGCCAACCCATCAAACTTATTTGCGATTTCTATGCAGTCCAGCAGAGGTTATCCCTTGCCGCCATAGACGTCTGCCGCCGGATGGCTTGGCCCCGGTGCAGGCGAGTTCTTCCGCGAGGAGACAATCGCAAGCAGCGAGGGGGTAGCGCGTGAGCAATTCGACGGTGGGGATCGGCCCTGGCAGAACCGAAGTTGAAGCACTCGATCTGAAGAATTACAGGCTGGAAAGCCATCGGGATGCATCGGGCGGCAAGGACGTCCTTACCTATGGCGCGGGCACTGCCAGCGGGACTTTCACCGGTGCGGCCGGCACCTATGAGATGACGGTGGGTTACGCCAACGAGAATGATGGCGTTGCGGGATGGAAGGTCCTGGTCAACGGCACGGTGGTCGAGAGCTGGAGCGGCACCGGCGGCAGCAACAGCTTCGTCGGGCGTACCTTCTCCTTGAAGCTCGATGCTGGCGACGTCATCGCGGTCCAGGGCGTACGCAGTGGTGGGGAATATGCGCGCCTGGACTACGTCGATCTGACCGCGGTCTCGCCGACCCAGGAGCCGACTTCCCCGGCGCCGACGCCTCGTCCCGAACCGGAGGCGCCGCAACCGCAACCGCAAGCGGGCCAGCGGGGCGACATCGGCCTAGGGCGGACCGAGGCGGAAGAGATGCGCCTGTCAAACTACAGGCTGGAGCAGAACCGCGACGTATCCGGCGACCAAAATGTGGTGACCTATGGCACCGGAACCGCCAGCGGCACATTCACCGGCGATGCCGGCAGCTATAGCCTGACGGTGGGCTATGCTAATGAGAATGACGGGGCCGCGGGATGGAAGATCCTGGTCAATGGCAAGGTGGTGGAGAGCTGGAGCGGCACCGGCGGCAGCAACAGCTTCGTGACGCGGAGCGTGGAACTGGACCTCGATCCGGGTGACGTCATCAGCGTCCAGGGTACGCGGGATGGCGGGGAATATGCCCGGCTAGACTATCTGGATGTCAGTGCCGCGAAGCCGGGCTCCGGCGGTAGTGTGCCGAACCCCCCGCAGGCGGATACACCAACTCCGCCTCCCTCTCCGCCGCCTGCACCGGCTCCGTCCGGGTCCGACATCGACATGTTCGCCTTTGTCGGTCAATCAAATGCGGCCGGCCACTTTTTCAAGCGCGGCGGCGACTCCAGCGGCGGACGCCTGGGCAACGATGTCTTCGAGGCGGAACTGGCGAAGTTGCTCGACGTCGGCAAGATCACCGCGATCAACGGGGCCAGCAGCGGCAGCGGCTCCAACCAGTTTGCCGACGGCAGCAATTACTGGTGGGACGTGGTGAGGGACAAGCCAGGACCTGCGCTCCTGAACGCCGTGTCGCAGATCAAGTCCGCCTTGGGGGCCGGGCGTGACCTCGACGGCTTCATCTGGGCACAGGGTGAAGACGATGCGCGGCTGCTCAACGGCAACCGCAGCAACGACGCGGAAGTCGTGTCCAACTTCAAGGAGGCGACCCGTTCCGTCTTCGAATATCTCCGTAAGGAGTTCGGCGACGTTCCGGTCTTCATCCAGGAACTGGGCGTATTTCCGGAGACCAATGCCTGGCTGAACGGCCCGACCGGCGCGCTCTCCACGATGCGCAATGCCCAGAAGAGCCTGATCGACCAGTTGGACTATGTCTATCACGGGGCCCGCACCCACGACGCCCCGGCGCATGACAACATCCACTTCAACAACAAGGGCTATGGAATGGTGGCCGACCGGCTGGCCGACTCCGTGGCCGAGGTGATCGGGCAGTCGTCCGGCACCTCATCGGACTGGCTGTTCTGATCCTGGACAGGGCAGCAGGGAAAGGGCTCCGCCATCACTTGGCGGAGCCCTTTTTCATTACGGATTATCATGGTGCGGACAGCAAACGGCCGGGCGTGCCCATCCATGTTCCGGCCCTTTCCGCCATTCTGGCGCGGACGGGGTAGACCCCCGAACGCTTCCGGCCCGCATCTCATAAGAAGTTGTTTTGCAAGCCGTTCCCACATTAGTATGCCGCCTACAGGTGCGATCTGTCTTCAACGAGGGGCCATTCAAGAAGCCCCCGAACAGGGAGGAGAGATGACCGATTATGTGCTCGAGACGAGAGGCCTGACGAAAGAGTTCAAGGGATTTACAGCGGTCAACAAGCTGGACTTCAAGGTCGCGCGGGGCACCATCCACGCGCTTATCGGGCCGAACGGGGCCGGTAAGACGACCGTGTTCAATCTGCTGACCAAGTTCCTGATCCCCACGTCGGGCCACATCTATTATCACGGGGAGGACATTACCCATGTTCCCCCGGCCGCGATCGCCCGCAAGGGGGTGGTCCGGTCCTTCCAGATATCCGCCGTGTTCCCGCACCTGACGGTGCTCGAAAACGTGCGGGTCGCCTTGCAGCGTCATACCGATACGACATTCCAGTTCTGGCGGTCGGAACGCTCGCTCGACCGGCTGAACGACCGTGCGCGGGAATTGCTGGATCAGGTCGGACTGCTTCCCTGGGAACATGCCCTGGCCGGTGAGCTGCCCTACGGCCGGAAGCGGGCGCTCGAGATCGCGACCACGCTGGCCCTTGACCCCGACACCCTGCTGCTGGACGAGCCGATGGCCGGGATGGGCCATGAGGATGTGGGACGGGTGGCCGAGTTGATCCGGCGGGTGGCGCAGGGGCGTACGGTGGTGATGGTGGAACACAATCTGTCCGTCGTCGCCGACCTGTCCGACCGCATCACTGTCCTGCAACGCGGCGAAATCCTGGCGGAGGGCACCTATTCGGAGGTGTCGTCCAATCCGGAGGTGCGCGACGCCTATATGGGGACCGGACATGCCTGATACCATGCTGTCGGTCCGGAACCTCAAAGGGTTCTACGGAGAAAGTCACATCCTCCACGACGTCGCGTTCGATGTGGAAGCCGGGGAGGTCGTCACCTTGATCGGCCGCAACGGCGTCGGCAAGACCACCACGCTGAAAGCCATCATGGGCCTGCTGGACCGGCAGGAAGGCTCGATCCGCCTCAACGGGCAGGAGCTGACCGGCCTCCGGCCGGACCGCATCGCCCGACAGGGCGTAGGCTATGTGCCGGACGACCGCGGCATCTTCGCCAGCCTGACGGTGGAGGAGAACCTGATGCTGCCTCCGGTCGTGAAGCCGGGCGCCCTCTCCGTGGAGGAGGTCTACAGCCTGTTCCCACGGCTGAAGGAGCGGCGGAAGAGCCAGGGCACCAAGCTGTCGGGCGGTGAGCAGCAGATGCTGTCGATTGCCAGGGTGCTCCGAACCGGCGCCACCATGCTTCTGATGGACGAGCCGACGGAAGGGCTGGCGCCCGTGATCGTCCAGCATATCGGCAGCATCATCGCCGAGCTGAAGCGCAAGGGCTTCACCATCCTGCTGGTGGAGCAGAATTTCCACTTCGCCTCCACCGTCGCCGACCGTCATTACGTGATGGAGGAGGGGCGCGTTGTGGACATGATCCCGAACGACCGGCTTGAGGCCGAGTCCGAAAAGCTGGCGCGGTACCTGGGCGTTTGATCCCGGTCCGAGCAGGGAGGAACATATATGTTCGAGCTTCTGGGCATTCCGCCCCAGGCGCTGTTCGGTCAGTTGCTGCTGGGCCTGATCAACGGGGCCTTCTACGCCTTGCTCAGCCTGGGGCTGGCGGTGATCTTCGGCATGCTGGGGGTGATCAACTTCGCCCATGGCGCGCTGTACATGGTGGGCGCTTTCGCAGCCCTGCTGCTGCTGGAGTATTTCGGCATCGGCTACTGGCCGGCGCTGATCCTGGCGCCGCTGATCCTCGCCGCCCTCGGGGTGGTGATCGAGCGGACGATGCTGCGTCGGATCGCCCGCATGGACCCGCTCTACGGGCTGTTGCTGACCTTCGGCCTGGCGCTGGTCATCGAAGGGCTGTTCCGCCACTACTACGGTGTTTCCGGCCAGCCCTATCCCGTGCCTGAGCTGCTGCAGGGCGGCAATAATCTGGGCTTCATGTACCTGCCCACATACCGGGCCTGGGTGGTGGCGGCGAGCCTCGTCGTCTGTATAGGCACTTGGTACGCGATCGAGCGCACTAAGCTGGGCAGCTATCTCCGCGCAGCCACAGAACGTCCGCAGCTGGTGCAGGCCTTCGGCATCAACGTGCCTCTTCTGGTCACCGGCACCTTCGCCGCAGCCGTGGCGCTGGCCGGGTTCGCCGGCGTTCTGGCGGCACCCATGTACCAGGTGAACCCGCTCATGGGATCGAACCTGATCATCGTGGTCTTTGCCGTGGTCGTGATCGGCGGCATGGGTTCGATCCTGGGCGCGGTGGTGACCGGCTTCGGGCTGGGGATGGTGGAAGGGCTGACCAAGGTCTTCTACCCGGAGGCCGCGAACATCGTGATCTTCGTCATCATGGCCATCGTGCTTCTGGTGAAGCCGGCCGGCCTGTTCGGGAGGGCGGCCTGATGGTGGTGCAGCACACGACGGAGGAAGCGCCCGCGCGCAAGGCCGCCGACCATTCGACGGTTCCCGCGGGGGCCGGCGCTGCGCAATCCCGGGGTGGTGAACGGGCGCTCCTGGTGGTTGCCGCGGCCGGACTGATCCTGCTGGCGGCGGCCCCGTTCTTCGTCTACCCGGTTTTCCTGATGAAGGCGCTGTGTTTCGCGCTGTTCGCCTGCGCCTTCAATCTCCTGATCGGTTTCGGCGGCCTTCTCAGCTTCGGCCATGCCGCCTTCTTCGGGGGAGCCGCCTATGTCACCGCCCATGCGGCCAAGGTCTGGGGGCTGACCCCGGAGTTGGCGCTGCTGACCGGTACAGCCGCGGCGGCAGTGATGGGGCTGGCTTTCGGGGGGCTGGCCATCCGGCGGCAGGGCATCTATTTCGCCATGACCACGCTGGCGCTGTCGCAAATGGTCTTCTTCGTTTTCCTGCAGGCTCCCTTCACGGGTGGTGAGGATGGTATCCAGGGCGTGCCGCGCGGGCACCTGTTCGGGCTGATCAACCTGTACAATCCCTACGCCATGTACTTCACTACGCTGGCCATCTTCGCCGGCGGGGCGCTGTTCATCTACCGCATCGTCCATTCGCCCTTCGGGCAGGTGCTGAAGGCGATCCGCGAGAATGAGCAGCGGGCGATCTCGCTCGGCTACGATGTCGCAAAGTACAAGCTGGGCGCCTTCGTCCTTTCGGCGGCTCTGGCCGGTCTGGCAGGGGGAACCAAGGCGCTGGTGTTCCAGCTTGCGACTCTTACCGACGTGCAGTGGCAGATGTCGGGCGAGGTGGTGCTGATGACCTTGCTGGGCGGGATCGGCACCATGACGGGTCCGGTGGTCGGAGCCTTCATCGTCGTCATGCTTCAGAACTACCTCGCCACCATGAACCTGCCGGTGACCGTGGTCATCGGCCTGGTCTTCGTCTTCTGCGTGCTGGTGTTCCGCCGGGGCATCATGGGCGAGATTGCCCACTGGCTGAAGATAAAGCTCTGATCCGCAGGGGGCAAAAGCGCCGGCCCCATGACAATGGCGCTGAGAACATCTCTGGGAGGATTTTCATGAATCTCAAGTCTCGCTGCCTCGCCGCCGCCGCCGGCATCGCCCTGGCGTTCGGCGCATCCGCCGCCGCCGCGCAGGTGTCCGGCGATGTGGTCAAGATCGGCGTTCTGAACGACCAGTCCGGCCCCTATGCCGACTTCGGCGGCAAGGGCTCCGTCGTGGCCGCGCAGATGGCCATTGATGAAGTCGGCGGCACCGTACTGGGCAAGAAAATCGAACTGCTCAATGCCGACCACCAGAACAAGCCTGACATCGGCGTGTCCACCGCCCGCCAATGGTTCGATGCCGAAGGCGTCGACATGATTGCAGAGCTGACGACCTCCTCAGTGGCTCTTGCCGTGCAGGAACTGGCGAAGGAGCGGGGAAAGATCGACATCGTGACCGGTGCGGCTACCTCCCGCCTGACCGGCGATGCCTGTTCTCCCACGGGCTTTCACTGGGCCTACGACACCTATGCGCTGTCGCGCGGCACCGGCGGCGCAGTCGTGGAGGCCGGCGGCAAGAGCTGGTACTTCCTGACCGCCGATTATGCCTTCGGCCACCAGCTTGAGAAGGATACCGGCGAGTTCGTGAAGGCTGCCGGCGGCAAGGTGGTGGGGGCTGTGCGCCACCCGCTGAACACATCCGATTTCAGCTCCTTCCTGCTGCAGGCGCAATCCTCCGGGGCCGAGGTGATCGGGCTGGCCAATGCCGGCACGGACACCACGAACGCCATCAAGCAGGCAGCGGAGTTCGGCATCGTCCAGGGCGGTCAGAAGCTTGCCGGTCTGCTGTTCACCCTGACCGACGCCCATGCGCTCGGCCTGAAGACCGCGCAGGGTCTGACCCTGACGGAAGGCTTCTACTGGGACCGCAATGACCAGTCGCGGGAGTGGTCGAAGCGTTACTTCGAGAAAATGGGCCGCATGCCCAACATGATCCACGCCGGCACCTATTCCGCCGTGCTGCACTATCTGAAGGCCGTTGAAGCCGCCGGCACCGATGAGAGCAAGGCCGTGGCGGAGAAGATGCGCGAGCTGCCGGTCCAGGATGCCTTCGTCGGTGAGAATGGCGGCAAGGTCCGCGCAGACGGCCGCATGACCAAGGACATGTACCTGTTCGAGGTGAAGAGCCCGACCGAAAGCAAGCAGCCCTGGGACTATTACAAGCTGATCCGTACGATCCCGGGCGACGATGCCTATACGCCGCTGGAAAAGAGCGCCTGCCCGCTGGTCAAGGGCTGACGTACAGGGCGGAAATGAGTTGGGGCGCGGGTGGAAGCCACCTACGCCCCTTTTCACATGTGCGGATCAGGTCAATGGTGCCGCAGCGCGTCGATCAACTCATCCTTGCTCATCCGTGAGCGGCCCTCGATTCCGATCTTCCGGGCCTCATCATAAAGATCGGACTTGCTGCGCGATTCGTACTTCGAGGCATGACCGCCGCGCTCACTGGCGGGGTTTCCACCTTCCTGGGCGTTGGCATTGGCGATCCGGGCCGCCCTTTCCTTCCTCATGCCCTTGGCGCGCATCGCCTCGTACTGGGCATCATTCTTGATCTGGTTTCCGTGATCCTTTGCCATTCCGCTGCTCCGCATCGGTAGATGCAGGGGCAACAGAACAGGGGACGAGCGGTTGCCGCCATGATTCTCCGGCGGTCTTATTCCGCTGCGACGGCGACAGGCACGGGCACGCAGGATGCTGGCGCGTGCTCTTCGATCATGCCGCGCATAGTGGTGAAGCAACGACCGCACTGCGGGGTCTTGCCCACCGATTTGAAAACGCCGGCCACGGTGCCAGCCCCGTTCTCCGCCGCTCGGCGCACAGTCTTACAATTGATCGCATTGCAGACGCAGACATACATGAAGAGCTTGCTCCCGATGCGGCGAAGGCACCTGCCGGTCCACGCCGGCTGCTCTCTGCTCTATAATGCAAGTCATTCGCATCTGCAATTGGGATTCGACGGGGCGTAATGATCCGAACGGAACTTTCCAGCACGGCTCCCGCGCCGGAACGTCGAGCGGCCATCCTGGATCAGTCTTAATCCTGGTGCGGCTCCACCGGCCCTGGTTGGGCAGCTTCAAGCCTGATCCGTCGCTCCCGTTCACGGTCCAACTCGCTGCGGAGCCGGGCCAGCTCATGGCTCAGGCCCTCGCAGCGCTCCTCGAATGTCGCGGCACGGGCTGCGGATGCGGTGCCATCCTTGAACAGGCGTGCCGTTTCTTCTGCAAGGTCGGCACGACATTGTTCGCAGGCTTGCTGCCTCTCCTCAGCGGACCGGAGCTGCCCTTCCAATGCGGAATTCCGGGCGCGTGTCGATGCCAGTTCGGCCTCCAGTTCCATCCTTGCCGAACGTGCTTCGGTCAGGGTCTCGTCCAGTACATTGCAACGTGCGTCCAGCGACTGCGCACGACGTTCTGTTTCGGCCAATGCAGCTTCGGTTACCGCCGCGCTCTCGCGTAGGTCCATTATCTTTTCCTGTGCGGACTCCAAACGCGATATAGCGGTCGCGGCCCTTGCCTCCGCCGTATCACGCTGAAGCCGCTGTTCCGCCACTGCTTCGGTCAGAGACCGGATCTGTTCGCGGAGGACTGCCATATCGGCTTGCAGATCGCGGAATGCCGCCTTGGCATCGGCTGCTTCCTGGGCATGGCGTTCGGATGAGCGTTGCGCCTCCTCGGTGGCAGCCTCCTGGTGCCGGAGCGCTGCTTCCAGCTCCTGCATCTCGAGCGCCGCGATATGCTGTTTTGCTTGCGCCCTCTCCCTGTCGTCCCGAACCGCACGTTCGGCTTTGTCAAAGCCTGCGCGGAAAGCCTCCTCCATGAGCCGTCGGGCCGCGGCCATGCTCTGGGAGGCAAACTCCTCGATCAGCATTGCGGCATCGCTGTCCGGCACGCCGATGTGCTTGCCGTCAGCGGGCATGGATGATGAGGGCCGAGCTCCGACGTGAGCTGTCCAGACCTTCTCAATACGTTGGCGGTTGCCGCCGCCCATTCGGATTTGAATGGCTGTGGGAGTTACCCGCCCATGACGTTCCCGCTCCAGTTCTTCACCAGTACGGATGATAAGGTCGTCAGGGAACTTCTGGTCGGCGGCCATAGTGGATCTCAGCAGGTGCGAACATACGGATTGCGAACATACGTATACGTACGTTCGGGCAGATTCGCCGCAAAAAAGCAGCCAGCCAGTGGCCCAAACTCAGTGCCCAGATAAGCATCAGGTAATAAGGACCCGCAGTTTGTCCCTGCATGGGAATCCCGGCCTATGCAAAACAGGTCTGTTCAGAGTAGCGGAGTAACGCAAACGACCGTTTCCCAAGCCTGCAAGAAACTGTACAGGCGAAAGAAAGTGGCCATCTGGCCCTACCCATCGCCATTGGGCTGCCGCAAGGCAGATGTGCGCCGCTAACGGTTCCAGCCTGGGGGTTACGGAACTACCTACGCAGGCCTGATGTAGGATCCGCTGGTTCTGCACATCGAATTTGTAGAATGGAGTGTCAGCATGGCTGACTTATCTCTCGGCCGGGTATCACGCCCGGCGAACATCGTGCCGGACATTGATCTCAAGGTGGTCGCGGCAGCGCTCCTGGCGCTTCTTGGCGGTGCTCTCTGGATCGGGGACGAGGTGTCCGGCCGGCAGGCGGCGCTTTACCTGATCGGTGGGGCGCTGGGTGTGGTGCTTTACCATGCTCTGTTCGGATTTACCTCGGCGTTCCGTGTCTTCATTTCTGACCGGCGTGGCGCCGGTCTCCGCGCGCAGATGATCATGCTCGCGGTGGCCTGTGCGCTGTTCTTCCCGGCGCTGGCCGCGGGTTCACTGTTCGGGATGCCGGTCAAAGGCCTGGTCGCCCCGGTCGGCGTGTCCGTCCTGGTGGGTGCGTTCCTGTTCGGTCTCGGCATGCAGCTAGGCGGCGGGTGCGCCTCCGGTACGCTCTATACAGTCGGGGGCGGCAGCACCCGGATGGTCGTCACTCTGCTGTTCTTCATCGTCGGTTCCGTTCTTGGCGCTTATCATCTGCCCTGGTGGCAGGCGCAGCCGTCCATGGCTCCCGTCTCGGTGGTTGCCGCCTGGGGATGGCCTGCGGCGCTGGCAGTGAACCTGGCGGTTTTCGCCGCCGTATACGCGCTGACCAAGGTGCTGGAACGGCGGCGGCATGGGCGGCTTATTGAGCGCCCCGCCGGCAATAAGGCTGGCTGGAACCGCCTGCTGCGCGGGCCGTGGCCCCTGATCTGGGGCGCCGTCGCGCTGGCGCTGCTGAACTTTGCGACCCTGGCCCTTGCCGGGCGTCCTTGGGGCATCACCGCCGGCTTCGCCCTCTGGGGTAGCAAGTCTCTGGCCGCTCTCGGCGTCGATGTGGCGAGCTGGCCGTTCTGGCAGGCGCCGGAGCAGGCGAAAGCCCTGCAGGCAAGCGTGTTCGCGGATGTCACCTCCGTGCAGAACTTCGGCATCATCCTGGGCGCCCTCCTGGCGGCCGGGCTGGCCGGCAAGTTCGCCCCGGTGTGGCGCATTCCGATGCGGTCCCTGATCGCCGCTGCCGTGGGCGGCATCCTGCTCGGCTACGGCTCGCGCTTGGCCTACGGGTGCAATATCGGCGCTTATTTCAGCGGCATCGCCTCCGGCAGCCTGCATGGGTGGGTCTGGATCGTGGTTGCTCTTGCCGGCAACTGGATTGGTACTTGGCTGCGTCCGGTCTTCGGCCTGGAGGTTGAGCGGACCCCGCGTCAGACCTCCTGCTGACCGCGCCTGCGGAGGGGCAGGGTCAGGGCTGTGCGTTCGGCGGAATGATGTTCAGCCGCTTCATCTTCCGATACAGCGTGGCCCTGCATATACCAAGTTCCCGGGCAGATCCTGTCACCTCCCAGCGGTTCCGGCGCAGCACCTCGACCACCGTCTGGTGTTCGGCGCGCTGTATCGGCCCTAGCCCCGGAGGTGGCTGGACACTGGAGGGACCGGACAGCGCTTCGGCCGGCGCGGCGGGATGTGACCTAGCCGTCCCGGCCGATACGTGCGGCGGAAGATGCTGGGGAAGCACTGTCCCGCCATCGCGGATAGCCAGGGCGAGGCGTATGATGCTCTGCATCTCCCTGATATTTCCCGGCCATTCGTAGGCGGCGAGCACGGCCAGCGCGTGGGGATGCAGGCTGGGGTTTTCGCCGCGTCGCCCGCACTCGTCGGCGAACAGGGACAGGATAAGGTCACGCCGGTCAGTTCGACCACGCACAGCCGGAAGCTTGATCGTAGCGCCGGCCAGTCGATAGTAGAGATCCTCGCGGAAGCGTCCCTCCGCCACCAGCTCCAGCGGATTGCGCAGCGTCGCGCTCACCACCTGTACATCGACCGGCACCGGCGCTTCCCCGCCCAGCGGCAGGACCTCACGCTCGGCGAGAACGCGGAGGAGCCGCGTCTGAAGCCCGAGCGGCATGTCGCCGATCTCATCCAGGAACAGGGTTCCACCGCTCGCCTGCAGGATTTTACCTCGCATGCCCTTGGACCGGGCACCGGTGAAGGCACCGTCCTTGTAGCCGAACAACTCGCTTTCGATCAGAGATCCCGGAATGGCGGCGCAGTTCAGCGCCACGAAGGGACCGGCCCGCCGGGTGCTCTCCAAATGAAAGGCGCGCGCGAACGCTTCTTTGCCCGTTCCGGTCTCTCCCAGGAGAAGGAGGGGGATATCGCGGTCCATGATGCGCCGCGCCAGATGCACATTACTCTGCATCTCCCTATCCGATCCGGCCAGGGCAGCAAGATCGGGATGCTCCGGCGGTGTGTTCCGGCAGGATGTTGAGACGGCTGCGCCGGCCTTCGGGCGTATTACGGCCTGTACCAAGCGCGGACTGCGGATCGTGGCGTGAAGCTGCAGATCCCCACAAAGAGCAGGGATTTCAAACGCATGTCCCGAGGCTTCATGATGGCGTCTCAGGACCTGCTCCAGATCCAGCCCGAGCGTCTGCTCCAGGTTGCCGCCGGCCTGAACACGGAGTGTTGACGTCGCCCATCGGTTTGCGGCGACGACACGGCCATGCGTGTCGATTGCCAGAAGTCCATCCGGAAGAATCTCCGCCAACTCCTTGTCATTGCTGATTTTGATCAGCAGATGGTCCGGAAAGCTACGGCAGAAATTGGAGTTTTCAATCAGCAGCGCTGCCCTGGAGACGAAGTGCCGGACCAGGGTCTGTGCCCTCTTGTCATCAGGAGAAGACAGGGAAGAGACATCAATCACGGCCAGCAGCTCGCCATCCGGAGCAAGGACCGGTGCGGCCGTGCAGGTCAATGTGATGTTCGGCGCACGGAAATGCTCAGCCTTGTGGATGGTAACGGTCTTCTTCTCGACAATGCAGGTTCCGACGCCGCAGGTGCCTTCCTCGGGTTCCGACCAGAGCGATCCGAGATACAGCCCGGCCCGGCGGAGTTCGCCGTCCCTGTCCGGATCGCCAAGATAATCCACGGTGATTCCGCCGGCATCGGTCATCAGCACGACATAACCGGCGTCGCGGACCTGCCGGTGCAGCGCCAGGAGGCTTGACCTGGCAAGATGGAGAAGGGGTTCGACCCTGTCCCGATAGGGGCGCAGAGAGCCCTGGCTCAATATCCGCGGTTCGGAGGTGCGGCCGGGGTCCAGGCGGTAGGCGTTGATCGAGCGCGCCCAGGACTGTGCGACCGTGAGATCCACCGGGCGCAAGCTTTCTTTGATCCGGCCCTCCACCGTTGCGGCGATCAGGGCGGTATGGTGTGCGATCGCGCTGCCCATGACTTCCTCCCGTGTTCTTATTCTGTCCGGCCGGCGGCGCCCCCCTGTCCGGCTCTGCCTCCACCGCATGCGTCGTCCGGGGCTTCCGGTCCTTTCCTTCTATTGCCTGTGCAGACCCGGCACGCCGCCGTGACCGTTCGGCGTGGCCCGTTGATCTGCCAGCGTGGCATGGACCCTGCACCGTCACAACTCGACCAAAGTTCAACAGCCTGGACCAGTGCGCATAAGAAAAGCCGCCGTGCGGGGCACGGCGGCGGAGCGGTATTACCGTTCAGGAAGCTGGGTCTGGGCCGGTCCTCAGCTTCGATGATGGGTTTCGGCGAGATTGTAGACGGGGGTCGGCAGCCCTTCCATCCGCGCCTTCAGCTGGAGGGCAAGGTAAAGGGAATAGTGCCGGGACTGGTGCAGATTGCCTCCATGGAACCAGAGACCGTCCTGCCGGGTAGGTTTCCACATGTTGCGCAGCTCCCCCTGCCAGGGTCCGGGGTCCTTGGTCGTACCCGACCCATAGCCCCAGCACTTGCCGACCTTGTCGGCCACCTCCTGCGAGATCAGTTTGGCGGCCCAGCCGTTCATCGAGCCGAAGCCAGTAGCATAGACAATCACGTCGGCCGGCAGTCTGGTGCCATCGGTAAGGACAAGGCCGTCCTCTTCGATATGGTCGATGCTGCCGCGTTGCAGCTTGATCTTGCCGTCGGCGATCAACTCCGAAGCGCCGACATCGATATAGTATCCGGAGCCCCGTCGCAGATACTTCATGAACAGGCCAGAATCGTCATCTCCGAAATCGAGCATGAACCCCGACTTTTCAAGGCGTTCGTAGAAATCCTTGTCACGGCGCTTCACCTCCTCGAAAGCTGGGCGGTGGAAATCCGGCATGATTTTGTAGGGGATGGAGGCGAAAATCATGTCCGCCTTCTCGGCTGTGATGCCGGCCTCCACGGCACTCTCCGAATAGAGCGGGCCGAGGACCACGTCCATCAGCGTCTCCGACCGGGAAATGTGGGTGGATGAGCGCTGGACCATGGTCACATCCGCGCCGTTTTCCCAGAGGTCGGCACAGATGTCGTGGGCGCTGTTGTTGGAGCCGACCACCACCACGCGCTTGCCGCGGAATGCATCGCCTCCAGGGTGCTGGCTGCTATGGTGCTGCTGTCCGCGGAACCGGTCCATGCCCGGATAGTCCGGCATGTGCGGCACGCCGGACATGCCGGTGGCCAGGATCAATTGCTTGGGCCGCAGGACGACGCGCTCACCACTGCGGTCGACTTCCACCTCCCATTCCTGCTTCGCCTCGTCGTAACGGGCGGAGATGCAGGAGGTGGAGTTCCAGACATTCAGCTCCATGACCTTCGCGTACATCTCCAGCCAGTCGCCGATCTTGTCCTTCGGCGTGAAGACGGGCCAATTGTCCGGGAAGGGAAGGTACGGCATGTGGTCGTACCAGACCGGATCGTGCAGGCAGAGGGACTTGTAGCGGGACCGCCACTGGTCACCCGGGCGCGGATGTTTATCAACCACGATGGTCGGCACTTCCAACTGCCTCAAGCGGGCGGCAAGGCCAAGGCCGCCTTGACCGCCGCCGACAATCAGGCAGTAGGGCTGGCGAGCATAGCCCAGCTCCGCCTCTTCCTGGGTCTTGCGTTCCAGCCAATTCCTGCGATCCGCATGCCCGGCGCCGTGCTGCGCGCCCAGAGGTCGCGCGCGACCACGCTTTTCCTCAAACCCCTTCAACTCCCGCAGGCTGGTAAGCAGGGTCCAGCACCTGCCGTCTTTCAGCCGGATATAACCGCGCCCGCGGCCCAACTCGGTCTCGAAGGCCAGCCAGCCCTCGATCACTCCATCCGCTTCCGTCGCCTCTCCCTCAAGCTGCCAGCCGGACGGGCGCGTGCCGTCCAACGTATGGGTCAGCATCTCGGCGATTTCATCCCGGCCTTCGGACGTATGGATGTTCCAGGTGAAGGACACCAGGTCGCGCCAGAAGCCATCCTTGACAAAAAGCTCGGCAGCTCCGGCGATGTCGCCGCGGTCCAGGGCCGCGGCAAAACGTGCAATCCAGTCCTTCAGGACGGCGGTCGCCCCGATCGGAGAGGAGGCAGCGGCAGTCATCTCCTTCGTATCCTCGTACATTTCCACCCCTGTCCAGTTCTTCTCGTTTCTACGCAGGGCGAGCAGATGCCATGGGCTCCGTCCGCCCCATCATCGGACCGTGGTGCGGTCCTGCCATCGGCAAGAAGCAAGCTCCGCGCCAATGTGCGCCGTATCGGCTGCCACACGGGTCCGGCGGAAAAGGCGAGGTGAAAACTAATATATTGGAATCAAGCTATTCAGCGTGATCCCTGCCGATCTGGACGAGGGCCAAGTGGGGAGGGGGAGATTATCGGGTCCCGTTGTCGGTTCTGGTGGAGGATCCACCTGTCGCAGAAGTGCGACACGCGTCACACCCCGGCGCGACATCTGTCGCAGGACGAAACAGAGACAACGGGTATGCTGTCAGGACCTCCTGGCGGCCAGGACGTCTATAACAACAGGCATGAGCTCGATCGACGTGAAGGGCTTCGCCAGATGAACCATCGGGGCCAAGCGCGTCGGCACGTTCCCGTCCGGCTCCGGTTCCGAGAGTAGTATCCAGCACTGCCGCGGCGCCCACGAGAGCCGGGCGCCGCGTGGACCCGGGACGGAGCAGGTCCGATCAGTAGACCAGCTCGTCCTCACCTTTGCCGGAGGCAATGACGATTTCGCCGCGCGCCGCCATGTCCTTGGCAAGCTGCACCATGTACATCTGCGCTTCGTCCACGTCGCGCAGGCGCACTGGGCCCATGGCGGCCATGTCCTCGCGCATGATTTTGGCGGCGCGTTCAGACATGTTTGTGAAGAACAGATCCTTCAGCGTCTCCGACGCGCCCTTCAAGGCCGTGGCAAGCTTCTGCTTGTCCACGGTGCGCAAGATGGATTGGATGCCGGACGGGTCCAGCTTGCCCAGATCCTCGAAGGTGAACATGAGGGCGCGGATGCGCTCCGCGCTGTCGCGGTTGCGCTCCTCAAGTGCTGCCAGGAAGCGGCTTTCCGTATTGCGGTCCAGCGAGTTGAAGATTTCCGCCATCATCTCGTGGGCATCGCGGCGGTTGGTGCGGGCCAGGTTGGACATGAACTCGGTGCGCAGCGTGCGCTCAATGTCGTCGACCACTTCCTTCTGGACCGCCTCCATGCGCAGCATGCGCATGACCACTTCCATTGCGAAGCTTTCCGGCAGTAGCGCCAGCACGCGCGCCGAGTGCTCTCCCTTGATCTTCGACAGGATCACGGCAACGGTCTGCGGGTATTCGTTCTTCAGATAATTGGCGAGCACCTGCTCGTTCACGTTGGTCAGCTTGTCCCACATGGTCCGGCCGGCCGGACCACGGATCTCCTCCATGATGGTATCGACCTTGTCCTTGGGCAGGACCTTGTTCAACAGCCGTTCGGTGCTGTCGAAGGTGCCGACCAGCGACCCGGTGGAACTGATCTGCTCGGCGAACTCGACGAACAGCCGCTCCACGATGTTGGAGCTGACCGAACCCAGATTCGCCATGGTCTGAGAGATTTCCTTTATCTCGTCATCGCCCATCAGGGCAAAGAGCTTGGACGCGTGGTCCTCGCCCAGGGCCAGCATCAGAATGGATGCTTTTTCAGGCCCGGTCAGGCCGCGGTAATCCTCGCGAACACGGATTGCCATAACAGGCCCCTACCCAGCGCAAACGGGTCCAATCGGGGCGTGGGGACCCCGACTGGGCTACATCATGTGGGAAGGCCGTTACGAAATCAATAAACGCGGCTTACGACCGGGACCTCAGAACTCAGGTCGGATCGCCGCTGCCCATCTGCTGCTGGATGTAGTTCTGCACGCCGATCTTGTCGATCAGGCCGAGCTGGGTCTCGATCCAGTCGATATGTTCCTCCGTCTCCTCAAGGATGTGGCGGAAGATTTCCTTGGTCTGGTAGTCGCGCACCTGCTCGCAATAGGCCATCGCTTCCAGCACGCCGGCCCGGCCGCGCTGCTCGACCTTCAGGTCGGAGGCCAGAACTTCCGGCACATCCTCGCCTATCAGGAGCTTGTGCAGATCTTGGAGGTTCGGCAGGCCTTCCAGGAAGAGGATACGCTCGATCAGCAGGTCGGCGTGCTTCATCTCGCCGATGGACTCGTCGTAGACTTTCTTCGCCAGGTCCATGACGCCCCAGTTCTTCAGGATCCGGGCATGAAGGAAGTACTGGTTGATGGCGGTCAGCTCATTGGTGAGCACGCTGTTCAGGTGCTTGATGACGGTCGGATCGCCCTGCATGGTCTGGCCTATTCGTTGCGGTCTTTTCGATCGGGTTCGATTGTTCCCGGCGGTATGATGGCACGTCCGGCGCCGCCATGTCTCCTCCTCCAACCGGTATTGCTGGCAAGGTTTCCGCCGGTCCACCATGCGGCGTGACCATGAACCGCGGAGGAACACATGCCGGGACCGGTACGCTATCTCGAGGACATGACGGCTGGCGAGACGATCGAGGTTGGAAGCTACACGGTGAGCGAGGAGGAAATCCTCGATTTTGCCCGCCGCTACGACCCTCAGCCCTTCCATCTGGATGCCGAGGCTGGAAAGACAACCCATTTCGGCGGGCTCGTGGCCAGCGGCTGGCATACGGCCGGCATCATGATGCGCATGATGGTGGATGAAATCCTGTCGCCGGAGACCTCGCTCGGCTCTCCTGGAATCGACGAGTTGCGCTGGCTGAAGCCGGTGCGACCGGGCGACACGCTGCGCCTGCGCTTCACGACCCTGGAGGTCCGCCGGTCCCGATCACGGCCGGAAATGGGGACGGTGCGGCAGCGCATGGAGGTGCTGAACCAGTATGACGAAGTCGTAATGAGCATGCTGGGCATTGGGATGGTGCGGGCGCGGACCCTCCCCGAAGGTGGTTCGCCCTGACTGGCACTGAAGGAGAGGGCCGACCACCCTTTGCCCCCTCAGCAACTTTGTGCGGAGTGCACAAACTGAGTCGCAATATGATTATATTTTGGATAAGTTGGGATGCTTAGAGATTGCCGCCTCTCCGGAATACGGGGCGGGGTCTCAATCGGCAGGCTCATCAACAGGCCTGTCCAATTATCAGTGAAGCCCGCGGAAGGGCAAAA
This sequence comes from Indioceanicola profundi, assembly GCF_003568845.1. Taxonomy (NCBI): domain Bacteria; kingdom Pseudomonadati; phylum Pseudomonadota; class Alphaproteobacteria; order Rhodospirillales; family Azospirillaceae; genus Indioceanicola; species Indioceanicola profundi. The sequence continues at coordinate 771,593 of NZ_CP030127.1, read as the reverse complement.
GACGGAGGAGCGCATTCATGTCGAATAAGATCGTGCAGGATGAATCTGTCCAGGTTACGGCCGAGGCGTCCGGAACCGCGGCCGAGCCCGCATCCGCAAGCCGCCGCAAATTCCTCGGCACTGCCGGTGTCGGTGCTGCCGCGGCCGCGGTCGGCACCGTCGCAATGCCCAATGTTTCCCGCGCTCAGACCACGACTCTGCGTTTCCAGAGCACTTGGCCAGCGCGTGATATCTTCCACGAATTCGCTACCGACTACGCCAACACGGTCAACAAGCTGTCCGGCGGTCGCCTGAAGCTGGAAGTTCTGCCCGCCGGTGCAGTCGTGGGCGCTCTTCAGCTCCAGGACGCGATCATTGCCGGCGCGCTGGACGGCGGCCATGGCGTTTCCGCCTACTGGTTCGGCAAGCATGGGGCCTTTTCCCTATTCGGCACTCCGCCAGCTTATGGCTGGCGCGCTAACCAGATGCTTGGCTGGATCAAGTATGGTGGTGGGAAGGAACTCTACAACGAGCTTCTCCGAGACGTCCTCAAGCTGGACTTGGTCGGCTTTCTCTACGGTCCAATGCCCACGCAGCCGCTCGGTTGGTTCCGCAAGGAAATCAAATCTGCCGACGACCTGAAGGGCATGAAGTACCGAACTGTTGGCCTTGCCGCCGATCTCTATAAGGAAATGGGTGTCGCGGTTACGATCATGGGCGGTCCGGACATTGTCCCTGCCCTGGATCGCGGTCTTCTGGACGGTGCGGAGTTCAACAACCCGTCCTCCGATCGGGCACTTGGATTCCAGGACGTGGCGAAGAACTACGTGGTGGGCAGCTATCACCAGAGCTGCGAATGCTTCGAAGTCATCTTTAACCGGTCCAAGTTTGAAGGCCTGCCGCAGGAGCTGCAGGCCATACTTGAAACCGGGGCCGAGGCTGCATCCGCCGACATGGCGTGGAAGGCGATGGACCGCTACTCCAAGGACCTCAAGGCGCTGAAGGATGCAGGCGTCAAGGTCACGAAGACGCCGGAGAACATCCTGCAGGCCCAGCTCCAGGCCTGGGACAAGGTGATCGAAAACCGCTCCAAGGATCCCTTCTTTAAGAAGGTGCTGGACAGCCAGCGGGCCTGGGCCCAGCGGGTAGTGGGCTTCGATCTGGAATTCGAGGCGCCGCAGGAAATGGCCTACAACCACTTCTTCAAGAACTCCTGATTGGTTGGAGCGGCGTCCTTCTGGCCGCCGCTCCGGTTCAGCTTCGACGGCCCCGCCAGGATTGGCGGGGCCATTCTTTCCGGCTGCCATTTCCGAGACGGTCCATGCAGAGACTCCTGATCGGCATCGATCTGCTGAGCACCTGGGTCGGCAAGCTCTTCTCCTGGTGCATCTTGCTGCTCACCTTCGTGGTCACATACGAAGTGTTCATGCGCTACGTTCTGTCCCAGCCGACGGCCTGGGCGTATGACACCAGCTACATCCTCTACGGTTCGCTGTTCCTGATGTGCGGACCCTATCTGCTGTCCCGCAATGGTCATGTCCGGGGCGATTTCCTGTACCGGCTGTGGGCCCCGCGGCGGCAGGCGCTTATCGACCTGGTGCTCTACATCATCTTCTATTTTCCAGGCGTTCTGGCGCTGATCTATTCCGGCTACTTCTTCGCCGAGATGTCCTGGCGGATGAACGAGCACAGCTCCTTCACCCCGGACGGACCGCCGATCTACCCCTACAAGGCCCTGATCCCCATCGTCGGGGTGCTGCTCCTGCTCCAGGGACTGGTGGAGGTGGCGCGTTGCGTCATCTGCATGCGGACGGGCACATGGCCCCAGCGCCTGCACGATGTGGTCGAACTTGAAGAAATGATGCTGGAGCAACATGCGGTGCAGGACCAGGACGACCGGTTCGCGCACGAACATGCAGAACAGGGCGGAGGTGTGCGATGAGCGATCCCATGGTTGGGGTCGTCATGCTGGTGGTGTTCATCTTCACCATCCTGCTTGGCTTCCCCATTGCCTTCACCCTTGTCGCTCTGTCAGTGATGTTCGGCTACTATGCCGTGGGCGATGCGATTTTCCCGCTGCTGGTTCAGCGCGGCTACAACGTCATGTCCAATGACGTGCTTATCTCGGTGCCGCTGTTCCTGTTCATGGGCTACATGATCGAGCGGTCGAACATCCTCGACCGCTTGTTCGGGTCCATCCAGGTCGCACTCCGTCATGTACCGGGCTCGCTCGCCGTCGCAACCCTCGTGACCTGCGCCCTGTTCGCCACGGCGACCGGCATCGTCGGCGCGGTGGTGACGCTGATGGGGGTGCTGGCATTACCGGCAATGCTCAAGGCCAATTACGACAAGAAGCTGGCGACGGGCGTCATCGCCGCGGGCGGTTGCCTCGGCATCCTGATCCCGCCGTCGATCATGCTGATCCTGTATGGCGCGATGGCCGCGGAATCGGTGGTCCGGCTTTATGCCGCGGCGCTGATTCCGGGTCTGATGCTGGCGGGCCTCTATTCCGTCTATGTCATCGGCCGGGCTGCCATCAGCCCGCGGCTGGCCCCGCCCTTGCCGAAGGAACTGGTGACGGGCATATCCGTAGGGCAGGTCACCTGGATGCTGCTGACCTCCTTCGTGCCGCTGGCGGTGCTGATCCTGGCGGTGTTGGGCGCGATCCTGTTCGGCCTCGCAACACCGCATGAAGCGGCAGGTATCGGAGCTTTGGGCGCCATTGTCCTCGCCATCGCCTACCGCGCGTTCAGCTGGACCAAGTTGAAGGAGGCGGTGTTCCTCACGGGCCGCGCCTCCGCGATGGTGTGCTGGCTGTTCGTCGGCAGCTACATCTTCGCGTCGGTCTTCTCCCTGCTGGGCGGGCACCATGTGGTGGAGGGCTGGTTCGACGGGCTCGGGCTGGAGCCCTGGCAGTTCCTGTTGCTGACCCAGCTGATCATCTTCATCCTGGGCTGGCCGCTGGAGTGGACGGAGATCATCATCATCTTCGTCCCAATCTTCCTGCCGTTGCTGGATAATTACGGCATCGACCCGGTGTTCTTCGGGGTTCTGGTGGCGCTGAACATCCAGACCAGCTTCCTGACCCCGCCAATGGCCATGTCCGCCTTCTATCTGAAGGGCGTAGCGCCGAAGGGCATCGAGCTTGGCCACATCTTCATGGGCATGATCCCATTCCTCACCATCGTGCTTCTCTCGCTGCTGATCCTCTACATCTTCCCCGGAATCGCCATGTGGCTGCCGGGCGTTCTGTACGGGAACTGACAGGTTTCTGGAGAGGCGCAGAGATAACGGGAGGGCTTCGGCCCTCCCGTTTGCTTTTCAAGGTCCGGTCGGTCGTCAGCTTAGACCGACCACCTGACCCGCTTCACTCATGCCGATGCCAGCGGCTGCTGGGACCCTGGGCAGGCCCGGCATGGTCATGATGTCGCCGCACAGAACCACGACGAAACCGGCTCCCGCGGACAGCCGCACCTCGCGGACCGGCAACGTGAAGCCGGTCGGAGCGCCGCGGGCGTCCGGATCGGTGGAGAAGCTGTACTGGGTCTTGGCCATGCAGACCGGGGCATGGCCGAAGCCGCGCGCCTCGATCTCCTTTAGCCGGGCACGGACGCCGGCCGGAATTTCCACATCCTCCGCCCGATAAATTTCCTTGGCGATGGTGCGGATTTTCTCTTCAAGTGGAAGCTCTGCAGAGTAAATCGGGGCGAAGCGTCCCTGACCGCTATCCGCCAGCCGGGCCACGTCCTCTGCCAGGGACATTGCCCCGGCGCCCCCCTCGGCCCAGTGGGAGCAGAGATGGGTGTTCACTCCCAAGTCGCCGCAGATCTCCGCAACCGCGTCCAACTCCGCGGGCGTGTCCTGGACGAAGCGATTGATGGCGACCGCGACCGGAACCCCGAACTTCTGCAGGTTCTCGATATGCCGCACCAGATTGACGGCCCCGGCGCGCACCGCATCGACATTTTCGGTGGCCAGGTTGGCCTTGGGCACGCCGCCATGCATCTTCAGCGCACGGACGGTCGCGACCAGGACCGTTGCCGCGGGGGCGAGTCCGGCTTGGCGACACTTGATGTCCATGAACTTCTCAGCCCCCAGATCGGCGCCGAACCCGGCTTCCGTCACCACATAGTCGGCCAAGGCCAGCCCGGTACGGGTCGCCATGACAGAATTGCAGCCGTGGGCGATATTGGCGAAGGGACCTCCATGGACCAGGGCCGGCGTCCCCTCCAGCGTCTGGACTAGGTTGGGCGACAGCGCATCCTTCAGCAGGGCGGTCATGGCCCCGACGGCGTCCAGGTCTGCGGCCGTCACTGGCCGCTTGTCCTGGGTCTGCGCAACGATGATCCGGGCCAGACGCTGCTCCAGGTCGGAGAGGCTGGCGGCGAGGCAGAGGATCGCCATGATCTCCGACGCCACGGTGATGTCGAACCCGTCCTCCCGCGGAACGCCGTTCGCCGGGCCGCCGAGGCCGATCACCAGATTGCGGAGCGCCCGGTCATTCAGATCCATGGAACGCCGCCACGTAATCCGGCGCGGGTCGATGCCGAGCTTGTTGCCCCAGTAGATGTGATTGTCGATCAGGGCGGCCAGAAGGTTGTTGGCGGCCCCGACCGCATGCAGGTCGCCGGTGAAGTGCAGGTTGATCTCGTCCATCGGGCCAACCTGGGCATAGCCGCCGCCTGTGGCGCATCCCTTGGCCCCGAAAACCGGGCCCACGCTGGGCTCCCGCAGGCAGATCGCCACCTTCCGGCCGGACCGGCGGAGCGCATCCCCCAGGCCGATGGTGGTCGTGGTTTTCCCTTCTCCGGCCGGGGTGGGGCTGATCGCCGTCACCAGGATCAGCTTGCCGCGCGGCTCCGGCAGGCGTTCCGCCCAGCTTGCAGCCAGCTTGGCCTTGTGTGGACCGTATCGGTACAGGGCGTGGGCCGGAACGCCCAATTGCTCCGCAATGTCTTCGATCGGCTTCAATGTGACACGGCGGGCGATGGCCAGATCGCCCTGTTCCTCATTCCGCACTGATGGCTCCCGTCTAGTGCAATGATCTCCTGGCCCTTCCGGGCAGCGCGGCCACAATGCCAGGATCGCCCGCCGAACTGAAGAATGATGCACGAAGTCCTGGCCAGCTGGTCAGGTTCCGCGCCCGGCAGATGGCTGTTGTCCGGCGGATGGCTTCGCGTGCTCGGCCCAGCGCCGGGCCAGCCCGCGCGCGATCCGGTAAAGATAGACAGCCAGCAGACCCGCCACGATCGCGGTTGAAATTGGGTCTACATAGGACTCGACGCGGCGATACTGGCTTTCAAGCAGATATCCGGCAGCGACCAGAACGCCTGTCCAGCCCAGGGACCCAATGGCGGTGAGCAGCAGGAACCGAGGCAGGCCCATGCGGGCAATTCCGGCCGGCACGCTGATCAATGTACGGACTCCCGGCACCAGCCGGCCCAGCAGAACGGCAAGCCAACCCTTCCGCCGGAACCACTCATTTGCCCGGTCCGCCTCCTCGCACGACAGGGTCAGCCAGAATCCGTGGCGGCGCACAAAGTGCAGAAGCCTGTCCCGTCCGACACGTCGGCCGATCCAGTACCAGGGCAGGGCGCCGAGTACCGAGCCCGCTGTCCCGACCAGCACGACGAGAAGCGGGTGCATCTCTCCGCGTGCCGCGAGAAAGCCGGCCAGCGGCATGACGAGCTCAGACGGAATTGGAGGGAAAATATTCTCGATAAACATAAGGAAAAGCAGGCCCAGATACCCGGCCTGCTGGATGACGGAAAGGATCCAGTCGAACATCCCTGTGCGCCCGCGCGGTTCGTGAATGGAAGGACCAACAATCCGCGAGGGAGGACATCGCACCCGCCGGCGCAAGTGGTGCATTGCCGCCACGCCCAACGCTTGTCCCAAAAGGGCCGCACGGCAGCTATACCTCTGCTGGCCGAAGTTGGGGTATAGTCCCGCTCCGGGCCGTCCGCCTGCGCCACCGGTCGAGGACTGGGCTGGCGCGGGCCGGAGCCGGGCCTTTTTCCGAGGGAGTCCTTACAAATGGTCATGTCCAGGCGCGCGCCCGATCCGCCCAAGCCGGGGGATTGGCTGGAGGAAGTGAAGCTGCCGAAGCGCCGACTGCTCGTCCATGCCGTGCACCAGCGGCCTGGGCATCCGGCTCATGTCGAGTTTCTGGTTGATGGCCGGTCAAGCGACCGTCTGTCGCTGGCGCTCGAGGTCGTGCTGAACGCGGAACGGTTCCGCCGCCTTGAGCCGACTGCGCAGAACGCCGCCTGAAGCCGGCTGCTTCCGGCGATCAGCCTGTTCCAAAGCATCAAAAAGCGCCCGCGGGTCCGCCCCCGCGGGCGCTTCTCTTTTCAGGGCGCCTGCGCCCGGAGCCATCTGGCACAGAGGCTGGCGGCGCTCTGGAAGTCGGGATGGACTACAGGCAGGGCGGGGGCCACCAGCATCAGATTGACGGGGAGGCCGAAATCCTCGACCTCCATTCCCTTCTCATCGCGCCAGCAGGTCCCGGACGCATGAACTTGCATCCGCCGCCGAGTCCGCTCCAGCAATGTCCCGCTTTCGGCGCTCCAGGCGAAGACCGGCTTGCACAGCGCGGCGGCAAACCCGATTTCGAACGCGGTGCCATCGTCCGAACCGGGGCCTCGGAACGGGCTGACATTTGCGATAAGGGCATCGGCTCTCCGGATCAGGTCGATGTTGGCCTGTCGGATGCGGGCGGCGAAGGCGGCCATTGCCTCGTCGGCTAGTCGGCGGAGGGCAGCGTCCTGCGGAAACACGCCCTCTAGCCCAAGCCCGGCGCAAAGCCGCTTCATCTCGGCCGTAGCGGCATGCGGATCGGGCAGGAAGACTTCGGGACCCGCCAGATAGACCCGCGGCCGTCCCGTCATTGCGCAGTACCCGACAGGTCGATGCGGAACAAGGCGTAACCTTCCTCACCCGGCCCATGATAGGTCACCCCCGGCAGTGCATCGGCCAGGGCGGTAGCCTTGGGATTCGTGTCGTAGAGCACCGTAACCGGTGCCTTGACCGGGGCAAGGCGGAAAGTGCCGTCCGTGGATGGCTCCACCACGCCCTTCGACCGGATGTGATCAATAATCGCCTGCTGAACCGTGTCGGGCGACTGATAAACCACGGTACTTCCGTCCAGGCCGGGGAACCCGCCGCCGCCATTCGCACGGTAATTGTTTGTGACCACGATGAACTCCTGGTCGTCCTCCACCGGCTTGCCCAGGTAGCGCAGGTCGACGATCCGATGCGCATCGGGATGTTCAAGACCCTCCCGGCCATAGCGGTAGGGCTGCGTAAGATCGATCGTATAGGTCACGCCATCAATGATGTCGAAGTTGTAGGAGGGCGTGCGGCGGTTGATCAGCATCTGCGGTTCCGCGCTTGTCGGATCGAGCACATTCAACGCGCGGGACGACATCTCCAGCCATTCCCGGACCTGTGCGCCGGTCAGGCGCACGGCGGCCAACTGGTTGGGGTAGACATAGAGGTCGGCGACGTTTCGGATCGCGATCTCACCTGTCGCTATGTCGGTATAGTAATCCACGCCGGGCCGCCCGCCGGACTTGAACGGCGCGACCGAGGAAAGGATGGGAAGCCCGGCATGCGGCGTGCCCTGCAGCGCCTTTTCCACATAGGCGCGCTGAGCCTCAGCCACCAACTCCACCGCGGGGCTGTCGCCCAGGAAGGCGAAGAAGCTGTGGATCGGGCCCGTGGTGCGGCCTACAGGCCGACGGACGTAATCCAAAGTGCCCCGGTGCGCATCGGCGAGCAGGGCGGACACCTCCGGATCGGCATCCGCCGCGGACACAGTGCGACCGTCCTTCCGTTCCTGTACCGGGCGTGCCTCCGCCTTGGCGTCGACCACCGACCAGCGGTCTCCCGTACGCTCCAGCACCAGCTTCATCACGCCCAGATGGCTGCCGAACTGGCCGGCCATGATCAGCGGCTTGCCATTGACGGTGCCGGTGGCAAGGTCAGCGCCCGGAAAGCCTTCGAACTCAGCGCTGGGGAAGATGCGGTGGCTGTGGCCGGTCACGACGGCGTCAATCCCGTCGATCTCCGTCAGATAAGCGCTGGCCTGCTCCTCTCCTCCTTCGCGAGGGAGCGGCGAGATTCCGGCGTGGCTCAGCGCGATCACGACATCGGCACCCGCCGCCTTGATCTGCGGTACGACGTCCCGGGCCGTGTCCACGATATCCCGCGTCGTCACGCGGCCTTCCAGCTTGTCGCGGTCCCAGACCATGATCTGCGGGGTCAGCAGGCCCAGCACCCCGATGCGCAACTCGTGCGGCATTCCCTCCGCATCCTTAACCGTACGGGTCAGGATGGTATAGGCCGGATAGAGCGGCTTGTCGTTCGACGGGTCCTGGTCGCCGTCCACTTTGAAGACGTTGCCGGCCAGCACCGGGAACCGCGCGCCGGCATAGGTCTGGCCGAGGAAATCCAGACCGTAGTTGAATTCGTGATTGCCGAGGACGGCGGCATCATAGCCCAGCAGATTCAAAGCGGCCATGGCGGGGTGGGGAAGGTCGGCGGGAACGCCCCGCTCCCGCGCCACCCAGTCGCCCATCGGCGTGCCCTGGATCAGGTCGCCATTATCCACCAGCACCGTATTCGGATTTTCCGCTCGCGCTGCACGAATCAGGGACGCGACACGGGTCAGGCCGATGGAAGCATCCGGTTTGTCGACATAGTAGTCGTAATCTTTCAAATTCATGTGCAGGTCGGTCGTGTTCAGGACCTGGAGCGTGACCCGCTCCCCCGCAATGCCGACGCCGGCGAAACCGAAGCCCAGACCTATGCCTATCGTCAGGGCATATCCGAATCGATGCATGCACGCCACGCGCCGTCTCCTGCTCAGTGCATTTGGCCCTGCGGGGGCCCTTCGGGGGTGGCGATACCGGATTCAGTGCGCCGCCGCAATCCGGCTTTGCCCAGCCCGTAGCTTCCGGGCTGTAAAAGGATTTTACGTCTGCCGCACTGCGGAACGTGTGGCCGATTTGCTACGCCGTTGCGAGATATAGCCCGCATTAGCCCTAAAGCCTTAGAAGTCTCTGGCGCTGTAACGTGAGTGTCATAATTTCGTGACCCTATCGACACGCGCATCTGGTTCCTTCCGCTGCCATTCCGGTCCGGTTAATTAGGGGCTTATCCATGACCATTCGGAACATTCAGGCTGCCGCGCTGCTGCGGCGGCACCTCAACGTGCTTAAGCTCGGCACAGGCGCACTCGCCATCGCCGTCTCATCGTCTTTCGCCGTTCCCGCCATCGCCCAGGAAACCACGTCTTCGATGACGGGTCTGATCCTGCAGTCGAACGGCGAGCCTGCAGTGGGCGCCACGGTGGAAGTCCTTCACGTGCCGTCGGGCACGCGTACCACCTCGACTGTGAATGCCGGTGGCCGGTTCAACGCCGCGGGTCTCCGCGTCGGTGGTCCGTACAACGTGACCTTCTCCGGACAGGGATATCCGCGTCAGACCATCGAGGGTGTTTTCATCCGCTTGGGTGAGCCGACCGCCATCGATCTGGTTCTCGAGGCGTCGGGTCAGCAGCAGACCGCGCTTGAAGAAATCATCGTCACGGGTGAGCGGATCACGCAGCAGGTTGCCGGCACCGGCCGGACCTTCGGTGAGGAAGCGATCCGTAACGCCCCGACGGTCAACCGTGATCTGAAGTCAGCGCTGCGCATCGATCCGCGCGTCTTCATCGATCCGACCAACTCCGACGCCATCTCGATCGCCGGCGCGAACAACCGCTTCAACCAGCTTTCCGTTGACGGTGTGCGCCAGAACGACGATTTCGGCCTGAACAACAACGGCTACCCGACTCAGCGCTCGCCGATTTCTCTGGATGCGATCGAACAGGTGGCGGTCGTCACCAACCCGTTCGACGTCGAGTACAGCGGGTTCCAGGGCGGCTTGATCAATATCGTCACCAAGTCTGGCGATAACGATTTCCACGGCTCTGCCTACTACTACTACACCGACGACAGCCTGATCGGCGACAAGAGCAAGGACAACAACTACGACTTCACCTTCAAGGAGAAGACGTACGGCGGCACGCTGGGTGGCCCGATTGTCCGGGACAAGTTGTTCTTCTTCGTGAACTACGAGAAGCTCGAGACCGAGGAGCCCCAGGAATTCGGCCCGACCGGGTCCGGCGCGCCGAACGAGGTGCCTGGCATCACGACTGCCGAATATGCTGAAATCCTCAGCATCATGGATACGGTGTACGGGTTCGATGCCGGCGCGCTTGGCGCCGCGATCCCGACCAGCGACGAGAAGCTCCTGGCCCGCGTCGACTGGAACATCAACGACAACCATCGCGCGACGTTCACCTATCAGCGGACAGAAGGCAACGACACCAGCAACACCGGAAACAGCACGAGCTTCCGGGAGCTGTCGACCCTTTCCACGCTCTATAACCGCGCCATCACCCTGGAGCAGTTCACGGGTCAGCTCTACTCCAGCTGGACCGAGAATTTCTCGACGGAGTTAAAGGTCGGCCGGAAGGAAGTCGAGACCCGGCAGGAGAGCCTGCGCGGGACCGAGTTCGCCAAGTTCGAGATTGCCACCCCGTCCGGTGGCACCGTCTTCGCTGGTCCGGACGAGTCGCGTCATGCCAACTACCTGACGAACGACCTCAATACCCTTAAGCTGAAGGGCGAGTATCTGCTTGGCGATCACACCCTGACCGCCGGCTTCGAGCGCGAAGAACTGGAAATCTTCAACCTCTTCGTCCAGCGGGCGGAAGGCGTCTATGAGTTCGCCAGCATCGATGATCTGCGGAACCGGCGCGCCTCGTCGCTGAGCTATCAGAACGCTCTTTCGAACAATGCCAATGATGCCGCTGCCAATTTCGGTTACGACACCAACAGCCTCTATCTGGAAGATCGCTGGAACGTTACGAGCGATCTGGAAGTAACCTTCGGCCTGCGCTACGACTGGTTTGAATCGAAGGACCGCCCAGCGTCCAACCAAGTCTTCGCAAATCGCTACGGCTTTTCCAATTCGGAGACGCTCGACGGCCGCGACCTTTGGTCCCCGCGCCTTGGCTTCACCTATGACCTGACCGACCGCACCGTCATCAGCGGCGGTGTGGGCATCTTCGGCGGCGGCACCCCGAACGTCTGGCTGTCCAACAGCTACAGTAACACGGGTGTCATCACGACCACCCAGGATATCAGCCGTAACAGCACGGGGCTGCCGTTCCCGGTTTCGGCGGTTCTGGACAACGTCAACGGTTTCGATCTGCCGCAGGTTCTGCTCGATCGTCAGAGCACGCTGGAAGGTCAAGGCGATGTGAACGCGCTTGATCCGGATTTCGACATCGCGTCCGAGTGGCAGTTCGCCCTGTCGCTGCAGCACGACTTCGACATCCCGGGCGTAGGCACCGACTTCCGCCTGACCCTAGACGGCACCTACGCCGAAACGCGCGACGCCGTTCTCTGGAAGAACATCCGCTACGTTCAGAATGGCACCCTGCCGGATGGACGTCCGCTCTACACCCGCGTCGCGGGCGCTCCCAGCGGTAACGACCTGCTGCTGACCAACACCAGCGAAGGCAATCGTCTCGTCCTGACTGCCGGTCTGGACAAGACCTGGATGTCCGACTTCGGCGACTTCGGCACCTTCGTCGGGTACACTTGGCAGGATGTCGAGGATGTGAGCCCCGGCACCAGCTCCACGGCTCTGTCCAACTGGGACAACGTCGCGACGTCCGACATCAACGACCCGGAAAAGGCGACTTCCAACTACGAGATCAAGCACCGTGTCTCGTGGACGGCGTCCTGGACGAAGGACTTCCTGGAAGGGTTCAAGACGACAGTCACCCTGATTGGTGAGCATCGCTCCGGCCTGCCCTACAGCTACACGTTCCGCGACGGCGGCAATGTGTTCGGCGACTCTCGACAGAACAGCCGTGACCGCCAGCTCTTCTATGTGCCGGAGAGCTGTGGCGTCCTGGGCAGCGGCGCAAGCGCCGATGTCTTTGTCACCGGAGATCTGACCTGCGAGCAGCTCGATGCCTTCATCGAAGACAACGGGCTGGGCAAGTACCGTGGCGAGATTGCCCCGCGCAACTCCCACCGCAGTGACTGGGTCCATACCGTGGACCTGTCCCTCCGGCAGGAAATCCCGGCCTTCTTCGAGGGTCACCGCGCGGTTCTGACGTTCGACATCCAGAACCTCACCAATCTGCTGAACAGCGATTGGGGCCGTCTGGAGCAGGTCGGCTTCCCGTATGTGGCGCCGGTTGTCACCCCGTCCATCGACCCGGTAACGGGCCGGTACGTTTATACCGGTCTGACCGACGTGCGCACCACGACGCAGTCGCGCCGTTCGGTGTGGCAGATGCAGGTCGGCGTCCGCTACGAGTTCTGATCCACAGGAACAGAACTATCGGGAAGGGCAGCCCTGCTGGACCGCCCTTCCAACTACACAGAAGCCCCGCCGGAAAATCCGGCGGGGCTTTCGTATTTGTTGGCGAACCGTCAGGAGGTGAGACCTGCTTTCGACAAAGCCATCTAGTAGAACTCGCCGCCTCCCCAGGTATGCATGTGCCCTGGCGGCGAGGTGCTTCGCATCAGGAGCTCTAGTCGAAAAGCCTGTTCTGGACGCTGTCGCCTGAGCAGCTGATGGCATGGCTGGCACCGCGCCATGACTGGTCCGGTCCGGGCATCTGGATGGAATTCGGATCACTAATGGGCGAGCCAAAGAGGCCAGCCAGACCTATGTGTCTGGTTGGGCGGCCTCTGGCTAAGGCTGATCACCTCTGGAAGGCTGCCGCACCATGCAGTCAGTCCGGCAATATTCCACAAGGGAAAGGCCTGCAGGCGTCAGACCTTCCTGGTGGAAAAGGGAGGCGCAGAAGCTCCGCTATCTCACCGTCCGCCATGCATGCTCACCGGTCTTTCGTATAAGGCAGGCCAGCGGCTTTGGGCGGAATGGCACGGCCTACGAAGCCAGCCAGCAGCAGAACGGTCAGGATATAGGGCAGCGCCTCGATCACCTGAACGGGGACCTCGCCGATGCCGGGAAGCGGAACGCCCTGAAGTCGGGTCTGAAGCGCATCGGCAAAGGCAAAGAGCAGACAGGCCATCAGGGTCGGGACCGGCTTCCACTTACCGAGGATCAGAGCGGCGAGGGCGAGATAGCCCTTGCCGGCCGTCATGTTTTCCTGGAAGCCGGCGCCTTGCGCCGTGGAAAGATACGCACCGGCGATGCCGCACAACACTCCTGCGATTGCCACGGCCTGATAGCGCAGGACAGGGACGGAGATGCCGGCCGTATCCACTGCGGCCGGGTTCTCACCCACAGCGCGCAGCCGCAATCCGAAGCGGGTGCGGTAGGCGATCCAGGCCGCCAGCGGCACAGCCAGAAAGGCGATGTAGACGAGCAGATTGTGCCCGCTGACCAGTTCCGCATAGACCGGCCCCAGCAAGGGGATGCCGGACAGTGTCTGCGCCAATGGCAGGTCGATTGCAGCGAAGCGGGACGCTCCGTCGAGACTTGGCGTCCGTCCGCCCAACTCGAACCAGGCCTGGGCCAGAACGGCTGTCAGGCCCGCTGCAATGGTGTTTATGGCAACGCCGGAGACAACCTGATTGCCCTTCTGGCTGATGCAGGCGAAACCGTGAACGGCGGCCAGGACCAGGGAAGCGGTGATGCCGGCCAGCAGCCCGATCCAGGCCGATCCGGTGGCGGCACCAGCCGCGGCGGCGGCGAAGGCGCCGGCCAGCATCTTGCCTTCAAGGCCGATATCGACCACGCCGGCCCGCTCGGAAAACAGGCCAGCAAGCGCCGCCAGGATAAGCGGGGCCGCCAGACGGATCGTACTGTCGAGCAGCGACAGGATCTGGAGGAAGTCCATGATCTCAGGCCTCCGCGGGGATGGTCCGCCGCGGGCGGAAAAGTCGGGAAAGGGCCGGCTTGAACATGTGTTCCAACGCCCCGGCGAACAGGATCACCACGCCCTGGATCACCACCACCAGTTCCGGGCTGATGTTCTGGTACTCGAAGGCCAGTTCGGCCCCGCCCTGGTAGAGCGCGCCGAACAGGATCGCCGCGGGCACGATCCCCGCCGGGTGCGCCCGCCCCATCAGGGCGACGGCGATGCCGGTGAAGCCGAGGCCGGCGGTGAAGTTCAGCATGAGACGGTGCTGGACGCCTTGCACCTCATTGAGCCCCAGCAGACCCGCCATCGCCCCGCTGAGTAGCATTGCGATCAGGATGGTGCGGCGAGGATCGATGCCGGCATAGCGGGCTGCGTCCTCATTGGCGCCAACTGTGCGCAGGCGGAACCCGGCGCGCGTGTGCCAGATGTACAGCCAGATCAGCACGCAGGCCAGAAGCGCGATCAGGAAGGAAAGGTTCAGCGGCGTGGCGTCCACTTCCATGCCCAGCACGGCCAGCATCTCATGCATCTGCGGCAAGAAGAGGCTGGGGTCGAACTCGCGGCTCTCCGGGCTCATCTGGCCGGGATTGATCAGGACGTTGACCAGCAGATAGACCATGAGGGCGGAAGCAATGAAATTGAACATGATCGTCGTGATGACGACATGGCTTCCCCGGTACGCCTGGAGATAACCCGGTATCAGCGCCCAGGCGGCGCCGAACGCCATTCCGGCCAGGACCGTCACCGGAAGGGCTAGCCACCAGGGCCAGCCGCCCAGGGCAAGGCAGGCGATACCGACGCCAAGACCGCCGATATAGGCCTGCCCTTCGCCGCCAATATTGAACAGCCCGGCATGAAAGGCTACGGCAACGCAAAGTCCGGTGAAGATCAGGCTGGTCGCGTAGTACAGCGTGTAGCCGATGCCAAGCCCGCTGCCGAACGCGCCTTGGACCATGATGCCGAGCGCTGCGAGCGGGTCCTCGCCGATGGACAGGATGACAAGGGCGGAGACCAGTAGCGCAATGCCGACATTGATGAGGGGAAGGGCCACGATCGTGGCCCAGCGGGGCAGTTCGCCCGAACCGGTCTGCGGGCTCATGCCGCCTCTCCCTCAGAAATGCCGGCCATCATCGGGCCGATCCGCGCCTCGGTGGCCTCCGACCTCGGCATCTCTCCAACGATGCGGCCGCCGCACATGACCAGCACCCGATCGCTCAAGGCCAGTATCTCCTCCAACTCGGCCGAGACCAGCAGGATAGCCTTGCCACGGTCACGCAGGGCGACTAGTTCCTGGTGGATGAAGGCAATGGCCCCGATATCTACGCCGCGGGTCGGCTGGCCAACCAGAAGAACGTCGGGGTCTTTTGTGATCTCCCGCGCCATCACCAGCTTCTGCTGATTGCCGCCGGAGAAAAGGGAGGAGCGCAGCATCGGGTTGGGCGGGCGGACGTCGAAGCGTTGCATCAACTCGGCCGTGCGCGCCATCACCTTTCGCCAGGACAGCATCCATCCTGAACCCAGCTCGGCATCGTCGTGATAGCCCAGGATCGCGCTCTCATGCGCGGCGAAGGGCTTGATCATGGCGAGCTTCAACCGGTCCTCCGGCACATGCGCGATGCCCATCGCCCGGGCATCCGCTGGCGTGTACCCGGTTCCGTGCTCGATCACCGTGCCCTTCACGTCGAGCCTGCCGGTGGTCGGGCGCAGCATACCGGACAGGATTTCCAGAAGTTCCGACTGGCCGTTGCCGGCAACGCCCGCAATGCCGACGATTTCGCCGGCGCGCAGTTCGAAACTGGCATCGACCAGGCGGGCGACGCCGCGCCCATCCACCACGCCCAACTTGTGGGCCGTTAAAAGCGCTGGCCCGGGCTGAGCCGGGGTTTTGTCGATGGTCAGCACGGCTTTGCGCCCTACCATGGCATCCGCGAGCTCCTGCCGGCTGGTCTCCGCTGTGCGGAACTCCGCCACCACTTGGCCCTGGCGCAGCACGGAAACGGCATCCGTGATCGCCATGATCTCCTTGAGCTTGTGGGTGATCAGCAGGACGGTCCGCCCCTCTGCCCGCAGCCGGTCCAGAATCCGGAAAAGCTGCTCCACCTCCGGCGGGGAAAGCACGGCCGTGGGTTCGTCCAGGATCAGCACCTCGGCGCCGCGGTACAGCGCCTTCAGGATTTCGACCCTCTGCTGGATGCCGACCGGCAATTCCCCGACGACACGGTCGAGGGGCACCTCCAGCCCGAAGGCACGCTCCAGCTCCTCCACCTCGGCCCTGGCGCGGGCCATGGCCGGGCTGAGCAGGGCTCCGCCCTCGGCGCCCAGAAGGAGGTTCTCCAGGACGGTGAAGGTCTCCACCAGCATGAAATGTTGGTGGACCATGCCGATCCCCAGCCGGATGGCGTCTTCCGGCCCCTTGATACGCACCGGCTTGCCGCTGACGCGGATTTCGCCCGCATCGGCTTGGTAAAAGCCGTACAGGATGCTCATCAAGGTGGATTTTCCGGCGCCGTTCTCACCCACGAGGCCGTGGATGGTGCCGCGCGCGATTGTCAGATGGACATTGCGGTTGGCGTGAACGGGGCCAAAGCTTTTATCGATTCCCACCAGCTCGACCGCGGGCGCCGCGGCAGCGGAGGAAGCACGGGACGTGGCATCGGACGACAAGGGCAGCGTTTCCGGCCTGCACAAGGGAAGGGAAGCGGGACACCCCTGTGGGGAGCCCCGCTATCACTACCCCAATCACCCCGGAATTGCAGCCTTTTCTCAGTACTTGCAGCCGCTTTGGTCGTCATAGTTGGCGACCGTGCGCGTGCCGTTCTTGATCTCGTCCTTCGCGGATTCCACAGCGGCCTTCATCTCATCGCTGATGAGCGGCTCGTTGTTCTCGTCCAAGGCCCAATCGACACCCTCATCCTTGAGGCCGAGAACGGCGACGCCCGGCTTCCAGGTACCGTCCTGTGCTGTCTTGAAGGCGCTGTAGGCGGCCGTGTCGACCCGCTTGACCATGCTGGTAAGCACGTTGCCGGGGAAGAGATGATTCTGATTGGAATCCACGCCGATGGCCAGCTTGCCGGAATCCTTGGCCGCCTGTAGCACGCCCATTCCGGTCTGGCCGGCTGCGGCAAAGATCACATCCGCGCCGCGGTCGAACTGGCTACGCGCTAGCTCGGCTCCGCGGGTCGGGTCCGACCAGGCGGCCGGGGTCGTTCCGGCCATGTTGACCAGGATCGTGGTTTCAGGCTCGACAGCCTTCACGCCCTGCTCATAACCGCAGGCGAAACGACGGATCAGGGGGATGTCCATGCCGCCGACAAACCCCACCGTATCGGTCTTGCTGGCCATCGCCGCCAGCATGCCGACAAGGTAGGAGCCCTCATGCTCGGCGAAGCTGACGGACTGCACATTGGGCAGGTCCACCGCACCGTCGATCACGGTGAACTTCACCTTCGGAAATTCCTTCGCGACCTTTTCCACTGCCGGGGCCATGGAGAAGCCGACGGCGACGATCACATCCGTGTTGCGCTGCGCAAGGCGGCGCAGGAACTGCTCCCGCTGCGCCTCGTTCGTGACCTCGAACCAGCGGTACTTGACGCCCGTTTCCTTCTGGAAGCGCTCCGCTCCCATATTCGCGCCCTCATTGAAGGACTTGTCGAACCGGCCGCCCATGTCGAAGACGATGGCGGGTTCGAAGGCGTGTGCGGGCAGGGCGGTCGCGAGCAGAAGGGCGAAGCCGGCGAGAACGGGACGAAGGCGAAGAGTCATCGGTAATCCGTATCCGGGAGGGCGGGGCGGAACCCTTGTGAAAGGCGAATGTGGCGAAGTTCCGGTGGGAACCGGTCCCAAGCTAAACAGGTCGCCGTTCCGGGGCAAGCAGGGCCATAGCTGCCGAGGCAAAGTTCGGATGCGAGGGTGCCCAATTTTGTCATTGGGCCGCTCAAGTCCCGGAATCCCTGAGAAATCGGGCGATTACAACAGGCCCGCCTCTTTTTCGCATCGCAATGGATCGGCGGCTGCGATGTTCAGCGCTCGGCATCGGGGGCGGGGAATCCATTGCGATCCGCCCCTTCGACTGGACGCAAAAAAGTAGAGACCGGCGGGTCCGATACGTAAGGGACGATCATGATCCAAAGCAGCCTGTCGGGCGAAAAGCCCCGTCTTCTGTTCCTGTCGCCGGTTTTCCCCTATCCGCTCGACCGTGGGCAGCATGTACGCATCGCCAATCTGATTCAGGGCTGCAGCCGCGATTTCGCCGTTACGCTGGTCTCTCCGCCTCCGCCGAGCGATGCAGCACAGGCGAGCCTATCCTCGTTCTGCGAGGAGATGATTGCAGTGGAGACGGGTGAAGGGGAAAGCACCAGCTTGGTGGACACGCTCCGCAACTTTGTCCGCACCGGGGAGATCGTGGGTCCCGAGCGGTTGCCTCTGCTGCATCGCTTCGCCCGTGCGCTCGAGGGGATTCAGTTGGATTCCTATGACCTCATCTGGGTCGAACGGCGCGAGCTTGCTCCGTTGCTGCGGGCCTGGTCGGGTAAGACGATCCTTGATCTGGACGATGTCGAGCATAAGAAGCATTTCCGCGAACTTCGCGAGAAGGCTTCCCCACGCCAATCCATCCGCATGCTGCCCCGTGGGCTTCGCCTCTGGTACCGGGAGACAATGGGTGCCCGGCGCTATCTGGCGACAGTCGTCTGCTCCGACGAGGACAGGGACTATCTGAAGATGTTCGGGATGGGCAACGTCCACACTGTGCCGAACGGGGTCGCCATGCCGACTTTGCGTCCCCGCCGGTCTGGTCGGAATGGGGCGGCGCCCCGTCTGGTCTTCGTCGGGAACATGCAGTACGGGCCGAATCTGGATGCGGTCGAGTTCTTCGCCCGCGAAATCCATCCGCTCCTCAGCGACCGGCTGCCCGGCCTGATGCTTGATGTGATCGGCCCCGGCACGACACAGGCCATGCGGGAAGCCTATGCGGGGCCGGTTCGCTTCCGCGGCTTCGTCGACGATCTGGCGGACGCCCTGGCTGGCTATGACGTGTTCGTGGCGCCGCTCCGGCTCGGGGGAGGGACCAAGCTGAAGGTCCTGGAGGCCATGGCGAACCGCATCCCGCTTTCAACCACCCCGGTGGGGGCCGAGGGACTTGCGTTGCGGGATCGGACCAGCGCCTTGATTTCGGATACTCCCCATGCGATTGCCGAGGACATCTTCACCCTCTGCACCGACAAGGCTCTTGCCGACAGGCTGGCGGAGAACGCGTTCCAGCTGACGTCGGAGCGGTTCCGCTGGGACCGCATCCGCGGCCGGGCCGCGGATTGGCTGCGGGAACTTGCGGCCGCTCATTAGCAGGGCGCGACGGACCGTTCCACCTGTTTCTTTGTCAGATTTCTGTAGCCTTCAACGGCTATAAGCAGGCTTCGAGCAGCAGCCGGGCGCCGGTGGCGGCGCCCGTGTGGCTGTGTGTTGCAGTCCGCCGACGCTCCATGTCAGGTAGGCGTCGGCATGCCTGCACCCGATCGTACTGGAGCCTGCGTAGATGAGCGCCCACCACCTGGTCCCGCTGACCACCGCCGAAGAATTCGAAGCCCTTCAGGACCGCCCGGCCAGCCCGGCCGATTCGCCGACGCTTGGAGAGGTGGTTCAGCGGCGCTTCGGGCGGCGTGACATTCTCCGCGGCGCGCTGGCCACCACCGCCCTGGCTGCCCTGGTGCCGCCGATCCTGGCAGGCGCCCGGCCCGCTCAGGCGCAGGCTGCCGCGGGGGCGGTTCCCAGCTTCGGCTTTACCGAGGTGCCGCACGGAGTGGACCAGACCCACCATGTCTCGCCAGGTTACAACGCCGATATCCTGATCCGCTGGGGCGATCCGATCTTCGCCGACGCGCCTGAATTCGATCCCTATGCGCAGACAGTGGAAAGCCAGCTCAGGCAGTTCGGCTATAACTGCGACTTCGTTGGCTTCCTTCCGCTGCCGCAAGGCGGCGATTCGGCCGATCATGGCCTGCTCTGGGTGAACCACGAATATACGGAACGCGATGTCATGTTCCCCGGCTTCGTTCCGGAGGGACAGGACAGGCTGACGCCGGAAGAGCTGGTTCAGCGATACACGAAGCAGATTTCGGAGATCGAGATGGCCGCCCATGGCGGCAGCATCGTGGAGATCCGGCGGGGCGCCGATGGGAAGTGGAGCTACGTCAAGGACGGCAGCTACAACCGCCGTATCACCGCACTGGAAACAAGGATGGCGATCAGCGGGCCGGCTGCCGGCCACCGCCGTATGCAGACCAAGGCGGACCCGGAAGGGCGGACGGTCATCGGCATGGTCAACAACTGTGCCGGGGGCGTCACCCCCTGGGGCACGTTCCTGACCTGCGAGGAGAACATCGACGGATATTTCATCGGCACGGTTGATGCCTCCCACCCGGAGCAGAAGAACTACGACCGTTATGGCATTCCCGGCATGTGGTACCTTTGGGGACTGCACGATGAGCGCTGGGACGTGAATAAGGAGCCGCACGAGGCGAACCGGTTCGGCTGGGTCGTCGAAATCGACCCCTACGATCCGACGTCCACGCCGCGCAAGCAAACCGCGCTTGGCCGCTTCAAGCATGAGGGGGCGGGCGTCGCGGTGAATAAGGACGGGCGCGTTGTCGTCTATATGGGCGACGATCAGCGGTTCGAGTTCGTCTACCGCTTCGTCTCGGCCGGAAAGTTCAGTCCGGACGACCGTAAGGCCAATATGGAGCTGCTGACGGACGGCACTCTGTATGCCGCGCGCTACAACGAGGATGGGACCGTGACCTGGCTGCCCCTGGTGCATGGGCAAGGACCGGTGACGTCGGAGAACGGTTTCAACGACCAGGGCGACGTGGTCATCAATGCCCGCCATGCCGCCACATTGATGGGGGCCACTCGAATGGACCGGCCCGAGGACATCGAGGTCAATCCCAAGACCAACAAGGTCTATGCGATGCTGACCAACAATGATGCCCGCAAGCCGGCCGATCCTGTCCGTCACGCCCCAATCGGCTTCGTGGATGCGGCGAACCCCCGCGCCCAGAACCTGTGGGGTCATATCGTGGAGATGACTCCTCCCGACGGCGACCACACGGCCGAGACCTACCAATGGGAAATCCTGGTGCAGGCGGGCAACCCTGCCGCCCCACAGACCCAGGCCGTGTTCAATCCGGCAACAACCGAGAACGGCTGGTTTGCCTGCCCCGACAACTGCGCGATCGATGGCAAGGGCCGTGTCTGGGTGTCGACCGACCAGGGCAGCAAGTGGCAGTGGACCAGCGGCGTCGCCGACGGGCTGTTCGCCATGGAGACGGAGGGGCCGCTGCGCGGTACGTCCAAGCGTTTCTTCCGCGTGCCGGTCGGGGCGGAAATGTGCGGTCCCTGCTTCACGCCCGATGACAAGACGCTGTTCCTCTCGGTTCAGCACCCGGGCGTGGACGGGGTAGAGGACTTCCTGGATGCGGGTGAACGCGCGACCTTCGCCCATCCAGGAACTCGCTGGCCCGACTTCAACGACAAGGTTCCGCCGCGTCCCAGCGTGGTCGTCGTCACCAAGCAGGACGGGGGAATCATCGGAAGCTGATCCGTCCATTCCGGGTTCGCGCGGCTCCTACTATCAGAAGGGTTGAGTAGGAGCTCGGCTGGCGTGTAAAGCCATATATCGAAAGTGTCCGGCGCCTACTCCCTCGGGCGCCGGGCCGCACCACTGGCCGGGTTCCATGAAACGTTCCGTGATCGATCCGCGGCGGCTGACCCGCCGGCAGCTCATCCAGACCTTCGGTGCGGCGGCCACCGCCGCCCTTTCCATTCCGTTTGCGCCGTCCCGTGCGCTGGCGCAGCCCACTTTCGTCGAATATCCCTTCCAGCTCGGCGTCGCCGCAGGCGACCCGTTGCCGGACGGGTTCGTGATCTGGACGCGTCTGGCCCCCCGGCCCTTCGAACCCGGCCATGGCATGCCACGGGACGGCATGGAGGTTGAATGGCAGGTCGCGGCGGATGAGCGCTTCCGCAAGGTGGTGCAGAGCGGTACCGCCGTTGCCCGGCCGGAGTTAGCCCATGCCGTGCATGTGGAGGTGACCGGGCTCGAGCCCGGCCGGCCATACTGGTACCGATTCACGTCCGGCCGGGAGCGCAGCATCACCGGGCGGGCCCGGACCGCCCCGGCAGCGGGCGCTGCGGTGGAGAGGCTGCGCTTCGCTGTTGCCGGCTGCCAGGAGTGGTCTCAGGGGCTGTATACGGCCTACAGCCATCTAGCGGCAGAGGCCGATCTGGACTTCGTCTATCATTACGGCGACTACATCTACGAGTATGGCAGCCGGCCGCTTTTCTTCAGCCGGTATACGGAAACGATGCTGCCCACCGTCCGTCCTGTGCCCGAAGGCGAGTGCTTCAGCCTGGACGATTATCGTCGGCGCTACGCCTTGTACAAAATGGACCCGAACCTTCAGCTCGCCCATGCGGCGGCGGCCTGGATCAGCGTCTGGGATGACCACGAGGTGGTCAACAACTGGGTGGAGGCGCACGGGGACGATGATGTCGCGCCGGAGATCTTCCTGCTACGGCGCGTCGCTGCGGCGCAGGCCTATTATGAGCATCTGCCGTTCCGGCGCAGTTCCTGGCCGCTGGGACCTGAGATGCAGCTTTTCCGCCGGTTCGGTTTCGGCTCGCTCTTGGACATGAATGTCCTTGATACCCGCCAGTACCGCAGCGACCAACCCTGCGGCGACGGCTTCAAAAAAGCCTGCGAAGCGGTGGATTCGGAGGAGGCGACCGTGCTGGGGGAGCGGCAGGAAAAGTGGTTGCTGGAAGGGATCGACAAGTCACGGGCGAACTGGAACGTGTTGGCCCAGCAGATCATGTTCATGCCGCTGGACCGCGATCCGTCCGAACGGGATGTGCGAAATCTGGACAGCTGGGACGCCTACTTGAAGCCGCGCCGACGGCTGACCGAATTCCTGGGCCGCCGCAAGCAGCGCAATACCATCATTCTGACAGGGGATGAGCACCAGAACTACGCAGGGGAAGTCCACCGCGACCCCATGAACCCGGATTCGGAGAAGGTCGCCGCCGAGTTCGTAACCACCTCCATCAGTTCGGGCGGCGACGGCGGAGAGCATCGCCCGTGGAGTGCCGGTATCCTGGCCGAGAACCCGCATCTCAAGCTGTTGAACGATCAGCGCGGATATGTCGTGTGTGACGTCACGCCGAACCTGTTTCAGACGCATTTCAAAGTACTGGACCAGGTGAGCCGACCCGGTGGAAATCTGTCGACGCGCGCGATCTTCGCGGTGGAGCAGGGCAGGGCCGACCTGGCGCAGGTCTGAGCTTGTTGCAGAGGACAGGTCGGGGAAAGGTTCGCTCGCCGACGCAATTGACATACATCAACGAGGGAGCGGGGCTGATGTCCTATTGTGGGCGCATCACCTGAAGGGACACCCGCGATGTTGCCCGCCTCGACCGCCGAACTCACTGGCTTCAACCTGCTGGCCCATGTGATGGGAATGGCTGCCCGCAAACGCGGAGAGACGGTTGTTGATAACCCGTTCGGAGAGGAACCAGATGCGTCTGCTGCTTGGCTGGACGGTTGGATGCGCGAGGCTGGCGCTGGTCCGGCAGCGAGTTGCTGATTGAATTTCGGGTTTGCATCAACAGCCTAGCCTACCCGCCGACATCTCCCTACTTTCTGTGCCGAAATTTTGGGGTAGATTCGCACGGGCATGTCGACGCGGAGGGGGTGGTTGGCCTAATATATCCTCCTAAAGAGGCTGGGGCGGGCGTGCAGTGGCCGCCCAGAATCACCGGTCGCCATCGGAAGGAGAAGGCCATGCACCAGACCGTCACCACCTCTTCGACGGCAACGCTGTCCCGGTTGGCTGTGTCTGGCCGGGAAGTTTCCAAGCAGGCTGCACCGATGGCTAGCCGGGATGCCGATGGCCGGATGCCTGTGCTTCCCTATCCGATGGAAGAGCCGGATGCCGGCCCGGATGAGCGGCGGGTGCCATTGCTGGTCAGCGTATCGGTCCTACTGGTATTCAGCCTGGCTGTCTGGACCGGACTCATCTGGATGACAGCCAAACTGCTTAGCTGAACTCCGCGATATCTCTTGGTGGGACTAACGCCTTGACTAAGGCGCCCCCTAAGTTCTATGTGCAAAGCATAAACGAAGCGGCTCTCTCCCTGCGCGACTTCAACCGGCTTTTTCCCGACGAAGAGGCGGCGCGTGCATGGTTCGAGCAGTCCCGGTGACCCGACGGCCCCGTGTATCCTGCCTGCGGCTCCGTAGCGCCGTCAAGATGGCCGATATGCTGGGCGTGTCCTCCGAGACGGCTTGGCATCTCGATCATCGGATCAGGGCCATGATGGCGGAGCAGAACCCGCTGCTTTCGGTCATCGTCGAGATTGACGAGACCTACGCCGGGGCACCGCCGCGCAAGCGAGCCAAGCCCGAGCACAAGGATGACGACAACGAGCCGCCTCCGGCCAATCCGAAGGGGCGTGGAACAAAGCGGCCGCTGCTGCTGGTCGCGGGGGCGATGTCGTCACGCGGGTCATCCCAACACATAACCGCCTGATGGCACGGACCAAGCCCGCCCATCCGCCCGTCATGCTGCCGTCGAACCTGACGGTGAGCAAGGAGCAGGCGGTGCTGGCCCTGCTGCGGGCCTATCGGGCTGGTGCGGTGCTGCTGGGCCGCGAGCAGTGGCGGCTGTTCTTCGAGACGGGCCGGTTCGACAGGAATCACGACGTGGACAAGGTAACCTTCGCCGCCGTCATCGGCGCGGCCAACCGGGTCCAAATGTGCCGCTATCAGGTCGTGGTGCAGTTGCAGGGCTGGGTGAGCAACCGGGCCAACGAGTTCCGCGATACGGTGAACGCCAGCAGCCTGCCGTCCGACACCAAGCACATGCTTCATACCATCAACCGCGCGGGCGCTTGGTTCTCCCGCACGGACGTGGTGATGAAGGGAACGGGCGAGATCATTTCCGTCGAGATCCGGCGGCTGGCCCGGTCGATTACGCACCATGTCATGAGCGAACACCGCCCTCCGGACCTGTCCCGCATCTCCATGCGGCTGGACCACCGGGTGGGCTCCATTGCTAAGCCCGTAAAGGCGATGCAGGGCGGCCAAGTCGGTTGGTGGGTCAACCTCTCCACCAGGGAGAAAGGGCGCAAGATCGCCGTCCCACTGCTGATCCATGCTTACCATGACCGGAGACCCGGCCGGGCCACCGACGGCATCCAGGTCAACCAGCGTGACGGACGGCTGACCTTCGGCATCGTCACCGACATGGGGGAGTCCTGTACCGCCTCCCGCGCAGCTTACGACGGCAGCGGCGTGATCGCACTCGACTTCGGCTTATACATGCTGTTCGCCACCAGCGAGGGCCAACTGCTCGGTCAGGGCTGGCTGAAGCAACTCCGGCGCTACGACGCCTGATCTCCATGATCGCCGCCAGCCAGCAGAGAGCCGGGCGAAAGCCCCGCGACAGCAAGCGGTATCGCGACCTGGTGGACGACATGTGCGGGTTCCTGCGCACCGAGATCGGTCGCGTGCTGAACAAGCTCGTGGCCGGCGGCAAGCCCGCAGGACCGGTGCTGAAGCGTCTGGATTTCCGGCACTCGGATCTGTCCCGCCGCCTGAACGCCATCCTGCGCAACTGCGGGCGGTCGATCATCAAGGCTAGGCTGGCGGACATGAAGGACCGCCACGGCATCACGTCCACGGAAGTCAACCCGGCCTACAGCAGCCAGACCTGTTCCTGCTGTGGCTACGGGGACAAAAGAAACCGCCGCGACCAGAGTACCTTCAAGTGTCTCTGGTGCGGTAAGACAATGCATGCCGACCTCAATGCGGCAGCCAACATCGAAGTGCGCCGTGCGCACCCTAACGGTTGGCTGTTCCAGAGCAAGGCTGCGGTCCTCGCCGACCTCGTGCGCGGGTTCGGTGAGCGACGGGTCAGGGCATTACGCTCTAACCGATCCGGGAGCCGGGGTGCCCCCGCCGACCCGCGACTGGCAAACCCCTACTTCGGTAGGGTGAAGCCAGTCATGGTGAGGTCCATCGGAAGCCGTAAGGTTCCCAAATCGCCGAAAACTCGAGCCCTTGTGGCTGCCTGAGTTAAAGCGATAGTGCCCTCTCCTGAGATATGGTCGCCCGCACGGGAACATGGCCATGTTCCCGTATGCCGCAACGTGGCGCGGTCTGGTTCCCGCCGTCCGTTGAATGCCGCGGGTTGTGTTGGATTCACCCCTGTGCAGATTGGGTAATCAGGACGCGATTGATCCCACTATTCCTCTGATAAGCCTTTGCTACTGAGCCAACCCCACTTTCTACACGTTACACTGTCCTAAAAATGACACATGGGGTGGACGGGTGCCTCATCTGCTGCACGTCTTTCCCGGATTTGGTATCGACGGGCCGCAGTTGCGGCTTGGGCGGCTTGCCGGTCTAATCGGTACCGGGGAAATCCGGCATACCGTTGTTTCCCTGAACGGGGACACGGCAGCTCGAATCATGATCCCCGCTGACATTCCCATGAATGTACTGACGCCGGGCTCGGCAAGGTTGCTGAACCATGCTGGCGTCAAACAGTCATTACTGGACGAAATGCGGCCCGACATTCTTCTGACCTATGGTTGGGAAGCGTTGGGCTGGGGTAGGGCCGGCCGGGGCGGGCACACCGTGCCACACATCCACATCGAGGATTCGGTGGATGTGGCGGAAATAGCGGACGCGGATCATCCAAGAATGCAGGAACGGAGGGCCGCCCTGTGCCAGGGAATTCAAGTTGTAGTTCCCTCCAAGGCTCTGCACCGCATTGCTTCCAGCCAATGGCGGGTACCGCAGGACAAGCTGCACCACATTCCGAATGGGATAGATGCCTATCGGTTTGTCCGTCCTCCTTGTGAAGCAACCCTGGAACGGCTTGGCGTACGGGCAGGCGATTTGGTGCTTGGCGCCATCGCCCCCCTGGTTTCTGGGCAGGGCATAATCCGCCTGCTCCGCGCCGTATCCCAGCTTCCGACGGCGGCGAAGCTGCTGATCGTCGGCGATGGGCCTGATCGTGGCGATCTTGAGGGAATGGCCGATGCCCTGGGGCTTACGGGTAGGGTGATCTTTGCCGGACGCCTGCGCCGGCCGGAACTTGTCCTGGGACGCTTCGACCTGTTCGCACTGACATCCGATGCGGCACAGATGCCACACGCATTGATGGAAGCCATGGCCGCCGGGCGGCCGGTGGTCGCGCCGGCGGTCGGCGACGTACCTGAGATGGTTGCACCGTCCAACCGACCCTTCATCGTCCCGCCGCAGGATGTCATGGCTTTGGTCCGGGCGATGACCGATCTGCTGTCCAGCCCGGCTCTCCGGGCCAGGATCGGTGCTGCGAACCAAGCGCGGGCATTGGCCTTGTTTCCGACTGAAGCCATGGAGCGCGGCTATCTGGATCTGCTGAGGCGGACGGGAGCGTTCAGCCGCAGCGAGGTGGTGGCTGCCTGAGCTAAGGGCTGCGGACGCACTTGGCTTGTGAGCGGATAAGACAAGCCTATATTATGGGTCCAGATAAGATCGGGCGCGGTTCCAGACACATTCTCCATGAGTTGGCATCGATGGACATGCAGCCATCGCGACCCTGCTGGTCGAGCCGGGCGGCACGGAGGAGGTGGCATGGACCTTCACTGAAGCCGGAACACTGGAATTCGCATGCTCGATGCCCGGTCATTACGAAGCCGGAATGGCTGGCGGCCTGCACGTGTCCCGCTGATCGGAGCCATCGGAAATGAGCAGTTCAGACAGGGGGCTAAGCCGGCGGGATGCGTTGCGTCTGGCCGGAGTGGCTGGGCTGGCCGGCGTCTTTACCATTCATCCCGAACGGCGGAGCTTCGCGTCCGCCGATCAGACGCTGGACCTGCTGGTCCAGCCGACCCGGATCACCATCGACGGACGGACCAGTCCAGCCATCTCCATGGGGAGCTCCATTCCGGCCCCAACCCTCTTCTGGCGGGAGGGACAGGAGGTGGTGATCCGGGTCACCAACCGTCTGGCGGAGCCGACCTCCATGCACTGGCACGGCCTGTTGCTGGAGGGGGTGATGGACGGCGCGCCGGGCTTCAACGGGTATGAGGCCATCCCGCCCGGCGGCACCTACACCTACCGTCTCAAGCTGCGGCAGGCCGGCACCTACTGGTATCACAGCCACTCCGCCATGCAGGAACAGGCGGGGATGTATGGGGCCATCGTCATTGAGCCTGCCGGCCGCGATCCGATCTGGGCCGATCGGGACTATGTCGTGCTGTTGCCGGCTTCACACATGCCGGTGCCGGCATCCGGCTGAAGTATGAGATCGCGCGGAAGTTCGCGCCCTATGTGGGCCTGGCCTGGGAGAGGAGGCTGGGCCGTACGGCCGAACTGGTCCGCACGGAAGGCGAAGAGGCGGACAGGCTGTCCCTCGTGACGGGCCTGTCCTTCTGGTTCTGACCGTTTGCCGACTGCAGCGCCGCTACATCCGCGGCACCGTGGTCAGCGGCAAGGCTTCGGCCGATTGCGGCGGCGGGCGGTCGCCTTCGAACTGCCGGCGCACGGCCAGCATCCGGGTAAGGTCGTTGACCTTGGCAGCCTCCATCTCCGCCAGGATCGGGGCGGCCCGGCGCTCTTCCATCCGATCCAGCAGGCCGACGACGATTTGCGTTTCCGTGCCGTTCAGCAGGCGCGCAGCATCCTTTGGCTTCATGTTCCCATAGATGGCGACCAAGCGGTTCAGGTCCGCCTCGGCCATGACGCTACGGCGGTCGACCAGGGCGGCCACCTCGACGCGAACCGATTCGAGCGCCGCAACCTGTTCCGCGGCCCGCTGCCGGACTGCCTCCAGATACTCTTCCATGAGTTCAAGTTCGGCTGCACGGGCGTCCAACGCCTTCCGCTCTGCGGCCAGCAGATCGACCAGGGCCGGAGAGCATGAGTTGACCGGCTGGGCCGCCGGTGCTGGCGTTTGCTTTTCTCCCGGCTGCAAAAGGTCGGTGAATCCGGGTTCCCGCCGCGAAGCCGGGGCCTCAATGGCGGCCGGGGTATTTGCCTGCGGGGTAGGTTGGGCGGAGGCTGGACCGAACAGGCCGGCCATGCCGCTGGCATAAAGCGGAACCGCAATGGCGGAAGCGGCAATAACGACGGGAAGAAGACGCGGGCGGGGCATGTAACGCTCCGTCAGAGGGCGCGGATGGTGTCGCGGAAAAGGCGCATCGCTGTACGCTCACCTTCCGGGCGCAGCTTTTCCGTCCAGCGCGGCTCGACCGGGGCAGGCACGGAGGCCGCCTGTTCTTCACCGGTGTCGGCCTGGGCGGTAGACGGAGGCCGGACCTCCGGGCGGGGGGACTCGGACCGGGTAGCGACAGCCGGGGCGGCAGCTTTCATTTCGCCAACGGCCGGTTCCTCCGACAGCCGGTCCAGAAGGCGCGCGGCGGCGGCGCACGTGGCATCGATGTCCGCTTTCAGGCGCTCTGCCTGTTCCAGGGATCGTCCCAGGTCGCCGGCCATGGACTGCGCCGCGGCGCGCAGGGCGGTGATGGACTTCTCTGCCGAATCCACATTGTCGGAGCAGGCGCGCAGGAGGCCATGCAGTTCTGACTGTGCGCCGCGTAGCGCGCCGAGGCGCTGGTTTAAACGCGCCAGATAGATGAGCGTGCCGAGGAACAGCCCGGCCATGCCGAGACTGAGCAAAGGGCCGAGCGCGTCAGCGGTTATTGAGAAGGCCATGGATCACCTCATCCTGGGCGCCGAGGTCGGCATCGATGCGCAGGGCCAGCCGGCCATTTCGCTGGCCCATGTCGCCCTGGAACATGGGGACCTGCCCGCAGCTCAAGGTGACCTTCGCGTCGGGCCGGAGTTCCAGCCGCAGTTCCGTGCCCTTTTTCCAGGACAACAAATCGGTCAGGCTGACCTGCACGCTGGCCAGCACGGCCGAGAGGTCGACATTAGTCCGGCGCAGCTCCGTCTTCAGGTGGGATTCCCACATGCTGTCGCGGCCGAACTTCTCACCCATGAACATCTGCAACAGCAGGTCTCGGACCGGCTCCAGAGCCGCATAGGGGATGGCGATGTTGATGAACCCGCCGCGGCCGTCGAGCTGGACCTGAAAACGCGCCGTGATGGTCGCGTTGTTTGAGCGGGTGATCACCGCGAATTGCGGATTGGTTTCCACCCGTTCCGGCAGGAAGCGCACAGCCGACAGGGGGGCGAAGGCGGAGCCAAGATCCTTCAGCACCAGCTTGATTACCCGCTCTGCCAGCGCCCGCTCGATCACCGTATAGGGCCGCCCATCGATAGGGGCGGGCTCGCTGCGGCGGCCGCCCAGCAGAATGTCCACGATGCTGTAGATCAGCTCACTGTCCACGGTCAGCAGAAAGTTGCTGTCCCACTCCTCCGCCTTGACGACGGAGATCAACGAGGGCAGGGGCACATTGTAGAGGAAGTCGCCGAAACGGACCGACTGGATGCCGGCGACGCTGACCTCGACATTGCCGGAAGTGAGATTGCGGAAGCTGGTGTTCAGCAAGCGCACCAGCCGGTCGAAAACTACATCCAGCATTGGAAGTCGGTCGTAGTTCACGAAGCTGGAATTGACGATCTGGTCGATGACGCTGCGCTTGCTGGGCGCGCTGCTGTCATCCAGGTTCAGCAGACGGTCGATCTCCGTCTGGCTCAGAACGCGCTCAGCCTCGGCGGCGAGCGCGGTTTCCCAGACGATGGACTCGTCATCGCCCTCGTCCGTCATGCTGCCGACCGTGCTGTCGATGCTGGTGTCGCTCATGGCTTGGCCCTACTGCAGGATCAGAGTGCGTAACAGGACGTCATTCACCTCCACAGGCTCCGCCAGCAGACGGATGCGATGGATCAGGTCGGCGCGGAGCTTCTCCAGTCCCGAAGCACCTTCCAGATCGTGCTCGTCGAGTTGGCGCAGATAGGGGGTGAGCCCGTCGATAATGACCGGCTCCAGCGCTGTCAGCTCTGCAATCTGATTGGATGGGACCCGGAGGGTCAGGCCGATTTTCATCAGCTTGACCGAGGCGGTCTGGCGGAGATTGACGGTGAGATCAGCCAGCTGATGGAAGGTAGCGGTCGGTGCGGGCGTCGGCTCGGCCAACTGCTCCCCGATCCAGTCGCGCCAGATGCCGGCTCCAAGCCCCACAAACCCGGCACAGAGCCCGGCTGCGGCAACGATCAGCAGACGCCGCCGCCTGACTCCATCCTGCGGCGGTGAAAGCTGCTTACTCATCCGGTCGAACGTGCTTTCAGCCATCTGTCCTGTGCCCCGGAATTCAGTTTTCAAGCGAAGCGCGCAAGAAGAACCGAAGTATTTTATCCAGTTTTCTCTTCAGCTGCCCGCCGCCGTTTTTTACGCCCGTTAAAAGAGGCCCGGCTAAGGTGCATTCTGGTTGCGGTCGGAACATAGCCGCGGCCGGTTTCCAGAAACGTTAAAGATCCGGTGGCGTGGTGGCGAACCTTCTTCAGACACTCCGGGCCTTGGGCCGGCAGCGCCTTATCATCCTGGGGGTTGCGGCGGCTGCCGTGCTCCTGGCCATGGCCCTGGTCGCAGCCGGGGTATCCCAGCCGCGGATGGGGCTTCTCTATGCCGGGCTCGACGATGCGGAGGCTGGCCGGATTGTCAGTCAACTTCAGGCCATGAAAGTTCCGCACGAGGTGGCCGCCAGCGGCACCATCCAAGTGCCGGAAGCGCAGATCGCCCGGACCCGCATGATGCTGGCGCAACAGGGCCTGCCCAGCGCCGGCGGTGCTGGATACGAACTGTTCGACGATCAGGGCGCGCTCGGCCTCACCTCCTTCATGCAGCGCTTGAACCGGGTGCGGGCGCTGGAAGGGGAACTGGGCCGGACCATCCAGACCCTGAACGGCGTAAAATCCGCCCGCGTCCATCTTTCACTGCCGGACCCGGAGGCATTCAGCCCGCAGACGCAGCCGGCCAGCGCCTCGGTCGTGGTCCGAACGGCGGGCGCCGGGCTTGACCGCGGCCAAGCCCTGGCGGTCCGGCACCTCGTTTCCGCCGCTGTGCCGGGCCTCGCTTCAGGGGCGGTCACGGTGATGGACACAAACGGCGTCGTGCTGGCGGGCGATGGCCAGAACGATGGCGTCGCCTTGGTCCGGGCGGAGGAGATGCGAGTCTCCGTGGAACAGCGCATGGCGCGATCCATCGAGCAGATGCTGATGCCGATGTTCGGTCCAGGGAATGTCCGTGTTCAGGTGGCAGCAGAGGTGGATCTAGGCCGCGAGACCCTGCGGGAGCAGACTTTCGACCCCAACAGCCGCGTCGCGCGCTCCGTCCAGATGGTCGAAGAGCGGGAGAACTCCACCGACCGTACGCTGGATCAGCCGACCACGGTCGAACAGAACCTTCCGTTGGAGGACGTCAACAACGCTTCAGCCACGGCCCGGAGCGAAAGCCAGCGCGAGGAAGAAACGACCAACTTCGAGATCAGCTCCAAGCTGCGGGAAAGGGTGCAGGACGCCGGTGAAATCCGCCGCCTCGCCGTTGCCGTCGTGGTGAACGGGAGTTACGCGACCGGTGCCGATGGTCAGTCCACCTACACGCCCCGCACAGCGGAGGAGCTGCGCCAGGTCGAGAATGTGGTCCGTACCGCCATCGGCTTCTCCGATAGCAGAGGCGATATGGTCACGGTCGAGAACCTCCGCTTCCTGGCAGAGCCTGCGCCGGAGATGACGGCGGATGTTGCCGCGCCGACCGGGCTCGGTCCGGACTGGGCCCGCCTGCTGCAATGGGCTGTGGCAGGCATCGTGGCGCTGATCCTGCTGGCGTTGGTTCTCCGGCCGCTGCTTCAGCGCCGCACGGAAGCGGCCGCGACACCTGCACAGGCCGCCGACGGCACCCCCCAGCTCACCGATGCGCGGGCCGAGACCGATGCGCCCCAACTCACCCATGCCGGCGGCACTGCTCTCGCAGCCGCCGGTGCAGCTGGCGAAGAGACAACGCTGGAGCGGGAGTTGGAGGAGCTGATCGACCTCCGGTCCGTCGATGGCGGCGTAAGCGCTGCGGCGCTGAAGCGGCTGGCCAGCATCGTGGACGAGCATCCCGAGGAATGCATCACCGCGCTGCGCACCTGGATCTATGAGGGAACGTGATGACCCGCCCTTTCCTGTTCGACACGCATTTTCCGGCGGATCTGGTGCCCGAGGGGATCGATCCGCCAGCCCTTGAACCAGTCCTTGGCGGCTTTACGGAGGCCGATCTGGAAGCGGTTCGCGACCGTGCCTTCAAGCAGGGGCTGGAGGTCGGTGAGCGCGACGGGTTCGAGCGCGGTGTCCAGAATGCCCACCAGTCGGCAGAGGCGCAGGCCGCCCAGACCCTTGCAGCGGTGGAGACCGCGCTGAAAAGCGTCGCTGGCAGCCTGCACGGCTTCCAGGCGGAACTGGAGCACGATGCGGTCAAGGTGGTGACGGCGCTGGTGACGCGCTTGGCGCCGCCGCTGCTCGACGCGGTGGCGGAGGCGGAACTCGATACGCTGGTCCGGGAGACGTTGGAGGCTGCCATCGGTCGGCCCTGCCTACGCCTGCGGGTCGCGCCATCTGCCCTGGAACGGCTCAGCCGCGATCTCGCGAAAGTCCAGGAAGCGGCCGGATTCGGCGGTGTCGTGGACCTGGCGGCCGACCCATCGCTGCCGCCCGGCACCGCCCGGGCGGACTGGGGCGCCGGCGGGGCGGCCCGCGATCCCCGCACCGTCGAACGTCAGGTGGCGGACGCCGTCGCCATCGCGGTCAGCCGCCTGACCGTCCGCGCCCGTGACTCCCATTGAACAGAACAGCCAGCAAGGACCAAACCATGACCACGACCCAGACGACCTTTCCCCCTGTCAGCGAGACGGCCTCAGCCTCGATCACGAGCGCTCCGGCCGAAGACGCCGCCGCGGTGCAGGAGCGGGACGAGATGCGCGCCATCTTCAACGTGCCCGTCAATGTGCAGGTGGTCTTGGGCCGGACCCAGATGCCGGTCAGCCAGCTCCTGAAGCTCGGCCGCGGAGCGGTGGTGGAGTTGAACCGGAAGGTGGGAGAGGCGGTGGACGTCTATGTCAACGACCGGCTGATTGCCCGTGGCGAGGTCGTGATCGTGGATGACGGCAACCTGGGCGTCACCATGACGGAAATCGTCAAGGCGGATCTGGGCCTGTTCTGACGCACAGGCGGGCGGGGAGCGGCGATATGCGGATCGGGGCCGGCAGACGCGCTTCCACGCTTTCATTCCCCAATCGGCATCTCTGCGCGGGATCAATCCCTGCGACGTCCAGAAGGACGATTTCCATGTATTTCGGGCGCTTGCTTCTCCTCCTCTCCCTTACCATCGGGCTCATGACGGCCGCCGCACCGGCGGCGGCGCAGTCGCTGACCATGGATATGGGCGGAGAGGGCAGTTTTTCTGGCCGCTTGGTTCAGATCGTCGCCCTTGTCACCGTGCTGTCGGTTGCGCCGGGCATCCTGGTCATGGTCACCAGCTTCACCCGCATCGTGGTGGTCCTGTCACTGCTGCGCTCGGCGCTGGGGCTTCAGCAGACGCCGCCGAACATGGTGCTGATCGGGCTCGGCCTGCTGCTGACCGCCTACATCATGGCGCCTACCCTGGACCGGTCCTGGAGCGAGGGGGTGCAGCCGCTGGTGGACGGCCAGATCACGGAGGAACAGGCGTTCGAGCGGGTGGTGGAGCCGTTCCGCGATTTCATGGCGGTTCATGTACGGCCGAAGGATCTTGCCGTTTTCCAGGCCTTCCAGAACGGTGCGGAGCCGGCTGCGCCGCCGTCCGTGATCGCGCCGGCCATAGCGGCCGATCCGCATACCGAAGCCGCCGCGAGACCGGACCTGCGTACTCTGATCGCCGCCTTCGTGATCTCCGAACTGCGCCGGGCGTTCGAGATCGGCTTCCTGCTGTTCCTGCCCTTCCTGGTGATCGACATGATCGTGGCAGCGGTGCTGATGGCCATGGGCATGATGATGCTGCCGCCGGTGATCATCTCACTGCCGTTCAAGATCATCTTCTTTGTCCTGGTGGACGGCTGGCTGCTGGTGGCGCAGAGCCTGGTGCGCAGCTACGGGGGTGTCGGATGACCGCGCCTCCGTTCCGCCCGGCCGCCCGAGCCGCCGCCCTGCGGTATGACCAAGGCTCCGACGCCCTGCCGCACGTGGTGGCCAGCGGGCGTGGCGCGGTGGCGGAGCGCATCGTGGCGCTGGCCTTTGCCAATGGCATTCCCGTGCGGGAGGATTCCGACCTTGCTGCCATTCTTGCCGCTGTCGACGAGGGGGCGCAGATCCCGCCCGAGGCCGTCATTGCAGTGGCGGAGGTGCTGTCGCACCTCTATCGGCTGAATCGCTGGCTGGCCGCGGAGCGCGCCAGTTCCCCAGTACAATCCCCCGGCCCCGACCAGGCCTGACCGTGGAGTGAGCAATGCTGAAAATCCGTAGCGATGTGAAGTCTCTGTCCGGCCTGGAGAAGACAGCCGTCATCCTGCTGGCGCTGGGGGAAGAGCGCGGGTCCCGCCTGATGGAACGGCTGGAGGATGACGAAATCCGCGATGTCTCCTATGCCATGGCTGGGCTGGGCACCGTATCCGGCAAGGTGGTCGAGCGGCTGATCCGGGATTTCACCGAGCGCTTCGCCGGCACGGGCGAGATTGCGGGCAGCTTCGACTCCACCGAACGCTTCCTCGCCAAGTTCATGCCGGGTGATCGGGTCCAGGAAATCCTGGCTGAGTTGCGTGGTCCGGCCGGCCGGACCATGTGGGAGAAGATGTCGAATGTGAATGAACAGGTGCTGGCAAACTATCTGCGCAACGAGCACCCGCAGACCATCGCCGTGGTGCTGACCAAAATCCGTCCGGAACATGCGGCCAAGGTCCTGGCGCTCCTGCCGCAGAACCTGATCCAGATGGTGGTGGGCCGCATCATCAAAATGGAGGCGGTGCCGCGAGACGTGCTGGAAGATGTGGAGAAGACCCTGCGCAGCGAGTTCATGGCCAACTATGTCCGGACCCACGGCCATGACAGCCACGCCATCATGGCGGAAATCCTGAACCGCACCGACCGGGAGCTGTTCGACAGCATCATGGAGCCGCTCGAGCGCAAGCTTCCAGAGAGCGCGCAACGGATCAAGCAACTCATGTTCACCTTCGAGGATCTGGCGCGTCTGGAGCCGCCTGCCATCCAGGTCCTGATCCGCAACTGCGACGGGGACCAGCTTGCCTATGCGCTCAAGGGGTTGGACAATTCGTTGCAGGAGGTCTTCCTGTCGAACATGTCGGAGCGCGCCAGCAATCTACTGCGCGAAGAGATCGAACTCATGGGGGCCGTGCGTGCGCGCGACGTGGAGGATGCGCGCAATGGCATCCTGCGCACCGCCAAGCAATTGGCGGAGGATGGCAGCATCCTGATCACCCGCCAAGGCGATCCGGCGGCGCAACTAATCTACTGACCGGCAGGCTCTCATGTCTGACAAGCTGGGCGGCCCGGCTGGGGTGGGGAGCATTGGCGGCGTGGACAGAGCGCCGACAGCAGGCGTGCGGCTTCCCACGGTACAGGCGGTGATCATCTCCCGCCCCCCGGACCTGTCCGGGGGCGGCCCGCTGACTGTGAGCGGCATTCTGGGCAGCGCCACCCCGGATGGGCTTCTTCCTCTTGCGACCAAGTCCGGAACAGTCCTGCTACGGCCATTGCCGGGAGCGTGGCCGGCGGCCCTGCCGGGCAGCGAGCTTGCAATTACCTTGGGTCCCGGAAGCCGTGCGAGCGAGGTGGTCGTCCGGGCCGAACCCGGAAGCCGCGCGCCGACGCTCCCGACAGGAACCGGCCCGGTCAGCGCGCGGGCTATCGGCGGTGCGGAGGCGGGGCTGCGCGGCATGCTGATGCCAGCATTGCGACATGCTGCGGATGCGCCGCAGCCTGTGAGGGTAGGCCAAATGGTCCAAGGGCAAGCAGCGGCCGGGACGGCAGGTCCCGGCGCGCAGCCGAACATGCCGGGATCGGCCCATGCGCCAGCGGCCAATGCCGGGCTTCTCGCGACCACGGCGGCGGCGAACCAGCGCAATTTCACTCCGCCTGCAGCGCCGCTTCAGGCCGGCGACGGGCCGCGCCTTTCGGTCGGCGTGGAAACGGCCCAGGCGGTGGCAGGAGTACGAGGAAGCTCGCCAAGCCAAGCCGGCGATCTGATGCGACAGGCCGGTCTTCGGCCAAGTGGCGCGGGGAGCCGGTCTGACGCATCCTCGAGCGGGATCGGCGTGGCTGCCGAACCGCTGCCTGACGAAGCTCCATTGCCGCCGCGTCCAGACCAGCAGCTACTTGCCGCCTTTGCCCATCCGGGAATAATGGCGCGCATGGCCGCGCTGCTGCCACGACCCGACCGTTTGGGCGGTCTTGCCCTGATGCTTTACCTGATCGGCGTGCGCAATGGCGGGGTACGAACCTGGATCGGAGAGGAGGGGCTGCGGCACCTCACCCGCGCCGAGACGGCGGCACTCAATATGCTGGACG
This sequence comes from Indioceanicola profundi, assembly GCF_003568845.1. Classification (NCBI taxonomy): domain Bacteria; kingdom Pseudomonadati; phylum Pseudomonadota; class Alphaproteobacteria; order Rhodospirillales; family Azospirillaceae; genus Indioceanicola; species Indioceanicola profundi. The sequence goes on along the minus strand of NZ_CP030127.1, from coordinate 734,169 downwards.
CGCAAATGGCCGAGGAGCAGCGCATCACGCCCGACGGCCGGAGCTGGTCGACCGTTCTGGTTCCCTATCTGGACGGAGAGGAGCTGGGTTCGGTTCTGCTGGCCACGGCAATGGATCATGGTCCCATTTATCGGGAGGAAGAGGACATCACCGGGCCGCAGGATATCGTCCCGGCTTCCACCCGGTTCGTGGTCGGCCTGAATTTTGGCGAACTTGGCGCTGTGCAGATCTGCGGCAGGATGGCGGGGAGGGAGCTGGGCCTGATCCTCTCCCTGGCCGCGGAACCGGAGCCACCGGTCCGGGCCGCCTTCGAAGCCGTGCTCCACAGCGCGCTCAAAACGGTTGCTGAAGGCCGACTTGGCATAAGGTGGGGCACCGCGCCTGAAATGCCGGAACTGATGCCGTCAGGCCGGTCGTCGACCTGCGAAACCTCCACCTAATCGGCGCGATATCCGCCGGAAGTTGAAGAGAATACGAGGCATTTTTAAACCAGCTTTAACCGCGGTCGTATTAAATTTTATCCAACGACGGCGCGACGACCGGCAGAACAGATCCGGTTGCCAGTCCCAACATGGGGGACCTACCCAATGAGCCAGGCATCTTCCCTTCGCAGCGAACTCCACGATCTTCTCGACCTTGCGGCCGATTACAGCGATGAGCAGGGTCTCTCGCGATTGATGGAGATGCTGACCTGCCTCGCTGAAGGTGCGGAACTGGCGGACTGGCGGGTGGAAGTGCCGGAGGGACTCGATCACGTCCCGGCACTGCACCGGCGCCACATGCTTCAGGACCTGCTGACGGTGGAAGCCGCGGGGCGCTGCTGACATAGAGAGCGCGGGAGCGGTGTTGCGCACCCGCAGCTCCGCTCCAGTTCAACTCTGGCCGCGCAACCGCTTTTCGGCTGCATCCAGAACGTCCCAGAACTCCTTGAAAAGTTCCGCCCGCATGGCGTGGGTCTCATCCCGCGGGGCAGTGTCAGGATGGAAGCGCCGGGCAAAGTCGCATTTCAGTTGGGAAACTTCGCGGGCCGCGACGACCATGTCCGACAGCCGCACCTTGTCGTCGGCGGGATCGGCCTGTGCAGGCGGCGGAGGAGATGTTGGATGTACGTCCTCGTCGCGCGCCGCCGCCGCATCGTTCAGCACCCGCATACGATCTCCCGGCAGGGGATTGAAGTGGCGGACGATGCGCGGCGCTACCTGGCTATCAAGGCAGACATAGGTGGCGGCAAGGCGGCCTAGTCCCGGCACCCTCGCCACCCGTGCCTCGGCCGGAAAGGTAAAACGCTCACCGCTTATGGCGACCAGATCGATGTCCACCGAGAAGCGGCGTCCGGCAACAATCTCCCCATCCACGCCATCGAGCAGGAATCCGTTCAGACTCCAGTTCATGATCCTGAGCGTATGGCCGTTCACCTTGGCGCTTCCGGCCTTAACCGGTTCGCGCAGTTGCCGGCGCTTCTCCAGGAACGTCATGCGCACGGGATGGTCTCCTTCCGCACCCATGCTGTCATGACGCCGCTTAAGCAGCCGTAAATCACATCGCGGACGCACCGGCTTTGATCCGGATACCAGTCGGGGAGAGTGAGATTTCACGCTGAAGTGCGACAGGCGAGGGGGGGGGAGGCTAGCGGTTTCTGGAGAGCGCTTCCAGCTGAGCCGCGAATACCTCGGCCGGGGTCATTAGAGCTGGCTCCATATGGCGGGAATCGCGAGGGATTTCCGATGGTCTGAATTTCTGATTCAGCCCGCATGCGGGGTTTGGAGGCTGGCCTGGGACGGGGTGTCGACTTTCGAAGGATCTTCGTCGCCGCGTAGTTGCGGCGATCGCGAATGAGGAAATGAGCTGCCGCTGCCCGTTTCGGGATCGCCCCATCGGCGGCGATCCGCTGATGCGCACGTATGCGGGCAACCGGCAGCCCAGCCCCGATGCCACAGGACAACCACCCGCACCGGATCAAGGCGCATGCCGACTGCATTCTCGGTCTCTAGGGGGAGCAGTGCAATATCACGCTGGTGGACATACAGCGCCGCCTGGCCGAACGCGGGCTGCCTGTCGGCACCGACGCGGTGCATCGCTTCTTCAAGCGCCACGGCGTCACACGCAAAAAAGACCGGGCACGCGGTCGAGCAGGACCGACCGGACATCCTGGGGCGGGGAATATCCGACACCTGCCTCCGCAGGCATAATCAAAAGCAAGCGCTGGTGTGCCGCGCGTTGCAGGCCACCCCATTCAAGTCACCTGCCATATCCGCCGCAGGGGTGGGGATCGCGTGGCAATGCCCGCCCACCCGTAGCAGCCCCCGCTAGATGGTGGAGCGCCCCTTTCCTGGCTGAACCGATGCCGCCAACCGCCCCTTTGCCTGTATCATCACGGTCCGGGAGATCCTCGCCCACCAACATCGGAGCTCGGAATGGGGCCGGACCGCTCACTGGGGAAAAGGCCAATGCGGTGCCAGGGGGCGGCGTGCGCGTCGTTGCATCCGGCAAACCGGTTGTGGTCAATAGGTTGCCCAGAATCCATTTTCAGGAAAATGGACTTTTGGCACCAATTTTCATGTGTCAGAATCGGCTTTCAGGATAGGGATTTCCAGGGGACCAGACCGCAAGAGGCACGATTTTCATGGCTTTGGCTATACAGATTCCGTTTTCAGGGCCCGTATCCGTTTTTCAGGAGAGACGGCTTCCTGAGACCGCGAGTCCTGCGGGCTACAGCGCTCTAATCGGTGCGTACGGGCTGAAAGTGCCGCTGCCACGCCTTCTCTGCGCCATCGGTGCGCGCCACCGTGTTCTTGAACGGGATGGCTGGCGCATCCTGACGCCGCGCCATGCGCCGGCCGCGAGCCTGGACGGCCACCTGACCTTCGCCCTTAAATATGAGGGGCTCGACCTCGCGGTCTTGAAGCGGCTCTTCCTCGCGACTGGGCCTACCCCTGTTGAAGCGCTGGTCCGTGCTAAACCAACCGGGACATATGCCCGGCGCATCTGGTTCCTGTATGAATGGCTGAACGCCGACAGGCTTGACCTGCCGGACGCGCAGACCGGTAAATACACCGACGTTCTGGATACCAGCCTGCAATGGGGAGTCGCGGGCGAAACAGCCCCACGCTACCGGCTGAGAAACAACCTGCCCGGCACCTCATCATTCTGCCCACTGGTCTTCCGGACCGAGAAGCTTGAAAAGCTCATTGCCCTCGACTTGCCGCAGCGGGCGAAGGACATTGTCGCGGACATACCGCGCGATTTGCTCGCCCGCACTGCCGCCTTCCTGCTGCTTAAAGACTCAAAATCAAGCTATGCAATCGAGGGCGAACACCCGCCGCAGGACCGTATCCAGCGCTGGGGCCGTGCCATCGGCGAGGCCGGCCGCAAGCCCCTCGACACTGACGAGCTGCTCCGCCTGCAACGCATTGTCATCGGCGATGCCCGCTTTATAAAGCTCGGCTTCCGGGACGAAGGCGGCTTTGTCGGCGAGCATGACCGAGACACGCGGCTGCCATTGCCCGACCATATCAGCGCAAAGGCCGAGGATTTGCCGGCGCTGGTCCGCGGTATGATCGCCTTCGCCCAGGGGCCGGCGCAGAAGATGGACGCCGTCATCGCCGCAGCGGTCCTGGCGTTCGGCTTTATCTATATTCATCCGTTCGAAGACGGAAACGGCCGTCTTCACCGCTATCTGATCCACCATGTCCTGGCTGAGCGCGGCTACAATCCGCCCGGCCTTGTCTTTCCTGTCTCCGCGGCGATCCTCGACCAGATCGACTGCTACCGGGAAACGCTCGAGACCTACTCGCAACGCCTGCTGCCGCATGTCAGCTGGGAGCCGACGGCGCAGTTCAACGTCCGGGTTCTGAACGACACCGCAGATTTCTACCGTTTCTTCGACGCAACCCCCCACGCCGAATTCCTCTATGACTGCGTCCAGCGAACAATCGAGCATGACCTTCCCTACGAGACGGACTTTCTTCGTCGCTACGACGAGTTCCACAACCGCATACAAGCCATGGTCGACATGCCCGAGCGCACCGTCGACCTGCTCTTCCGCTTTCTCAAACAGAATAGCGGAAAGGTCTCTAACCGAGCCCGCGCAAGGGAGTTCGCGGCCCTGAACGACGAGGAAGTGGAGAAGATCGAGGCAATATTTGCCAAGGCTTTTGAGGTGCCCCCGGGAATCTGAACTGGGTAATCAGCTGGTCCGGGAGTTGAGAAGAGGCCTGGGAGAATGGGCGTGGCAACGCAAGCGGTATTGGGCGGACGTCACAATGGAAAGGTGGCGCTGAACGCGGCCAAGAGTGAACTGACCCTGGCGGAACTGACCTCGAACCTCGGTATGCATCAGCCACTGGCGGCAGCCTGGAAACAGCAAGCACGAGAGGGCATGGCGGCCAGCTTCAACGGCAAGATGGAGGTGACCCAGGAGACGAGCGAGGCGGAATTGAACCGGTTGCACGCCAAAATCGGCCAGCTGGTTTTTGTCTAAGGCTTTCGGTCGGTGCGCATCGAGCAAAGGCGGAAGATGATAAGCCTCAGCACAGAGGCCTGCTAGCGAGAGCCCGCGGATTCGGGAGCGGAAGCGGCTGATCGACGAAGCGGTCCTGGAGGGACCGTTCTCCGGGCGCGGCGGATGGCCCGCCATCTCCGCTAATAGGGCTGTGCGGTCGGGCGATAGCGGGTGCGCGGCGGATGGCACGACAGGGCAGCCAGCTCACCAGCCGCCGCTTCGCCACGGTGCGAAGGGGTGCAGGCGTGCGGATCTGGATGGACGGGCGGGGACGCTGGATATATTGCGTGTTCATCGAGCGGCTCTGGCGATAGCTCAAGTCCGCGTGCATCTACCCGCATGCATTCGACACCGGATCGGAGGTGCGCTACGGCCTCTCCCGGCGGACCAGGGCCTACAACACAGCTTGGCCGGATTCCGCCTTGGCTGGATGCCCCCCAACAAACTGTGTCAGTCGATCCTGTCCGGGGGAGGCCCGGGACAGGAGGGTTCTCACAGCATCATTGGCGGCCTGACCATCCCCCGGCGATAGTGTCGCCACGCCGCCAATCTGTCCAAAGCACCAAGTTCTCCTCCGCCTGCCCGGGCGTCCTGAGTCTACTGGCCGCGTGGGCGCGCTGGCGATTTCTGAACCGCCGCCGTGGGCATGCCCCCGTGCAGCTGCGCGATGCCGGCGCCCAGGGATGATATGGCAGCCGGTCGTCGCGGAGCGACGAGTTGGTCCACGCCGCCGCCCGGGGCGGCCCAGCGGAGCCGGGCTCAGGGAAGCCCATACCAGTTCGCGCCGCCAGCGATGAAGTACCGGCTGACCCGGGCGCCATCCCAATGATAATAGAGGGTCCGGGCCTGGGTGATGGGCAGGCTGATAAGGTTCGGCCAGAACAGCGCCGCCGCATTGCCGGCCGGATATCGGACGCTGGGGTAGAGAATACCATTGCCTCCGGATGCCCGCAGGCTGGCCCCGAGCGCCTGGCCTGCCGCCCAGCTGTCCGGGTCGAGGCAGGCGTCGAACCCGCCGCCGCGGATGCTGTGCAGCGCGCACGCCACCCGGGCGTTCAGCTCCCTGAACTGGCTGCTGCCGGCCGGTTCATGTGTCCGCCGCATGAAGCGTTCATGGTGGTGCACGGTTTCCATGAGCGCCACCTCGAACCTGTCCCCGCAGTACCAGATCCCGTAGGAGCCGTCGGAAAACCGGCCGGGCCGGTCCGGAGAGGCATGCGTGAACGCCCCCATGGCAAGGCTGGCGGTGGGGCCGGACAGCCGCTTGTCCGCCGGCACAAGGCTCAGATTGCCGACCTGGTCCCGGACCCGCGGGTTGGTCTTGGCTTCGGCGCTGGCGATCAGATCCCAGTCGGCCGGATCCGCGATGTCCTCGAACAGGAACACCGGCGGGTAGATGGTGCGGATGATGCGGTAAGCGGGGCGCCAATCGATGTTCTCGGTTGGCGGCGCTACCATCCGCTGCGCTCCGCGTCGAGATAGGCGCGCACGGCCGTGATATCGCTCGGCGCACCGGCGAGCATGCGGTCGAGGGCCGACTTGCCGGCAAATGCCGCGTTGGGCTTCTTGATCCAGTCATAGGCCCGCACCGGCTCGGCAAACATGTATCGCAGGGCCTTGTGAATGCCCATGAGGTCGCCGAGACGCCAGGCGGTGTCCCGGGGCACGCTGCTGATGTCGCCGCGCTTCCAGCGGTAGAAGGTGGACGGGCTCGGCTGGCCCAGCAATATGCGGGCCTGGGTATCATTCACGCCCCAGCGGACGAAGAGGTTGAAGACTGCGCGCATCATGGCGGCGGCCTCTGCCGGCGTGACGTCAACAGTCGCCGGATCTTCGACCGTGGTCCTCAGCAGCTGTGGCATAACCGCCCTCTCCCCACCAAATGACATGCATATACGTAATCAATGTCATTTGACACAACAAGGGCTTTCAAGGCCAAGTCCGCCTGTTCAGGCAAATATCGCTGCAAAGGGCGGTGGCGCCTGGCCGCCAAACACCACTTGTTCTTGCGTGGACCGCTAGAGCTTAAGCCGCGGCGCTGATCTGCAGCCGGCCTCGGCCGTCAAGCGCACATAGGCTTCCACGCTGCGGGCCTGCCGGTGCCCGGTCTACTGCATGATTTCCCACGGGATCGCTCCGGCCAAGGCCGCTTCAGTCACAAAGCCCAACCGCAGGAAATGGCTGGCCAGATCTGCCGCCGGCGCCTGGGCCACATTTGCCGGCACGCCGGCCGCATGCTGGGCCGCAATCGCCGTGCGCCTCACTACCAAGGCCACTACCCGGTCCCCAGGCGCTGGCAGCCGATCCGGCCCCAGCGATCCACCGGCCGGAACAGCGGACCGGTTCTCAGCTCCGCTCCTGCCATCTGCCGGGGCCGCCAGCATCGGCCTTGCCGGGCTGGAGGCGCAGCCGCAGACCTGCGCTGGTAATCTCCACATCCAGCCCCACCAACTCCGACCGCCGGAAGGCCCCGACGAAGCCAATAAGCAGGAGGGCTCGGTCGCGCTGCCCCGCCAGACCCGGGCCCAATGTGGCCAGCATGGCCCGCAGTCCGCCAGCATCAGGGCTGCCTTCGGCCGAGGCCGCGTGCCCAGCATACGTCGAATACTGCGTCGGGCTTCCACCAGCAGCGGGGCGGCACGGTCCAGCCGGTGGCCGGCCGGAGCCGCGTCGCGCGGTTGGCGAGATACGGCGCCACGGTGTCTGAACTGGCGGGCAGGGCCACCCGGCCGTGCGCGCCGCCCGCCATGACCAGATCCGTTGTCGCGGGTCTTTGCCGCGCCTAGCGGCGGATCGCCGACTTCCGCATTGCCGTTCTGCGCATCCCGACCTCCACACGGCTCCAAGGGTACCACCTGCATTCCACAGCAACCTCACCATCAGGCTGCCCTGGCGGGGGATGCTGCACCAAAGACACGGCTGGCGAGCCGGCCCGCGGGGCGGGAGAGGGGCTGCGGCAGCCTTGGTGCCTTGAAGCCCGCAGAAACCTGCGCCGGTCGGATAAGGCCGGCGAGCCCCCCAGACCGGCGCAAGAGCTGTGCTCACCTCACGTGCCCTGCCGTCGGAAGCCCGTCATGACCATACCAGTCCGGCTTTGCACGAGGTGAAGACCTGCCGGTATTTACAGCCGGCTCCGCAGACTGCCCCCGCGCGGCGGCTGGAAGCTGCTGACTGCTGCGCGGCAATCAAGGTGAGAACCGCATTGCCTCGTATCAAGCGACATCAGGAACTGGGCTCTTCCGCAGATTTGGTGATGGCCCTAGGCTGGCCGGCCGCGGATGCGCACATAACGGGAACCTACCCGTTGCCTGTTATGCATTGTGCCCAGACGCATTCTTCCTCTCATTCCGGCTGGCCTCTCGGTTGAGCAGGTTGTGCCGGAGCCCGCCAAGATCAGCATCATCGTCGAGCCGGTGCCCGGCACGGCGACCTGCCCCATTTGCCAGCAGCGGAGCAGCCATGTACATGGCCGCTACCGGCGCACCCTGGCCGACTTGCCGTGGCAGGGGCGGGCTGTGGCGTTGGTGGTGAGAGCACGCAAGTTCCGCTGTACGAGACGCGGTTGCCCCCGCCGGATCTTTGCCGAGCGCCTGCCAGAGGTGCCGGCCTGGGCGCGCCGAACCGGCAGAATGGCGGGCATTCTTCACCAGATCGGATTGGCTCTGGGCGGATCGGCCGGATCCCACCTGTCCCAGCGGCTCGCCATGACGGTCAGTGATGACAGCCTGCTCCGTCTCGTTCAGCGCAGAGCCGTGCCGCTGGCACAAACGCCACGTCTGCTGGGCGTGGACGACTTCGCCTGGCGCCGCGGTCAGCGATACGGCACCATCCTGCTCGATCTGGAAACTCACAAGGTCGTGGATCTCCTGCCTGACCGCGAGGGTGCCACCTTTGCGGCTTGGCTGAAGGACCATCCCGGCGTGGAGGTAGTTGCCCGCGACCGGGCCAACGCCTATGCCGAGGGCATCCGAGTTGGCGCGCCTGAGGCCATTCAGGTTGCCGACCGTTGGCATTTGCTCCGCAACAGCACGGATGCATTCCAGACCGTGCTCGACCGCAACTGGCCCCGCCTGCGCGATGCGGCCAAGGCTGTTCTGGCCAGAGCCGTTGGAGCGCTGCCGGAACCAGGGCCCAAGGTGCCGACCAAAGCAGAGCTGCGGCAGAGAGCTGCCCAAGCGGACCGGGTGCAGCGCTTTGAGGAGGTGGCCCGTCTAGCTCACGCCGGCATGGGATTGCGGGCCATCCGGCGGGAAACCGGCCTGAGCCGCAACACGATCCGGCGTTGGTTGCACGAGGGCCGCCCACGCGACTGGAAGAAGGGTGGGCGCGCCAGCATCATTGACCCGTTCCTTCCCTATCTGCGCAAGCGCCTGGGTGAGGGGTGCCACAATGCCACCCAGCTGTGGCGGGACATCCAGCAGCAGGGCTATCCAGGCAAGGTCATTCTGGTCCGGGCTACCGTTGCCCGGCTCCGGAACGGCGATCCCGCCTATGCTCCCGCTCCAGCACAGCCGACTTGGCGCCGGCCCAGCACCCGCCAACTCGCCCGCATGCTGCTGGGCAGCTCCAAGCCGACCGGGATGGACGCCGCGTATGTGGACGAGGTGCTGGCCGGTGAGGGTGAGATCCCGGCTGCGACAGCGCTGGCCAGGCGGTTCTCGGATATGGTCCGGGCGAAGGACAAAGCCGCGTTCCCGGCCTGGCTTGCCGATGCGCGCGGGGGAGTGCTCGGCGGCTTTGCCGAGGGCCTCCGGCGTGACCGGGCCGCCGTTGAAGCCGCCTTGTCACTGCCCTGGAGCACGGGTCCGGTCGAGGGCAAGATCACCAAGCTGAAGCTGATCAAGCGCGCCATGTACGGCCGCGCCAGCATCAGCCTGCTCCGCCATAGGCTCATCGCCGCATGACCCAGTCCATCACCAAATCTGCGGAAGAGCCCAGTTTCACATGTCGCCTGACACCTCGCCAGAAATGCTCCCGGAAGCTGGGCCGTTGCCTCACATAGAATGCTCCCCAGGACGATCGGGCCGGGGGGTACGATGAGGAAGGTAAGCATGGCGACGCGCGATGAGCTGGTGGCGGCGGTGGCAGCACGATACGGTCTGTCGACGCGGGCGGAGAAGAAGGCGATCCTGGACGAGTTCACGGCCGTGACAGGGCTGCATCGCAAGCACGCGATGCGCCTGCTGCGGTCTGGTCCCGGGCCGAGGGAAACGGTCCGGCCGGCCCGCCGAACCTACACCGACGCGACGCGCGAGGCGCTCGTTGTGATCTGGGAGGCATCGGACCGGGTCTGCGGCAAGCGGCTTAAGGCCATGCTGCCGCTGCTGGTGGAGGGCATGGAGCGCCATAGCCACCTCCGTCTTGATCCAGGCGTCAAGGAACAGCTGCTGGCGATGAGTTCAGCTTCCATCGACCGTGCCTTGCGGCCCATGCGGGAGAGTGCCGGGCGCTCCCGTCGGCGGCCACCCGCCTCGGCCGTGCGGGCCAGCATTCCGGTGCGCACCCACCAAGACTGGAACAACCCGCCGCCCGGGTTCATGGAGGCCGACCTGGTGCTCCATTGCGGGACGGCCACGAAGGGCAGCTATCTGCAGACCTTGGTGCTCACCGATATCGCCACCGGCTGGACGGAGTGCGCGCCGCTGCTGGTGCGTGAGCAGCGCCTGCTCACCCAGGTGCTGGACGAGGTTGTGAAGATGCTGCCGTTCCCGCTACTCGGCCTGGACACAGACAATGACAGCGTCTTCATGAACGAGACCCTGCAGGCCTGGTGCGCTGAAGCCGGGGTGGAGTTCACCCGCTGCCGCCCTTACCGCAAGAACGACCAAGCCTGGGTGGAGCAGAAGAACGGGGCGGTGGTCCGCTGCATCGTGGGCTACCGGCGCCTGGAAGGGCTTGAGGCCGCTGCCTGCCTGGGCCGGCTCTATGCCGACGTGCGCCGGTTCGTCAACTTCTACCAACCCTCGTTCAAGCTGGTCAGCAAGGAGCGTGACGGAGCGAAGGTGCGGAAACGGCATCAAGCACCGGCAACGCCCTGCCAGCGCTTGCAGGCACATCCGCAGACACCGTCCGAGACCAAATCCGAACTGAAGGGGATGGTCCAAGCACTCGATCCGGTTCGGCTGCTGCGGGACATCCGCTCCGGGCAGGCGGCTCTGGTCGCCATCGCCGATAAGGTCGCGGCAGCCCCATCAGGCAAGGAGGATCCGCCGCCGCTGGACGCGTTTCTCGCTGGCATGCGCACGGCTTGGCAGGGTGGGGAGGTTAGGCCCACGGCCCTGCCGAAGGCCAAGCAGAAGCGTGGTCGCCGACGCCCTGACCCATTCGCCGCGGTGGACAGCCAATTGCGCGACTGGTTTCTCGCAGAGCCCTGGCGAACCAGCTGCGAGTTCCTGGACCGCCTGCAAGGCGAACATCCCGGCCGGTACCCCGATGGCCAGATACGCACCCTGCAGCGGCGGCTCAAGATCTGGCGCATGGAGCACGCCCATGCACTGGTGTTCGGCAGCGGCAACAAATTAGACGCTCACGCGGATGCTCCCCCGGGAGCATCCGCGTGAGGCAACAGGTGCGGCTCATGGGAGCATTCTCGGATGAGGCAACACGTCTCTCACTCAGATTGTCGCGCCATAGCCCGGGCCACCCGGTGGCCGCGGTCCAGGATGAGCATCATGCGGTTGTAGTGCAACGTCAGCGCGGCGGTGACCGTGCGGTCCTCGCGCCAGGCCAGCGCCTCATCCAGGTTCTCGTAGGGCGCCAAGCGGCGGTGCGCGTCGTCCGGGCAGCGCGCAGGCTTGGCGAAACGTCTGTTATAGTCGGCCACGAAGCCCGGCAGCAGCCAGTTCGCCGCCTCCACGGTGCAGGCGCCGGCCAGGCGCAGTTCCTTGACGAGGCGGTCCTGGAGCGTGAGGTGCGCCCGCTCCACACGCCCCTTGGCCTGCGGAGAGGGCGCGCACAGGATCTGGATGTCCAGGTCCCGCAGCGCCCGCCCGAACTGGGTCATGCCGTCGCCACGCTTGGCCTCACGGTTCACCCGGAAGATGCCGTGGCGGTCGGAGTAAAGGGCCAGCGGCTTTCCGTAGGCGGCCACGTAGTCGCGCGTCGCCTGCATGTAAGCCAGCGCGCTCTCGGCCGGCACGAACTTCAGGTGCATGAGCCGGCTGGTGGCGTCGTCCACAAACACCAGCAGCGAGCAGGCAGGGCCGCGGTCCTCCAGCCAGGGGTGCTCGCAGCCATCCACCTGGACCAGTTCGCCCAGCCGCTCGCGCCGGGGTCTGGGCTGGTGCACCCGGGCGAGGTGCGCCTTGCGGCTGGTCCACAGGCCCGCGGCGGCCATCCAGCCCCGCAGGGTCTCGCGGCCCACCTTGACGCCGTGCAGCGCCAATAGCTTCTCCGCCGCCAGCGTCGGGCCGAAGTCGGCGTAGCGCTCGCGCACCAGCGTTAGGGCTTGGTCGCGCACCGCCGCGGGCGTGCGCCGGTTACTCGGCCGGCCGCGCCGGCGCGACGCCATACCGGCCGGGCCTTCGGCCCGGAACCGCGCCAGCAGCCGGAACAGCTGGCGGCGGCTGACGCCCAGGTGGCCTGCTGCCACCGCTGCCGCCATGTGTCCACCGGCCACCTCGGCCAGCACCTCCACTCGTCGCAGCTCCCGCGAACTCATCATCACGAGCACCATCGCCGCCTCCCTGGACACGCACCCAGGAAGAGGGTGACACTTCTATCCGGCAGGGCGGTGACATCACTATCCGGCGTCTACACCCGCTTACACATGATGTCGGTGCCAAGTAGAGATGTCGCTGTTTGTGCAGGATAGAGATGTCACTGCTGGCCGGGGCGGGCGGGGCGCGCAGCCCCTCCATTGCGCGCAGCGCCCCGCCCGCGGCTCAGCTCGACAGCGACATCAATCCCCTGGACTGGGCCGTGCGCTTGAGGTTGTTGTTGCGCCGACGTGGCCGCTCTGCCTGTGCTTCTGCCGCAAACGCCAGGGCTGCAGATAAGCGCTTGTTGTCGACGATGGCGCCCTGGTCCACCTGCCGCAGCTTGTCGAAGGCGCGATAGGGCAGGTCGACGCCTTTCCAGCGGATCGCCAGCCGGCCATCAGGATAATCATACACGGTCACCCGCTGCCGGGCCGCGGCCCGGGTGATCCGGTTGGGCTCCAGCAGGAACATCACCTTGTTGTAGTGCAGGGTCAGGTTTGCCGTGACGGTACGCTGCTCGCGCCAGGCCAGCGCCTCGTCCAAACTCTCATACGGCGCCAGCGGCCGGTGCACATCCTTGGAATTGCGCGGCGCCTTGCCAAAGCGCTGGTTGTAATCGGCAATGAAGCCCGGCAGGAACCGGTTCGCCGCCTCCACAGTGGAGATCCCTTGCAGCCGCAGCTCCTTGACCAAGCGATCCTGCAAGGTGAGGTGCGCCCGTTCCACCCGGCCCTTGGCCTGACAGCTGTTGGCGCACAGGATGTCGATGTTGAGATCATGCAGCGCCCGACCGAACTGGGTCATGCCGTCGCCACGCAGCTGGGCGCCGGGCCGGTTCACCCGGAAAATACCGTGCTTGTCGCTGTAAAAGGCGATCGGCTTGCCATAGGCGGCAATGTAGTCCCGCGTGGCCTGCAGATAGGCCAAGGCACTCTCCGAGGGCACGAACTTCAGATGCATCAGCCGGCTGGTGGCATCGTCCACAAAGACCAGCAGCGTGCAGTGCGGACCGCGCTGCTCAAACCACCAGTGTTCGCAGCCATCAATCTGCACCAGCTCGCCAGGGCAGTCGCGGCGATAGCGCGGCTGGTGGACGGCCCGGGCCCGCATCCGCCGCTCCAGCCAGAGGCCATCGGCAATCATCCAGCCCCGCAGCGTCTCCCGGCTGAGCTTGATCCCGTGCAACTCGGCCAGCTTTTCGGCCGCCAGCGTCGGGCCGAAATCCGCATAGCGCGCCCGTACCAGCGCCAGCGCCGTGGCCCGGACATCCTCCGGCAGCCGCCAGCGTCGGGCCGAAATCCGCATAGCGCGCCCGTACCAGCGCCAGCGCCGTGGCCCGGACATCCTCCGGCAGACGATGATTGCTCGGCCAGCCGCGATGGCCGGACACCAGCCCAGCCGGACCAGAGTGCCGGTACCGCTTACGCAGCCGCAGCACCTGGCGCCGGCATAAGCCCAAAATCTCCGCCGCCGCACCAACCGTCAGCTTGCCAGCCTCAAGCTGAACGAGAACCTCGACGCGCGACAATTCCAATCGGGTCATGGTCACCACCGTCATCGGATGTCTCCCTGAGCGGCTGTAAAGCGGCCACACAGAGTGACATTTCAATCTGGCCAGGGGGTGACATCTCTATATGGCGCTTACACATGACTTTGCCGATAAGCATGATTATGGAAAACAAATGGTCCGGCGTGCTCACTACGGGAGCTGTTGATACCTTACTTCTTCGGGTTCCTGGGCTGTACTGCCCCGGCGACTGCGAGTGCATAAACCAGCGGCGTCACGCGCTGCTTCGCGGGATCGATCCCCAGGGCGCGGCATTCTTCGACGAAGCGTGCAAGAGCTTCCGTATCGTGCGCGCGGTGCCGTTGCGCCATTTCGGCGGCCAGCTCTTGCACGGCTTCCATGGGATTCTCGTCGTCCGGTTCTGTCTTCATCTGATCCCCCAGCGTTCGGGGAGATTACGCTGTCCGTTTGCGCTTGTCCCAAGCGAATTCACTGTAAGCGTTTCTCCATCCATGCGTTGGTCGCACGCAAGGAAGGTCATCTGCTATGACTGATTCATGAGCACGGTTGCCTGGGAGAGGACATGGAGACGGTGGACTGCGTGGTCGTCGGAGCCGGCGTGGTCGGGTTGGCGGTTGGAAGAGCGCTGGCATTGAGCGGTCGCGAAGTGCTGGTGCTGGAGCGCGGCGCGGGAATCGGCCAGGAAACCAGCAGCCGTAATTCCGAAGTGGTCCATGCCGGCATCTATTATCCGGCCGGGACATTGAAGGCGCAGCTCTGCGTGAAAGGCCGGGATCGACTTTATGCGTATTGCCGGGAGCGTGGAATTGCCCATCGGCAATGCGGGAAGCTGATCGTCGGCACTCGGCCGGAGCATCATGCGACGCTGGAGGGCTACCGCACCCTTGCCGCAGCAAACAGCGTAACGGATCTACAGATGCTGGATCGTGCGGCGGTGAGGGACATGGAGCCGAAGGTGGAGGCGGTAACTGGCCTGCTCTCCCCCTCCTCCGGAATCATCGACAGCCATGCGCTGATGCTGAACCTACAGGGCGACATCGAGAATTCTGGCGGAGCGGTGCTGTTGCACACGCCGGTTCTGGGCGGGCGCATCGGCGTCGATGGGCCGGAATTGGACTCTGGGCACTATCGCCTTAGCTCATGCAGCCACTAGAGCTTGAGTCTTGGGCGATTTGGAAGCCTTTCGGCTTCCGGTAGACCTCACCAGGACCGGCTTCACCCCACCTAAGTAAGGATTGGTCAGTCGTGGGTCGGCGGGGGCCCCCCTGCTCCCGGATCGGTCATGGCGCAAAGCCTTGACCCGTAAGCGCGAGCGGCCTCTTCGTCCGGGAAGAGGCGGTTGAAGTCGCGCAGGGAGAGGGCCGTTTCGTTCATGATTTGTACAGTGGGTTTGTGGCCGCCTTAATCAAGGCGAGAGGCCCGGAACTGGATATCGGCGGGGCCGAGCCTATGCGGCTGGCTTGCCGCACGGTAGTGGATGCGGCCGGCCTGGGCGCGCAGAATCTGGCTCTCGGCCTGGGTGTTCAGGCGGATCGGGTGCCGGCGCGACATCTGGCAATCGGACATTACTACGTGTTGAGCGGTCGCAGCCCCTTCGGGCGACTGGTCTATCCAGTGCCTGAGGATGGCGGGCTGGGCGTGCATGTTACTGTTGATCTGGGAGGCCAGGCCAAGTTCGGGCCGGACGTCCGCTGGATCGAAGAGGTTGATTATACTTTCGACGACAGCCGCCGTGAGCGGTTCCTGACGGCTATTCGCAGCTACTATCCCGGACTGGAGGAAGCGCGGCTTCAGCCGGGCTACACGGGCATCCGACCGAAACTATCGGGTCCGGGCGGCGGATTTGCCGATTTCCGGATCGATTTCCCTAAGGAGACGGGCGTTCCGGGACTTGCTTGCCTCTACGGCATCGAATCGCCCGGACTTACGGCGTGCCTTGCAATTGGAGAGTATGTGGCTGCCGGTCTGGCCGCCCGATAGGCTTCAGCAAGCGCGAGGCCCCTGCCCGGCCCACCTGATCAGCCGGAACAAAAGGAAACCGGCCGCAAGGAACATCCTTGCGGCCGGCTGAGAGGACGCTTCTTAAGCGATGTCGTCGTAGTGCTGGCCAACCAACGTGACGGCGACGGAGTTGGCGAGGCGCACGGCGATGTCGCCATAGGCATCGTTGTTGAAGTGGATCTGGTCGTGCGCCGGCAGACCGTCGGTCTTTGCGCCCAGATACACGTCATCCATGCCGGAGATCAGCTTGGACTGGGCCTCGCGGAGCTTGTCCAGCGCCCCGACGGGGCCGTCCAGCCAAGCATTGTCCTGGCGGAAGGTGCCCAGCTCCTGGACGAAGATCGGCAGATCGTCCCCGAACTGGTCCTGCAGGTAGGCGAACACCTTCCTGGTGGCGGTGGTGAAGTCGTTCACCACCTCGGACAGGTTGCTCCAGTCGCTCTTGACCGCACGGGCGTCGTCCTCGCCCTGGGCCCAGATGAAGCCGTCGAGATCCTTGCCGCCGAGACCGGCCTTGATCTTGGACACGGCCTCGCGCAGCGCCGGGCCGGGCTTGTCCTGGCTGAGGTTCCACCAGTAGTTCGAACCGTCCACCTTCTCGTTCGAACCGCTGCCCGAGCTGGCGGCGTTGATGGTCTTCACCGCCCCGTCCAGCTTGGCCGACAGGGTCTTCTCGAACATGTCGCTGCCGAGCGAGCCGCCGGACTGGTCCCCGCCGCGCTTGAAGAAGTGACCGGCCGCGTTCGACTGACCCACAAAGGCGAAGGCGTCGAAATCACCGTTCTGAAGACCGGCAGCATCGGCCTTCACCGGCTCCGGCTTCGGCTGCGCAACAGGCTCCGGGGCCGGCTTCGGCTCAGCAACCAGGGTCGGCTTAGCCTCGACAGCCGGCTTCGGCTCGGAAACAGGTGCCGGAGCAGAACCGTCGGTCTTTTCCAGCTTTACCCAGTCGAAGCGGGCCTGTTCCCACTCCTTCTGCTCGCCGGCCAGGCTGATCTTGTCACCTTCCTTCAGCTCAACAGTGAAGCTGCGGGTGGCCTCGCCGTTGTTGCCGCCGGTTCCGGTCCAGGAATTCACGGTCTTGCCATTGACCTTGACAGCGAACTCGGCCGCACCGTCGTTCTCGTTCAGCCAGCCGACCACCATCTTGTAGGTGCCGGACGCGCCGTCGAAGGTGCCCTCGGCAGCGCCGGAGCCCTCGAGCATAATGTTGCCACCGTTCGAGGAAGCGCCACGGCTCTCGCGGACGTAGCCGCCGGACAGGTCCAGCGTCTCCGCTTCCGTCGTGCCGACGGAGAACGTCGCACCGGAGGTGACAGGGGCCGGCACCGGCTTGGCAACCTCAACAAGCTCCGGCTCGGACGCCTGAGGTGCAGGCTGCGGGGCCGGCGTGCTGTCAGTGGCTTCCAGCTTTACCCAGTCGAAGCGGGCCTGTTCCCACTCTTTCTGCTCGCCAGCCAGGCTAATCTTATCGCCTTCCGTCAGCTCGACGGTGAAGCTGCGGGTGGCCTCGCCGTTGCTTCCGCCGTTTCCGGTCCAGGAATTCACGGTCTTGCCGTTGACCTCGACCGCAAACTCGGCCGCACCGTCGTTCTCGTTCAGCCAGCCGACCACCATCTTGTAGGTGCCGGACGCGCCGTCGAAGGTGCCCTCGGCAGCGCCGGAGCCCTCGAGCTTGATGTTGCCGCCGTTCGAGGAAGCGCCGCGGCTCTCGCGGACATAGCCGCCGGACAGGTCCAGCGTCTCCGCTTCCGTCGTGCCGACGGAGAACGTCGCACCAGAGGAAACGGGGGCCGGTTCGGACGGCTTGCTGGGCTCAGGGACCGGAGCGGGCTTCGGAGCTTCGGGAGCCGGAGTGGGCTTGGACGCCTCCGGAGCCGGGGCGGGTTTCGCCGGTTCCGGCGTCGGCGCCGGAGTGGGCTTTGACGGAGCCGGAGCCGGGCTCTCATCCTTGTTGTCGCCCGAGGATTTGGCGCGGTCCAGACGGGCGGCGAAGTCCTTGAGATAGGCGCTGCGGTCTTCAGCGACGGTCTTGGCACCCGCATAGGAGCCGAGCTTGTCGCCGGACGCCTTGCTGTCCGTCCAGTAGTTCTGAGCGTGACCGGTCTTCACGAACTTGCCGCCCCAGCCGTTGGCGCCGGGATTGTTGTTGTCGGCATTGTCCAGCAGGTACATGAGCGAGGGGGTGTCGCCCATCTTCAGGCCGTCGACCGAACCCGCCCCGTAGAGGTCGGTGGTCATCTTGTCGAAGTAAGCACCGAGCGCGCCGTGGCCCTTGGCGTTGGCGTCGATCCAGCCATTGTGGATCGAGGGATCGTTGGCGCCGCTGGAGCTGGCGTACATGCCGCGGAAGGTGGAGTTGTTCTCGACCCACCAGAGGTTCTCGAACGCCTCGCCCTTATCCATGTTGTTGTAGATGTAGTTGCGGGCGTTCTTGTCGAAGGTCGTGTTGGTGGCCCCGATCGAGAGCAGGCGGATCTTGTTCACGATGTCCGGCGCATCATGCAGCGCCTGGGCGACATCGGTCATGGCGCCCCAGGTCAGGATGTAGAGCGGATCGGACGCCGACCCCTCGCGGGCGGCCTCAACGATGGCGCGCGAACCGGCGGTGGAGTTGGAGTAGCCGGCCGAGGGCTGGGCGCTGGTCGAACCCTGGTGCGTCACCGAGCGCAGATAATCCGGCGTGGGATAGTCCGAGGAGTGGCTCTTGAGGTTCGCGTAATCCTTGGCGTACGCATCGATCACCTCATGGATGTCCTTGGCGCGACCGCCATGGGGTGCAGGAGAAGACACCAGGCCTTCAATTCGCAGGTCATCGGCATAAAGAAGTGCATGGACAAGAGATTGATCATCGTCCTTGTCGCTTCCGCCAATATCGGAGGAAATGAAGACACGAGGCTTCGTCATCAGTTCTAATCCCTACTTCACGGTACACGTGAGTTTTCACATGCTCCTGGATCTAAAATCCCCTCGACCACTTTCGGCGTGGGGCGCGGTTATGACGATGACGCTGGCCGGAAAAGGTTAACGGATTCGTTAACGACAGGGATTGTTACAGACGGTCCAGAGATTGTCCCCAGGTGATGACTTGCCACCACCTTGGACACGCCTTTGAAATCGTTGGCGTTCTGTAGGCAGCTCTTGCCTGTGCGGAGATTTCGAAGGTGGTAATATTTACCTTCGATTGGGACTGCATTTCAGGTTTCGGCAGCCATTCTGCAGGGGTCCGGAACGAAAAACGGCGCCCTGAACGGGCGCCGTTGGAAGAGGGAAGACGGGTTCGTATCCATCCGGTGAATGACGCGGGTAGTTTCGCGCTGCTGGCCGGCTGATCGTCAGGCCGCCGGCTTGGCCTCCTGGAGCGCTTTCCATTCCCAGGGGAGCAACTCGTGCAGGCGGTTCTGGGGCAGGTCGTTGATGCGGGCCAGGACATCGGCCAGCCAGGCCTGGGGATCGATGCTGTTCAGCTTGGCGGAGATCATCAGACCGTACATGAACGCAGCACGCTGGCCGCCCCGGTCGCTGCCCGCGAACATCCAGGCCCGGCGCCCGAGAGCCACACCGCGCAGCGCTCTTTCGGCCGCATTGTTGGTCAGGCAGACGCGGCCGTCCGTCAGGAACCGGGTGAACCTCGGCCAGCGGGTCAGCATATAATCCAGCGCCTTCGCCACAGGAGCGTGTCTCGACATCGCCGCGCGATGGTCGCGCATCCAGGTCTCGAGCTCATCGACCAGGGGCTTCGCCTTCTCCTGCCGGATGTCCAGGCGCTGCACCGCCGGCAGGCCGTTGATCTCGCGCTCCAGGCTGAACAGCACGTCGATGCGCGTCACCGCCTCCAGCGCCACCGGAGAAATCTCCGGCGCCTTCCCGCCCCGGCGCGCTTTGGCGGCGATGTCCGCCAGCTCGAAAAACTTGCGACGTGCATGTGCCCAACAAAGGGCGTCGGTGACCGGTCCCGGCTTCCGGGTCGGCGCGTACAGCCGGTCGTAGCCGGCATAGGCGTCGGCTTGGAGCAGGCCTGCATAGCCGGCCAGGTGCGCCTCCGGATGCGAGCCGCTGCGGTCGTGTGAGTAGTAGAACACCGCCGCCGGCGGGGCCTGGCCGGCAAAGGGACGATCATCGCGAGCATAGACCCAGAGCCGGCCGGTATCGGTCTTGCCCTTCGCCAGCACCGGCACCGTGGTGTCGTCACCGTGCAGGCGTTCAGCCGCCAGGACGTGTTTTTCCAGCAGGGTATGGAGCGGCCTCAAGGTGGCGCAGGCATGGCCGACCTGATCGGCGGCGGTGGACAGGCTGACCGGCAGCCCCTCGCGGGCAAAGCGCTCGCACTGGCGGTTCAGCGGCAAGTGATGGGCGAGCTTGTCGACCAGGATGGTGGCCAGCAGGTTCGGTCCGGCCCAGCCCCGGGGCGTGGCATGGAACGGCGCCGGCGCTTGGCTGATCCGCTCGCAATCCCGACAGCTCACCTTCTCCCGCACCGTCTGGATGATCTTGTAGGAGGCGGGAATGCGCTCGGCACTCTCCGTCACCGTCTCGCCCAGCTTGCTCAGCCGCGTCGACCCGCAGCACGGGCAGCTGGTCGGCGCCGGGATGACGACACGCTCGCGGGGCAGATGCTCAGGGAACGCTCTGCGTGCCGGGCGCTTGCGGGTAAACGCCGCCACTGTCGTGGTCCTGGCCGCGGCCTGTTCGGCAATAAGCTCGTCCTCGCTGGCGCTGGTCTCCAACTCTTCCAGCTCCAGCTCGAGCTGATCCAGCAGCCGGGCCTTGCGCTCCGAGCGCTGGCCATAGAGCTCGCGCTGGAGCTTCTCGATCTGGAGGATCAGGGTGGCGATCCGGGCCTGATCGTCGGAGCGCTCAGCCTCCGCCTGGGCCAGCCGGGCCTCGGCGTCAGCTGCCTTCGCCTGCGCTTCAGCAAGCGCGGTGCGCAAGGCGGCGATGTCGTCGGGCAGGCTGTCCATGCCCACCAGCATACTCCGGAAAGCCGCAGCAATCCTGGACTTTCCGCGCCCGCGGGACCCCCTGATTCACCCTGTCGCAGCTATCCCGCCGACCGTGGCCGAAACGTGTGTTGCGGGTTGCGCCAATCGATCGCGTCGAGCAGATAGCCCAGCTGCGCCGCCGAAATCGCGACAGCGCCGTCCGCCGGGGTGGGCCAGACGAACCGTCCTTTCTCCAAACGCTTCACGTACAAGGACATGCCCAGGCCGTCGTGCCAGAGACATTTCACCAGGTCACCCCGGCGGCCGCGAAAGACGAACAGATCACCGGCATGGGGATCGCGGCCCAAGCCTTCCTGCACCTTCAGCGCCAGCGAGTTCATCCCGCAGCGCATGTCGGTGACCCCGCCCGCCAGCCAGACCCGCACCCCGCTCGGCACCACGATCATGCCGACCGCTCCGCCAGGACGACCAGGGCTGCCGTTACGACCGACGCTTCCACGGCTCCGCTGATCCGCACGCGCGTCCCGCTCGCGAACTCCACCTCCATGACACCGGCTGAGGTCGGCGGCGCCGTCGTCGACAACTCCGTTACCGTGACCGGCGTGAAGGCTGGGAGACGCGGTGGGTCGCCGAACAACTGACGACGCCAGCGATACAGGAGGCTCTGGTCAATTCCGAGCCGCCGGGCAACGCTCGCCACCTGCACTCCAGGCGCAAACGCCTCCTCCACCAGCCGGACTTTCTCGTCGGCGCTGAACCGGCGACGACCCGCCAGCCCGGTGATCACTTCTACACGCTGCGAAGCCATAGGGACTGCCATAGGGATAGTCACAGGGATATCCCTATGACTCTCACATCACCCCACACCCAAACAGGCGACCCTCACCGGAGGCGTACCATTCTGCAGGGGTCCGGAACGAAAAACGGCGCCCTGAACGGGCGCCGTTGGAAGAGGGAAGACGGGTTCTGATACGGTCGGAACTGTGAACTGGAAGTCAGTATGGCTTGGTTAGATCGACACTTTTGGTGTTCGGCCACACCGCCGGACTGGGCAGCGGCGGAGATTTGCTGTGGTCAGGTGCTCGCATCCTGGACCACGGCCCCCGGTGACCGCCGCAGGACGAACCGGCAGCCGCCGATCGCTCCCGTCACCAAGGTCAGGCCGAGGTCGACCAGGCCGAACGCGACAGCCGCTTCCGCAGGCACGCCGTAGGCGGAGAATAGAAGGATCGCCGTCGCCTCGCGCACACCGACGCCATTGATGGCCGGCAGCATCAGGGCAAAGATCAGGATCGGGATCAGGAAGAAGTAGTCCACCATCGGGATGTCCAGACCGAGGCCCATGCCGATGATCCAGTAATGGACAACCACGTTGAGCTGAAGCAGCAAGGAATAGCCGAGCCCGATGCCGAGGGCCGGACCGGGGCGCATCAACTGACCGGCGCCCTCCCGGAAGTTGCCCCAGCCGCGGGCCAGCTTCTCCGTAATCCGGTTCCGCGGAAGCCTCTCGAGGATTTCGTCCCCCAGGCCGGTATGCACGGCGATGAAGAGGCCGACCAGACCGCCGGCGGCGCAGGCGATCCCGACAGGTACGGCCGGCACCTCCTGGGCGATGGACAGCGGGAAGCTGACCATCGCGACGACGGCGAAGATAACCAGGATTACGATCCCCAGCACCCGCTCCATGAACACCGACGACACGCTCCGCCCGACGGAGCGGCTCCAGTGCTGGAGATCCATGACGCGCATGACGTCGCCGCCGAACGACGTCGGCATGAAAGTGTTGAAGAAGGCTCCGACCATATAGCTGTCGAGAAGAAAGCGGATCGGTGGGCGGAGGCCCTGGAAGCGGAGCATTGCCCGCCACCGGGCCGCGCTGATCAGGATGCCGCCCAGCCGCATGGCAAGGGCCAGCAGGAGCAGTGGCGCCGATGCGCTGGCGAGCACATGCCAGAGCTGGTCGAATTCCAGGGACGTCCCAGCGATGATGGCCAGGAGGCCGATGCTGATGAACGCCCGCACGCCGAAGCCGGCCAGCTTACCTGGCCGGGGTCCGTTCTCGGTGGTCATGGAGAAGCCTTGTTTCCGACGCTTGCGACCGGTCAGTTGATGACGCGGTCAACGAAGTAGTTCTTCAGGTCCTTGGCGCGGGTGAAGATGATGATCTCACCCACCAGTCCGATGATGATGACCTGGATGCCCAATGCCACCATGAGCATGCTGAACATCAGCGCAGGGCGGTCGCCAAGCGGCACATCGAAGAAGAAGCGCTGCACCACCAGCACGCTGGTCCAGAGCAGCCCGAGCGCGAGCGACGCCATGCCGATGATCCCGAAGAACCGCAGCGGCCGATGGACGAAGTTCACCAGGAAGAGCGTCGCCGCCATGTCCAGCAGGCGCAGCACATCGGTCCGGGCCGATTGCGGAACGCGGGAGGTGATCGTCGAGGGGCTGACCGGAACCTCAACCACCTTGTAGCCGCGACGGGCGGCAAGGATGGGGAGGAAGTGTTGCTGGTCGCCGTAGATATCCAGATGCTCCGCCACTTCGCGACGGAACACGCGGAGACGGCACCCGAGATCGCTGAGACTGAGGCCGCTGCCAAGCGCGGCAAGCTTGGCGAATACCGAGCGGCGGATCGACTGGCGCAGGTTGGCGCGCCCGACGGCCTCGCGGCGGGCGACCACCACGTCCAGGTCCGGCTTTTCCATCAACATGCGCAGAAGGCGAGGAATCTCCGCCGGCTCCACCTGAGGGGTCTGCGGCACGGTGGCGAGGATGGGGGAACGGGCCTGTCTGACACCCAACATCAGTGCCGTCGCCTCGCCGAACCGGCGGGCAAGGCTGAGGGTGCGGACCCGTGGGTCCTGCTCCTGCACCGTTGCGAGGAAATCCTGCGAGCCGGGCATGTGCCCGTCGAGGACGTAAATCATCTCGCAGTCAATCCCGGCCGTCGTCATGGCGTCGGCATAGGCCTCATGGATCTGCCGCAGTCCGGGCGCGTCCTCGGTGACGGAAATAATCAGCGAGACTTGGGGCTGGATCGTCATGGGGAGCTTACCTTCAAGGAGATGGGCCGCGTATGCGGCGCCTTTGCAGCCGGTCTCTCCTCGACCACAGCAGGGGCCGGGGGGGATATACGGGCAGTCAGGGCCGGGAAGAAGTCATGGCGTGAGCCGCCAGTTGCAATCGCCAGTTCCGCCACCATCCCGGCGCAGATAGTGAAGGCGCCCACCGTGCCCCAGAGCAGGGCGATGGCGAACAGCACCGTCGGCACGCCCCAGTCGGTGAAGTAGGTTTCGCGCAGGCCCTCTACGAAGAACAGCAGCCCAACCAGCCAGAACATGGCCGCCGCGGTTCCAGACCAGAGCAGCGGCCGCGCACTGGATAGATGCAGGATCTTCACGCTGATCAAATCCAGCATCACCTTGTAGGTGCGGGACAGGCCGTATTTCGAACTGCCGAAGCGGCGCGCATGGTGCCGCGTCTTCACCTGGGCAACGCGCGCGCCGCTGAGATGCGCCATCGCGGGGATGAAGCGGTGCATCTCCGAATAGAGCGGCACATGCCGGATCAGGTCGGCCCGGTAGGCCTTGAGCGAGCAGCCGTTATCCTTGATCGGCACGCCGGTCACAGAGGCGATCAGCTTGTTCGCCAGCCAGGATGGTAGCTTGCGGCGGAAGAAATCATCCTGCCGCTTGTCGCGCCAGCCGGCAACGAGGTCATATCCCTCCTCGAGCTTGGCAACCAGGGCCGGGATGTCCGCGGGCTCGTTCTGCAGGTCTCCATCCATGGTGACCAGTACCGAACCACGCGCATGATCGAAGCCAGCCACCATGGCCATGGTCTGGCCGAAGTTGCGGCGGAACCGGATGACGCGGACGCGATGATCCTTGGCGGCGATGCCGGCTGCGATCTCGAAGGTCGCATCGCGGCTGCCGTCGTCGACCAGCACGATCTCGTAAGGTCTGTTCATTCCATCCAGGACGCCGACCAGCGCGTCATAGAGGAGCGGCACGTTCTGCTCCTCATTATGGAGCGGAACGATGATCGATACCTCTGGATGGAAACCATCCTGCGGAGCCGCGGTTTCACCGGGAACATCCGAGGTGATTGCAAGACTTTGGCTTTGTAGGCTCACATCGACTCTCCGCCGCACAGCAAGGGCAGCACACACCTTCTGAACGCACAGGCTGGCGACTTGGCGCTGCAAATTCTACAGGCGGTTCCGGATAAGCCATTTTTCCACATGAATTAGCCAGGAAGTACCAAAATAGGTTCCGGGCTCCCAACCGAAGGCGTCCTATTTCTCTAAAAAGTATATTTCTGGCTTCTGTTCTATGCGGATGCAGTGCGGCATAGCGCCAATCGCCTCTACTACTTCCCGAATGGTGCCTCTGGCGTTGCTCCCTCCGTTTCATCGACTATGGATGGGAAGCTGTGGCACTTTCCCAGCCAAATTCGTTCGGCAGGTGAGGCCCGGCCGGCCGACATATAACAAGGGGGCGGAAGGATGATCGCATTTCCAGTTCCGGAACGTTGCGCCCGCCTTGGCGGCAAGGGCTGGGCGGACGCACCCGGCGGGTATGACGCGGTCGTCGTCGGCGGGGGAATCTACGGGGCGATGGTCGCGCTGGAAGCCGCACGCCGGGGCCTTCGTCCTCTGCTGCTGGAGCGGGATGATTTCGGACAGCATACGAGCTGGAACAGCTTGCGTATCCTGCATGGCGGATTGCGCTATCTCCAGTCCATGGACCTGTCCCGCAGCCGCCAGTCCGCGCAGGAGCGTCAGTGGTTCCTGCGTTCCTTCCCGGATCTGTGCCAGCCCCTGCCCTGTCTGATGCCTTTATATGGTGAAGGGATGAAGCGGCCGGGAATATTCCGGATCGCCCTTCGCATGAACGATCTTATTTCGACGGGCCTGGGATCGTCACTGCCGCGTGGGCGGGTGCTAAGCGCAGCTCAGACCGTCGAGATGTTTCCGGCAGTGAGGCGGCAGGGGCTGCGGGGCGCCGCGCTCTGGTACGATGGAACCATGCCGGACTCGCAGAGGGTGATCATCGAAACACTGCGCTGGGCCACGCATCTGGGCGCGCGATGCATCAATCATGTGGAGGTGACGGGGCTCCTGCGCGGTGCGCGCGGAACCATCGAGGGTGTTCGGGCGCTGGATCGGCGGTCAGGCGCGGAGGTCGAAGTCCGGGCGCCCTATGTCCTGAATTGCGCCGGCCCCTGGGCGCGCCGGCTGCTCGAGGGCATCAGGCAGGACCAGGCGGACCTGTTCCGGCCGGCACTGGCCTTCAATCTGGTCATTAACCGGCAGGCGCCGAGCACGGCCGCAGTCGCCGTTTCACCGGCCGGAGGACCGACCTATTTCCTGACGCCGTGGAAAGGCCACATGCTGGCGGGTACCGGCCACCATCCCTGGACCGGCCCATATCCGGCGGAGCCCGGGGACATCGTTCCCGACGCGGAGCAGGTGGATCGCTTCCTCGCCGATCTGAACCGTGCGGTGCCGGGCATGGATCTGGACCGTTCCGACGTGCGGGGCTGTATGGCTGGACTTCTGCCGGCCGCGCAGCCGGGCCAAGCCGAGCCGAGCCGGCGGCCCATCGTCCTCGATCACGGCCAGCACGGCGGTCCCAAGGGGCTGGTGAGCGTATCCGGCGTGAAGTTCACCACGGCGCGTCTGGTTGCCGAGCAGGCGGTGCGCACCGCGTTCGGCGCGCGAGCCGACCGGGTGCTGCCGCGCGCGCAGGCGGAGCGGCCTGCTCCGACACCGGTTCTTCCAGCATCCGCCTTTGTCCAGACATTGCGTGACGATCCGATGCTGGCGCGGCGGGAGTTGCTGCGGCTGATGCGGGATGAGGCGGTGTGGACATTGGACGACCTTCTGATCCGGAGGACCGATTGGGCGTCCTGTCCCGTTAACGGAAGAGCTGCGCGGGATGGGGTGATCGCCCTGGCCGAGCGCGACCCGATGCTGGCCGGCTTGGCCCCGCGCGTGCGCGTGGATCGGGCAACGGCCTAAGAGGACGCACCATGAGCACAGGGCCTGGCCCCCTTTCCCCCAGCATGAAGACCCACAAGGCGGTGACGGGGGACGGATCGGCGATCAGCCGGTATGCCGACGTGATGGTTGGACAGCATGGGTGGGGAGCGCTTCTGCGCTACGAGTTCTGCATGCTGTTCCGCAATACGCCGGGCGCCCTGGGCCTCTTCCTGCGAAAAACCTTCTGGCCGAAGCTTTTCGCCGGCTGCGGCCGAGGTGTTCTGTTCGGCACTGGAATCAGCATCCGGCATCCCAACCGGATCCGCCTCGGCGCCAATGTCGTCATCAGCGATAACTGCATCCTGGATGGCCGGCATACGGAAGAAGGCCCGGCCCTGACGGTCGGGGACGACTGCATCCTGGCCGACCGCGCCATCCTGCAATGCAAGGGCGCCAGGATCAGTATCGGCCGGAATGTGGGCATCGGGCCTGGAACGCTGATCCAGACCACGTCGAACGCCGACATCCGGATCGGAGACGATGTGATGATCGGCCCGAGCTGCACCCTGATCGGCGCTGGAAACTACAATGTGGACCGGCTGGATGTGCCGATGTGCCGCCAGGGCATGCGGCTGCAGGATGGAATCACCGTCGGCTCCGACGTCTGGCTGGGCTGCAACGTCACGGTACTGACGGCCACGACGGTCGGATCGGGCAGCATCCTGGGCGCCGGCGCCGTGGTCAACGGGCCGGTACCGCAATACGCAATCATGGCCGGCGTTCCAGCCCGCCAGATCGGCTCACGCGCGCCCAATGGCGGCCGTACGGAACCTACCCCAATCAAAGTGCAAGGGAGGCAGAGTTGACGGTATTTAGCCGGCTTGACGCTCCGGCGGACATGGCGTCCAGGCCGACGATCGCCATGACGCTTCTACAATGTGCTGCTGTCTTTCTGTTCGCCCTGGCAGTGCGCTTGTACGGGCTTGCCGAGGCGCCGCTGCACTTCGATGAATATTACCATGTGTTCGCTGCACATGGCTGGAACGAGGAAGGCCGGCTGGCTATCCTGGCGGGGGAATATCATCGGACGGCGCTCTATACGCAGTTCGTGGCGGTGGCCCAGCAGCTATTGGGCGATACGCTCGCGGCCGCGCGCTTCCCCTCCGCCCTGTTCGGGGCGGCGCTGACGGCAGGTGTGTTCCTGTGGGTACGGATGGAGGCGAGCTGGCTCGCGGCATGGTTGGCCGGCCTGCTGGTCGCCATTTCGCCGGACCTGATCGCGATTTCGCAGATGGTGCGGTTCTATGCGCCGCATGGCCTGCTGGTTCTCGTGGCGGCCGTATGCGGCTATATGCTCACGGTTCGTTGGGCCGTCCTCGGCATTGCCGCCAAGGCGCTGCTGGCCGTGGCGATCCTGGTCAGCCTTGTGATCGCCGCCTACCTGCAGCCCACTACGGTAATCGCCGCAGCTGGCATCGCAGGCGGGGCCGCCATCTGCATCGCCATCGCCCTGGGGTGGCAGCTGCCGCAGAGCCGCAACGCCCGCATCCTGCTGCTGCTCCTCATCGTCGGCGGAATCGTAGGGTTCGGCATCCTGTACGCCGCAGGCGTTCTACAGCCGCTCTGGACCGAGTTCCGGTCCGCAGCCTTGTGGAACGCTGAGAACCGCAATGCCGTCGCCTATTACCACTGGCACATGAAGGGGAGTTTCGGCCCGATCTGGCTGCTCTTCCCCATCGCCATTGTTTGCGCGGCAACCCGCGCACCCCGTCTCACGGTATTCTGCACGGCCCTGTTCGCCGTGGCGTTCATCCTTCATTCCCTGGCCGGGATGAAGAATCTCCGCTACATCGCCTGGGCCCTGCCCTTCTTCTTCATCGTGTGGGCGCTGGCCATTCCGGTCATGGTGGAATGGGTCTACAGACAGGCCAGGATGGCGGCGGAGCGGGCGCTCGGTCTCCCGGAAAACCGGTTCGGCGGGATTTTCCAGCATCTGGTGGCCGGCGGCGTTGTGGCGCTCGCCGTCCTGGCGGTCACGGTCGACTTCAGCAAGCCATGGCGCAGCATGGGGGAAGTGGCGAACGCGTTCGTCGCCACGGACGAGCGTGCAGCCAACGCCAAATCCCATGCGGCGTGGCAGCAGGTACGCGCCATAGTGGCCGACCGGTTGGCGGCAGGGGCTATCGTCGCCACCCCGAACGAATTTCTGGCCCTGCACCATCTGGGCCGCGCCGACGTGGTGATCAGCCGGAGCCGACTGCTGGAAGGTCCAAAGCCGGTCGACTTCACCCGGGACCACCGGACCGGCATTCCGGTCATCAGCACGACGGAGTCGATGCTGGCCGTCATGGCCTGCACCGAACAGGGCCTTGTGGTCGTCGATCAGGGGCACTTCCCCGTTGCCCATACGGTAACGGCCGACATGGCCGCCGAATTGACCCGGCGCACCACGCGGGTGACCCCGATTGAGAGTCTGGTCCATGTATTCGCCTGGGACAGCCCGGTGCCGACGAGCGGTGTGGATTGTACGGCCGTGAAGACAGGTCCAGGCGTGGCGCCCACCCTTCCGCCCGCCCTCGTGGCCAGTGAACCAGGCGCAACCGGCGCCGTTCACGCGGCCATCCGTGGGGTGGAGTGAGACGGGCGCTAAATCGAGAGACGGCGCATCCGCATGCACCGACATCCGTAATGGAAGGTATTTCCGAAAATGTCGCAGACCGTTCCGGGTGAGGTCTCCGGAGTGGTCCCGATCCAGGGACCTCTCCTGATCGACGCCCATGTTCATCTTCATTCCGCCCACGATCCGAGCCAACTGTTGAAGGCCGCGGCGGCGAACGGCCGCAAAGCGGCCGCCCGTATGGGCCTTGCCAAGCCTGTGGTCGGGCTGATCGTCGTGGACATGCGGGGCCAGGATGGTTTCAGCCGGCTCCGCGGTGGAACCTGGACTGTTCCGGGCTGGGAGATGGGCCCGATGGGAGACCCGATCTCGCTGATGGCTCGGTCGTCGGAAGGGGAAACGGTGCTGCTGTTCGCCGGTCGCCAGATGGCGACGCAGGAGCGGTTGGAGGTTCTGTCGCTGCTGTCCGACCAGCCCGTGCCGGACGGGCTGGATTTGTCAGAGACGGTCCGTCGGGTCCATGCGGCGGGCGGGCTTCCGGTGATCCCCTGGGGCTTCGGCAAGTGGACAGGCCAGCGCCGGGACCTTCTGAAAGGGTTTCTGGAGAATACCCCTTACCCGGTCTTCCTGGGGGACTCAGGAGGGCGCCCTGCCATTGACCGGGCCGAGATTCTGTTCGGGGAGGCAGCCGGCCGTGGAATCTGGAACCTACCGGGAACGGACCCCCTGCCCTTGTCGTGGGAGGAACGCCGTGCCGGGGAGTGCGGGTTCATCCTCCGCGACGGGCTGCCGGGCGACCGGCCGGGAGAAGCTCTCCGCCAGTATCTTGCGGAACTTGCGGCGCAGCCGGAGCTATATGGACGCCGACGCAGCCTACCCGGATGCCTGGTCAGCCAGATCGGCCTGCGCCTGCCTGGGCTGAAGCCCGCCGGCGGAGCGGTGGTGTCCCGCCCCGCCTGATTTTTCGGCGATGCCGCGGTTACCGTGCCGGCTGAGGGGTGCCGGCACGGCGCATGCGTGCAATCTTGGCCGGGATTTTGCGGGTGAACAGCACGCATTCGCGGGCGATATGCAGGGTGCTGCGTAGCGACATGAAAGCGCCAAGCGCACCCAGTGGATTGCCCTCTTTGATGCGGTCTGTGAAAACCCTCCAGGCCAGCCGTTCCTCGACCGATCTGGCATGGCGGCGCAACATGTTCCGGAGCCGCTGGTCCCGCCGGACCTCCTTCCGCTGCATCAAGGAGCGGGCGGCGTCGTGCAGCCGCCGCAACTCGTCCGCGCCATGTGAGGCGGTCAACGAGTCCCCGCGGATGCGATAGCTGTAGAGCGGTTCCGGAAGCAGCCAGAACCTGGCCCCCGCCAGCAGGCAATTCACATACATGAGGAAATCTTCCGCAAAGCGGATTTCCTCATCATAGCGCAGCTCGTGATCCAGCAGGAACTGGCGCCGCATCATCGGTTTTAGAAAGCCATAGCTGACCCGAGGATGTCCGCGGATCGGCAGGTTGCCCTCTAGAAAGGCGCAGGCGTCGACACGCTTGGGACCGGGTAGGAGGCTTGGTGGAAGCATGGGCTGCGCCCCTCCCCCCTCCTCGTCCAGAAGAAGGTTGTCCGCGATCATGTCCGCCCCTTCCCGGCCGGCGAACACCATCAGCGTCTCAATCCGGCGCGGGTCATAGGCATCGTCTGCGTCCAGAAGGGCGATCCAGTCACCCCGGGCGGCGCTGATCCCCAGGTTGCGGGCGCCGGCCGGACCCAGGTTCCGAGGGGTGCGGACGAGGCGGACGCGCGGGTCCAAGGCGGAGATCCGCTGGACCTCACCCACGGTGCCGTCACTGGAACCGTCATCCACGACCACGACCTCTATGGCGCTGTAGCTCTGCGCCAGGGCCGACTGGACGGATCGGGCGATGAACCCGGCCGCGTTGTAGGCCGGGATGATGATGGAGACGACGGGATCGGGAACGCTCACTGCCAGCCCTCCTGCATCCGAGGCTGCATCCGTGCGGGTGCGGGCGTCCAGGTGACGGTCGGGCGCGGGACCACGGCCAGGACCATCCGGACATAGACGGCGCACATCAGGAACTGCAGGAAGCCGTGGCGGGTGAACACAATCACTTCGGCCGTATTGGACACGACGATCAGCGCCATCAGTGCCAAAGGCATCCAGCCGAACGCGCTCCCGTCGGCAGCCATGTACCGGAAGGCCTTCCAGATGAAGAGCAGCATGATCCCGACCTGAGCCACCATGCCCGGAATGCCGAGCTGAACGCCGATGTCCAGGAAGCCGTTGTGGAAGTGGGCCAGACGCTGCTCCATGATCCAGCGCAGCCACTCTGCATCGAAGCGGTCGCCGGTCCAGAAGGCGTCATAACCGTAGCCAAAGCCCGGCTTTTCGGCGATGGACCGCAGGGCGAACTCCCAGAGCGTCGAGCGTCCGGTCAGGGTCGTATCCTTCCCCAGCATCTCCAGCGCCGCTTCGGGCAGGTTCACCTGGACCCAGTAGGCGCCGAAAAGGACTGCCGTTCCCGCCAGGGCGACCAGCGACAGGCCGAGGACGCGCAACTGCCCCGGCAGGTCGAGGCAATAGAGCATCGCCAGCCCGAACAGGCATGCGGCAATGGCCACCAATGCGGTGGCGGACCCGGACAGGACCAGGACGAGGGCTGCCAGCAGAAAGGCCGGTATCGCCATCCAGCGCCATTGCCCCGCCGCAACCAGGATGGTGGAGGCCAGGATCAGGACGGCCATGCGGTTGCCGGTCACATTCTTATGGCTGAACGCGCCGATCAGATTGCCGTGATGGTCCTTCGCCACCTCGCCCAGCCCGATCACGCCCAGTGACAGCACGGCGGTGACGCCAAGAACCAGGAAGAGGATTCGGGTCATGGCGGCCACGCCCAGCCTGGCGCCCATGAACATGCCAAACAGGGTGATGGAGAGAAGCTGCATCCCCGCCACCAGGGTCGAGCTCTTGTCCGCCGACCACAGATAGGACAGGAGGGCCATGGCCGGCCAGAGCAACAGCGGCCAACCCGCCCGCATCGCCTGCATCAATACGTTCGGGTAGAGCGCAAAGAGCGCGGCGAAGCCAAGATAGGTCAAGCCCCAGAGCCCCGCGCGCAGCAGACCGGCCGCAGGGACGAGGCGGATGAGGAAGTCGAGTGCTCCCGCCGCGAGCAGGACGGCGCCCGCATAGAGGAGGAGTTCGAGGAAGATGAATAAGCGTTGCATGCTGTGCCGCACTGCAGTGGCTGCTGACGACGGTAAACCCCGCTGAAGCGTCCGGGTTGCATGGACAGTTCGAAAGGAGTGAGTGCCCATTCCGCACTCCACCTCCGGAACAGCCCGAAACCGACCGGATTAGGCAATTACCTCGGCATAGCGGTGGACCCGTTGGGTTACGGATTGCGACCCTGCAACCCGAATGTCAGGGAAGCTACATGAGGAATCCGCATGGTGCGGACTGATCTTTCGGCGGGACTGGTGGCGCTGATGGCGATTCTTGCGGGACCGGGCGAGGCGCTGGCGCGCCAGACCATCTGTCAGCCCTTCGTGGACCAGTTGGAGGAACTGGACGGCGAACGCTGGCTGATTTCCGAAGGTTGGAGCAATGGCGGCATGTTCAATGCTGGCTGGAGCAAGGACAATGTGCGGCGCGAAGGACGCGGCATTGCCCTTGTGCTGGACGATCAGCCCAGTTCAGGCCGTCCATTCCGGGCTGCCGAGATTCAGAGCCGGGGATTTGCCGGTTACGGGCGTTTTGACGTCAGGATGAAGCCGGCCCGTGGCATCGGAACTGTTTCCTCCTTCTTCGTCTACACGGGGCCGCACCATGGGGACCCGATGGACGAGCTGGATATCGAGTTCCTGGGCAAGGACACGACCCGCATGCAGGTCAACTACTTCACCAACGGCAAAGGTGGGAAGGAAACCATGATCGAGCTGGGGTTCGATGCGGCGGACAGCTTCAACGACTATGCGATTGAATGGCGTCCGGACGCGATCCGCTGGTTCGTCAATGGACGGCAGGTACATGAGGAGCGCGGCGCACGAGGGCCCTTGCCGGTAATGCCGGGCAAAATCATCGCCAATATCTGGAACGGTACCGGTGTCGACCGCTGGCTTGGGCGGTTCGAATATCCGGGAGAGCCATTGAAGGCGCTCTATGAGTGGATTTCGTACACGCCTTTTGAAAGCAATCAGGCCTGCGGGGAGAAGACCAAGAAATGAGCGCGCCCGGTTCAATGTCCCTTCCCACTGCAGAGATCAGGCCTGATGTCAGCGTCATCATCCCGGCCTATCGGGCACAATCGACTATTGAAGCTGCTATCGCCTCCGCCTTGGACCAGAGAGGCGTCGAGGTTGAAGTGGTGGTGGTCGAGGATGCTTCGCCTGACTCGACGGCCTTGATCGTGGAGCGGATGGCGGAAGCAGATTCGCGCATCCGTCTGTTGCGGCAGCCGCGCAACGCTGGGGTCGGCGCCGCGCGCAACCGTGCGCTCGACGCGGCGAGGGGCCGCTGGATTGCCCTTCTGGATGCCGACGACCGCTTCGCCCCGGGCCGCTTGGCGCGCCTTCTCCGGCTGGCGCAGGAGGACGGCGCCGACATGGTCGCGGACAACATGGTCCTGGTCGGTCCGCTGGGTGAGCAGCGCGGGCATGTCTTTCGGATGGACCGGCTTGACTTGCCGGAGCCGCTTGACGCCCCGACCTTTGTCCGTGGGAACGTCTTTCTAAAGTACGGCTACACGCTGGGCTATCTGAAGCCACTGATCCGGGCGGAGGTGCTGGACCGCGGCATCCGGTTCCTGACCGATATGCCGGTCGCGGAGGACTTCCATTTTTATCTGGACTGCCTGCTGACAGGCGCGCGATGGCGGCTGGTGCCGGAAGGGCACTACTACTACACGGTCACTCCCGGTTCCCTCAGCCGGTCCCTGTCCATGTCGGACATGGAAGCGATTCGGCGGCGTAGCCTTGAGGCGGTCGGCAAAGCGTCGGCGCTGGGCCGGACCGATGTTGTCCGGGCCTTGAAGGAACGGCATCGGACCATTGAGCTGATGATCGGCCACATGCGTTTTGTCGGGGCGCTGAAGTCCGGCGCTGCCGCTGAGGCCTTTGGACTTGCGATCCGCCGGCCCCAGCTTCTGCCCTATATCTTCAAGTTCGGGCTTGAGAGCGCGCAAAAGCGGATTGTCCGGCTCCGGCAGCCCCTGGTGGGCTGAGCACCCGGGCGACCAGCGCCGGTATGTCGCTGTCGTCCCGGAAGTGGGTGGCCGGCAGTGCCGCAATGGCCGCATGCCGCTCTGCCCATTCCTCCGGGGTGAGGCGCTTCAGGAAGGCGATCAGGTCCGGCACCAGCGGTTCCGGAAAGGTCCAACCCAACCCCTGTTCTTCGACCCGCCGGCCCGTATAGGTGCCGGCCGCGGCCAACTGCGGGACAGCGTGATACGCCGCGTCATACAGCCGGTTGGGCAACAGCCATCGGGAATTGGCGTCGGCGTCGTGATAATCGAAGCACCAGGCCAGATGCACGCCGCCATACAGGCGGTCTAGATCCTGCGGGCTCTTGAACTCGCCGCCGTAGACCATGTTCGGATGGTCGGCGATGATCTCTAGGAAGCGCTCCAGCCCGGTCTCCGTCGGAAATCCGCGCAGGTCGATGCGGACCTTGTCCGGCAGGGCATCGGCGATCTGGGTCAGGAGGGACAGGCTGCGGACGCACCGCATGGTTCCGAACCAGCCGATCACCCAGGGCTCCCCCGGCGCTGGACGGGACGGCTCGACCTGCGGTGCATCGGGAAGCTGGGCGGCGCAAATCTTGTTCTCCAGCAGGAACCAGTCGCCGCGGAACCCCTGCATCTTATCGAAATATTCGCTGATGAAGGCGGGGGAGCTCACGACCAGGAGTCGCGAGCGCTCGAGGACCTGCCGCTCGACCCATCTGGCTACCGCGCCCTTCAGTCCGGGAAGGCTGAAGACGCGGTTCACGTCCAGCACCTCATAGACCAGGGGTGCCCTGCTTCCCGATACCAGCTTGCCCCAGAGGGCCAGAAGCGCCATGTCGATGTTGCGGGCATAGATGATGTCGGATTCCCGGAGCTCGCGGCGTTTCCGCACCATGGTCCAGCCGGCGCGCAGCAGCATGCCGAGCCGGCGCAGATACTGGCGGTCGGCCGTGGTGCCGAGATCGACATTGTCCCAGTCGGGCCGGTAATCCCGGTTGAACTTGAGGCGGCGGAAGGTGAAGCCCAGCACCTGGAGGCCGGCGGCATGGAAGGAGGCCACCCGGCGGATGACGGCGCTGTCGGTGCAATCCTGGCCGAAATAGGCCAGGCGCTTGGCCGCGGCACGTGACATGTAATGTTCCCGAATCTAGCAATTGGTCCTGGGAGACAACGCACGCCAGCCCCTGACGGGCAACCCGTACACCCGCGGTATCTCCGTCCGGATCGAGAAAATCGGCATTTCGGCTTAGATCAGGGCTGCTCCATTCGAGCTTTCGGTACCTCCCTGCCCCCTTCTGCGCCATACCCCACCCTATCCGCTCCATCGACCAAGGCCTGTCCTCTCCCTACGTTATTTGCGATGTGCCGCAGGAGCACAGTTCACAAGATATACCGGGATTGCGAATGGACGTACGGGAACGGGCCCGCCGCATGGCCCCTGATCAGGCCTCCACGCCGATGTCGGGGCCGACCTCGAACTACGGGCTCATGACGGTCGACGCCAACGACCTGCGGGAGCAGCTTGTCGGTTTTGTCCGGGCCGTATGGCGGCGCAAGGCGATCCTGATCGCCGCGATCCTCATCGTGCCGGCCCTGGCCTACTGGCTGATCTCCAACGTGACTCCGCTTTATTCCGCCACTGCCCAGGTCATGGTCAGCGGGCGTCAGCAGAACGCGCTGGCGATCCAGGAGGTGGTCTCCATGACCGGCCAGGATCTGGAGGCTGTCGCCAGCCAGATCGAAGTGATCCGCTCCCGCGCCGCTGCGGAGGCGGTTGTCGAGCGGCTTCGCCTGGATGAGGCGCCGGGTCCTGCGCCCGGCCTGCTCTATGTCGGGGTGCCGGCGCCGGAACCCTCGATCTTCGAGCAGGCTTACGACTGGGCCATGAGCTGGACCAAGCCCAAGCCGCAGTCCCGCGCCGTGTCCAAGTCCACGCGCAAGAGCAACGACTGGATCGTCGACCATGTGCTGTCCCAGCTCTGGGTGGCGCCGGCCGGCCGCTCATATGTGGTGAATATCGGCTACACCTCCACCGACCCGGTCATCGCCGCCAACATCGCCAATGCCTTCGCCCAGGTCTATCTGGAGCACCAGGAGGAGATGCGGGCGCAGACGGCCGGCACCGCGCATGAGTGGCTCGGCAAGCAGATCCAGGACATGCAGGCGCAGGTGCAGGCGGCGGAGACGGCCATCGAGGAGTTCCGTGCCCGTGCCGACCTTATGTCCGGCCGCGACACGCCCCTGTCCGCACAGGAGCTGTCGGAGCTGAATTCACAGCTCACCATGGCTCGCGCCGACCAGGCCCAGGCCCATGCACGCCTCAGCGAGGCGGAGCGGGTGGCCAACGGCAATGGCGACCTGTCCGGCCTGACCGACGTGCTCTCCTCCGGCCTGATCCAGAATCTACGAGGGCAAGAGCTGGAAGTGCGGCGGAAGCTGGCCGACCTGTCCGAGACCTATGGCCCGCGGCACCCCGACATCCAGCGGCTTCAGGCCGAGTTGAGCGATGTGCGTGAGGCGATCGGTCTGGAAGTCCAGAAGATCGTCCAGGGCCTGCGCGCCGAAGCGCGGGTGGCCGACGTCCGTGTCGCCACGCTCGAGGATGAGCTTGCGTCCGCCAAGAACCAGGTCGCGGGCACCAGCGACAGCATGGTCCGCCTGCGCGCCCTGGAGCGTGAGGCCGAGGCCAGCCGCCGCCTGCTGGAATCCTTCCTGGTGCGGTCGCAGGAACTGTCGGCCCAGCAGGGCTTCCGCCAAGCCAATGCGATCATCGTCTCCTCAGCCAATGCGCCGAACTCGCCCAGCTACCCGAAGACCACGCCGATGATGGTGCTGTCGGTGGTCGCCGCCATTACCATCGGCCTGATCATCATCGCCATGCTGGAAATGTTCGACGGCAGCTTCCGGAGCGGTGAGCAGCTATCCCGCAAGACCGGCCTGCCCTGTCTGGGGCTGATCCCGTCCGTTCCGCGGCGGAAGGTCGGCAAGAGCCTTGCCCACTATCTGCGCAGCAACAACCGCTCCATGTATGCCGAGGGCGTCCGCAAGACCTACGCCGCCCTGTCCCAGCCCGGCATGCTGCCGCAATCCATCGCGGTGACCTCCACCTATCCCGGCGAGGGCAAGACCAGCACGGCCCTGTCGCTCGCCGTGTTCGCGGCCTCGCTTGGCCAGCGCGTCGCCATCGTCGACTTCGACATTCGTCGGCCGACCGTGCAGCAGAGCCTGGGTCTGCAGAAGGGGCCGGGCCTGCTTGAGGTGCTGCGGGGCGAATGCGGCTTGGAAGATGTGTTGGAGATCGAACCTGAGTTCGGCATTTCCGTCCTCGGCGCTGGGCAGGGCGACAACTTCGCTGACCTGCTGGATGCCCGCCGCATCCGGACGCTGCTTCGTCTGCTGCACCATGACCATGACCTGGTCGTTTTCGACACGGCTCCGGCACTGGCTGTTGCCGACACGCGTATGATCTGTCAGCAGGTCGAAGGGGTTGTCTTCGCGGTGCGCTGGGCCACGACGCCCCGCCGGGCCGTCCAGGGGGCTCTGGATCAGCTCGATCTCTCCGACAAGAGTGTGGCAGGCGTTCTGCTGACCCGTGTGAACACGGCGAAGCACGCGGCCTATGGCTTCCAGGACAGCGCCTACTATCACCGCTCCCTGCAGCGGTATTACCAAAGCTGACGGAGAGCATGGTTATGGAGGTGGTCGTCTGTACCGCCACGTACCGCCGTCCAGAGGGCTTGAAACGCCTTCTGGACGGCATTGCCGTTCAGGACCTGTCCGGTTGGACGGATGTCCGGCTCTCGGTCGTGGTCGTCGACAATAATCCGGATGCCAGCGCCGCCCCCGTGGTGGCGGAAGTGGCCGCGCGATGTCCTTATCCGTTGCGTCATGTCCATGAGCAGCGGCGCGGCATCTCCCAGGCACGCAATCGCGCCCTGGACGAGACGCGCGACGCTGATTTCATCTGCTACATCGACGATGATGAGGTTCCGTCGCCGGACTGGGTCGCGCGCCTGCTGGACGCACAGCGCGTGTCCAAGGCCGATGTCGTCGCTGGCGTGGTGCTGCCCTATTTCGATGGCCCGGTGCCGGACTGGGCACGGCGGGGCGGTTTCTTTGAGCAGCGGCGTCACGCCGACCTTGAAGCGATCGACTACGCCTATACGAACAATGTGCTGATCCGCCGCCCTCTCGTGGAGGAGCTTGGCCTTCGCTTCGATGAGGCGCTAGGGCTGACCGGCGGCGAGGATCTCTGCTTCTTCGGCCAAGCCCTGGATTCCGGCTGCCGGATCGTCTGGGCCGACCAGGCCATCGTGACCGAATGGATTCCAGCCAGCCGGATATCGCTCCGCTGGTTGCTGAAACGCTGGTACCGCACCGGCAACGCCGACGCCATCCTGTTGCAGCGGCGGCGGCCGGGTCTGGCAGGCCGTAGCCGCGGACTTGCCAAAGGGTTGGTGCGTGTCGCTGCTGGCGGAGCTGCGGCCTTGGCCAGCGCCGGTCTGGCGGTCGTTGGCCGACCGCACCTTGCCATCGCCCGGCTGTACACCGTGTGCCGCGGGCTGGGCATGATCGGCGCCGTGATCGGCAAGCCTTATCGTGAATATGAGAACGTCCACGTCGTGTGAGCTGAGCCAGGTTTCCCACCCGATCAGACGCTTCAATGTCATGGCCGCCCCTTGGGGCGGCCATGATGCTTTCGGGGGCGGATTCGGCCACGGCGCCGGCCTGCGGACCGTCTCGGACAGGTTCATGCAGGGTGCTTGTGTGTCGTGGGGAGAACGGGTGCGACGCGGCGGTCGGATGAGAGGCTGACGGAACGCCCGTGCCGCGGAGCTGCTAAATCTAGAGCCACCGCTGCATCACGAACCTTTGAGGGTGGAAAGGGCCGGCAGTGGTACGAAACCGAGCCCGGATTAGAATGCCACTGCCCAAACAGAAAGGCCCCCGCCGGAGCGGGGGCGCTTTTCGCTTGAAGCTCTAGCGGCGGCGGGGAATGTGAACTCCGCCGATGCCGCGCCGGTCAGTGGGCGCCGTCGCCGAACAGGACCACCCTGGGGGTCTTCGCCAGGATCTGCAGGTCCAGCATCAGGGACCAGTTTTCGGCATAGCGCTTGTCCAGCATGACGCGTTCCCGGTAGCCGACGTCGGAGCGACCGCTGATCTGCCATAGACCGGTCAGGCCGGGCGTGCAGCTCGCATACTGGGTATAGGCGTCCCCGTACATGGGGATTTCCTTGACCGTGATCGGGCGCGGCCCGACCAGGCTCATGTCCCCCGCCAGCACGTTGAAGAGCTGCGGCAGCTCATCCAGGCTGGTCTTGCGCAGGATGCGGCCGACACGGGTGACACGGGGGTCGTTGCGCAGCTTGAACGTGGCTTCCCACTCCTCCCGCGCCTCAGGATTGTCGCGCAGGTGATCCGCCAGCACCTTGTCGGCATCCACGCACATGGTCCGGAATTTCAGGCAGGGGAACGGCTTTCCGCCGGCGCCGATCCGCTGATGCCGGATCAGGATCGGGCCGCCGCCCAGACGGATGATCATGGCGATCAGCAGCAAAGCAGGGGCCAGGAGAACCACGAGCAACAGTGCGGCGACGAAGTCGAAGGTCCGCTTCGTGGCTCGCCTCGCGCCGGCGGTATAGGGCCCCGACAGCTCCGCCGGATCAACGGCGGTCTGCCAAGTGGCTGCGGATTCCCGGGCCATATGAGAGCTCCTTCCAGTTCAGTCTTGATCAGGTTCTTGCTGGTATTCGAGTTCAGCCTGCCCGACGGGACAGGTCCTCGGGCGCCAGTTGCGCCTTGTTGGTGAATGCAGGCGGCGTCACCGCCACCGGGCCGCGGACGGATGCGGCGGGACGCCAAGTCTTGAAACGCGCGCCGAACAGCGACAGCACCACCCCGAAGGAGGTCGCGACCATCGCGGCAACAATCTCCAGCAGCTGAGGCGCCGGCCGGATGCGAAGGGCTGCCGCCACCAGGAACAGGATTGCCAGTCCCAGGGCGATCCCGAGCGCGTGTACTCCGCCCCACATCGT
The DNA here is from genome assembly GCF_003568845.1 of Indioceanicola profundi. Lineage (NCBI taxonomy): Bacteria > Pseudomonadati > Pseudomonadota > Alphaproteobacteria > Rhodospirillales > Azospirillaceae > Indioceanicola > Indioceanicola profundi. The sequence continues at coordinate 693,618 of NZ_CP030127.1, read as the reverse complement.
CAGGGCAGTGAGCGCCAGCACACCCGAAATAATGAGGTTTGCTCCGGTCAGCCAGCGCAGGACCTTGTGCGACAGGTACATGAAGAGTTGGCTGGCCGGCAGCCGGGAGATGCGCGGCCAGAGAAGCCGGTGCACGTTTGCCGACTGGCAGGAAATCCGGACCTTCCGGCGAATTTCATCCCAGGCGGAGGTGGCCGTGTTCTCCCACGCCAGGGCATCCGGCGCGTTCACGACCTTGTGCCCGTCGCAGAGGATCGACATGGAGATGAAGAAATCGTCGATGATGTCGTCCGGCACCTGCCGGTGCAGATGACGGCGGATGGCGAAAAGGGAACCGTCGGCGCCCATGACGCAGCCGCGCTCGCTCTCGCGGGCCTTGATGAACTCCTCAAGGCGCCAGTATGCGGAATTGACCTGTGCGGTCGGGGACGCCTCGCCGTTCGTGTAGTGCAGGTGGCCGCAGACAAGGCCGACCTCCGGGTCTGCGAAGCGGGCCCTCAGGCGGTTGACCGCCTGGCTTTCCAGCATGACGTTGGCATCGGAGAAAACGATGATGTCGCCCCGGGCCCGCCGCACCAGCTCATTCATGCCGAAGCTCTTGCCGCGACGGACCTCGCCCACCACGAGCGTGAGCCGGTCGGCATATTCACGCAGGATATCGGCCGTTCGGTCGCTGGAGCCGTCGACATAGACCAGCAACTCCAGCTTACCCGTCGTCGCGGCCTGCAGCTCCAGCATGTTCCGCACCTTGTCGCGGATCACGGCTTCCTCATTATAGGCGCAGACGCAGAGCGACACGACCGCGTCGGGGGCAGCGGCCGGGGACACTGAACCCGCCGTGCGGCGCGGCGGGCTGGAGTAGCGCAGAAACAGCGGATAGACGGCGAATGGATAAATTGCCAGCAAAAGAAAAATAACAAGGCTTATCCCGTTCCTTCCGGTGCCCACCATCCCTAGTCGGATGACCTCGGCAGGCTGATTGACTCTCCGCGCCGGGAATTGCAGGCTTTGGCTATGCCAGCCCGTTGGAACAGCACGAACCGGCCGCCATCGCTCCAATCCTTCAAGGACCGGTTCCCGGATGACGACGCTTGCGCCGCCTATCTGGAGCAGCGCCGCTGGCCTGATGGCTTCATCTGCCCGGAGTGCGCCTCCGTTTGCGGGTGGAAGCTCCAGACCAAGCGATGGACCTGGGAATGCCGAGATTGCGGGCAGCAAACTTCCGTGACGGCCGGAACCTTCATGCACGGCACCAAGGTGCCGCTGCGCACATGGTTTCTGGCGGCACACCTGATGGCGACGCACTCGAACGGGATGTCCGCCCTCCAGCTACAGGCAAAGCTGGATCTCGGCTCCTATAAGACGGCCTGGCTGCTGCTGCACAAGCTGCGCCGGGCCATGATCGATCCTGACCGCACGATGTTGTCCGGCGATGTCGAGGTCGATGAGACGACACTGCCCTTCCGCACGCTCGACGACCCCATCGGCGGCGGCCAGGGCCGGAGCCCCATCGGCAAGATCGCCGTCGTCGGTGCTGTCGAACTGGAGGCGGGCAACAAGCCCGGCCGCATCAGGCTGAAGGTCATCCCGGACTATCGAGGCGAGACCTTGAAAGGCTTCATTCAAGACCACATCGAGGGCGGTAGCCACATCTGGACCGATGACAACAAGAGCTACTACGGGCTGAACGGCTTCGATCACACGCCGCGCGTCATCGGCAAGATGGCTGCACACATCATCATGCCGTGGATTCATCGCGTCTTCTCGAACCTGAAACGCTGGGGTATCGGCGTCTTCCATGGCTTCCGGCGGAAGTATCTGGACGCCTATCTGAACGAGTTCGTGTTTCGCTGGAACCGGCGTCACAGCTACCGCTCGGCCTTCGAGCGACTGATTGGGATTGGCGTGGCGGTTGGACCAGCGACCTACGACGACATCAGGGCCAGAGTGGCTTGAGCTAGAACATGCCAGATGGACCCGACGGACCACTATCCTCATCTCGTTGAGAGCGTGAGGGGCGACGTGCCATTCCCGGTACATCAGGCCCGAGCTTGATGATAAGTTCCGGGCGTTTTGCCAATTCCATCAGCGTGTTCTCTACGAGCGTATGAAACTTCAGCGACGCCGTGTGAACGATACCCTTGTCCGGGTTCTTCAAACGAGGGAAGAACCCGTTGTTCACGGGAATGAAAGCAACTCGCCGCGCGTCCATGACGAACCCCTTCTGGTTCATCTTCGCGGCCAATGCGGGATCGACGGGGATTACGCCGAGAGGAAGCCGCACACCAGGTTCCCATTTGGTGGTCGTCGTGTAGAGAGACATGACCGTTAAGTGGGCGTTGCCGTCGATCCGCCGGATGTCGGCCACATATCCAACATGCTCATCGGGTCCCGGCCGAAGGGGTTCTTCAGAGTAGGGGAACTGACACCAGACGAATTGACGAGGCTCAAAGGGCGGCTGCATCAGTAGCCGCCAGCATCGAGCACCGCATGGAAGATCGCGTCACGGCGCTGACGTTCTTCTTCGGTCTCGCCCGGCAATGGAACAGCAACGGCCCGGCGGATGTCGGGCGGCGCGATAACTTCGATTGAAGGCTCATCGGGTCGCATCTGAAGGTCTTTCCGCATGAGCGTTTCTACGTAATTCGTGAGGCTGCGGTTATCGTGCGTTGCCTTGTTGCGGGCCGCACTCAACACGCTGGGATCAAGCCGCATGGTGACTGACTGACGCATGGAACACCTCCGTGTTGGCGTAACCCAATGTATGTACAATGCAATCGAATGTCAAGCGATTCTATGGGTTGGGTTCACCGGACGGAACGGGATAAGCCTTAAAATAACTGATGCGAGCGCAATAACTTCCATGTTTTCCCCCGAGGTGCTCGGCGATCAGACACGCCTAACGAACACCATCTGGACGCCCTGTTCCCAAAAGTCAGTGTGGCTAATACCGGCGCACCTTCTGGAACTTCCCCGCCACTTCCGACCGGGTGAAAACATCCCGGTTCTTACCCATTTATTGCGGATAAAACAGCGTCATGTTTGTTCCGTAGTTAATCTGGATCATCGAATAACGAACTTTAGAATAGGCTACTATCCCGCTGGTACTGGCGAATCGTGGTCGCGATCGGCAACAAAAACGTGGCAGCAATGGAAGAAAATGTTATCGTGATGACAGTCTGATTAGAATTCTGCTCTTTCCATATCTGTGTTGCCATTTTGCATCGGCTGATGGACTGCTTCAAAGAGCCTCCAGGGAAAATCATCCGGCAGGCCGTCGAGGAACAGGTCGGCATCGTCGAGAGCGGCTTCCCGCTCCAGCGCCGCCACGTCGGGTATCCGCACGGAATCGCGCTCCAGCCGGACCAGCCCGTCCGTTTCCAGCGCCCTCAGCGTGCGGCTGGTGTGGACCGGCGTCAGGCCGGCGGCATCGGCCAGGTCGCGCTGGCGGATGGGGAGATGGAAGCTTCGGTCCGTTGCGAAGCCGACGCGGCGGAGCCGCTGATGGATTTCCCAGAGCAGACCGCACACCCGTTCCCGCGCCGTGCGGCTTCCCATGCTGACGACCCGCTGACGCATCGAAGCGCCCTGCGCCAGCGACAGCCACCAGAGCAGCGCCCGCAGCCTCGGCCGGCGCTCCAGTTCGGCGAACAGCGCATCGGAATGGACGACGCCGACCTCGGCCTCGGTAAGGGTTGTGCAGGCATGGTCGTGACGGCGCGCCATGATGGCCGCCACGTCGCTCACCTCCCCCGGCAGCACGAAATCCAGGACCTGCGTGCGGCCGTCCGGCAGGTTGCAGTGCCGCTTGGCCCAGCCGCGGCGAAGCAGGAACAGGGTCCCGGCCGTTCCGCCCTGCCGGAACAATTCAGTGCCGGGCCCGACGCGGTGCCAGCCGCGGGCCAGCGCCAACAGGGCGGAGCCTTCCTCCCCCAGCGGCCCGCCAAGATGCCGCAGCAGCAGCAGGATCGGGTCCTGGTCCAAAAAATGTCTCCCCTCGGAGCGTGCGCGATCATGCGTCCGGCCATACCGGCGCCAGACGGTGAACGCCGCCGCCGCGCCAAGGGTCCATGCTAGCCGAGGTTTCCGAGGCCCAGCCGGACGAGGGACGGATTTCGCTGAACGTGCGGGGAATTCCGGCCGGTCAGGAGACCGCGGCACCCGGTTCGGGACGCCACTCCAACGGAATGTAGGCGCCCTGCCCCGGCAGCTCCATGACGCCGAGCCGGGCATAGAGCCGCCGCGCCGGATTATACGGGGTAACGGAACCGCGCAGGATCAGCCCGCGCGCCGTCACCTCGTCCATCGCGGCCTGCAGCAGGGCGGCACCCAGCCCGGCATTGCGGCGGTCGGGCATCACGGCCAGATCGCAGATCCAGACCTCTCCCGGCCGTTCGGCACGGACCAGCCGCCCGGTCGGAACGGGGCGGCCATCCTCGCCCGGCATTTCCACGATCAGTTCCACGGCATCGGGAAATTCCGTCTCCTGCCCCATCAGGTGGGCCCGGTACTGCTGCCGGGTGAAGGCGGCCGCCTGCTCCGGCGGAAGCGGCAGGACAGACAACTCCCGCTCCCTCGACGCGACGAAAACCGAGAACAGGAAATCCGCATCCTCCGGCCTTGCGGGGCGAAGGGTATAGTCGGGGGCGCTGTCGGGCGTGGCGGTCATGATCCGGCGGGCCGTGATGAAAGAGTGACGGGTACCGCGAAGGGTGGCATGGCCGGTTGCGTACGTGGTAGACCTTTTTTGCCCAAAATGCAGGGCGAAAACTGTCCGTGCCAGGAGCCAGCCCCGTGACCACCGCCTATGCCGTCGCCCCCGTGACGCAGGAGACCTTCCTGCCCCACCTGGACAAGACCTTTAACGTGCTGAACTGTGACGTGGCGGTTGAGCTGAAGTTGACGGAGGTGGTGGATTCCACCCGCGGCCGTCCCTGGCCGCCGAAGCTGCCAAAGCCCTTCATGCTGATCTTCAACGGCCCGCCCGAGCGCATCCTGATGGAAGGGATGCGGGTGCTGAAAGCCTCCACGGGGGAAATGTTCCAACTCTACGTCATTCCGATCCTGACGCACGACCCGGGCACGACGGGGCAGCAGTACCAGGTGATCTTCAACTGATCGCTCCGACCCGCGCCGCACCGCCCCCGGCGGGGTGCGGCCAGTCGCTGCGGCAACGGCGAAAAGAATGGGGGCCGCGGCGTCGTCACCGCGGCCCCTTCCATGTCCGGCCGATCAGTTCCGCGAGGGGAACACGCCTTCCAGCGCGATTACGTAGTTCAGCACCTGATAGGGCTGCACGACCGTGAAGGGCTGGCTGCTGCCATTCGGCGCGACGGCGACCGTTCCCGCGAGGGTTCCAGCGTTCCCAGAAACTCCTCCAAGCGTGACCCTATCGCCCGTGTCGCCGCTAGCTACATAGATCTTCGGACCAGCTGCGGTGCCGATCGCCGGTGCCGCGTCGGCGAGAAGCGAGCCGGCATCCGGCTTTTCAGATGTAGCCTGCGATTGGCTCGCCTGAAGAGAAACGCTAGGAGCGCCAGTAAACGTTACCGTGGCGCCGTGATTATGCATCGGCATCTGCGCGGTCGTCAGGGTCACGGTCTCAGTCCCGGACGTCTGACCCAGCACATAGGAGCTGGTGCCCGCCGACTGCCCCTGCCCGACCGGAACGCGTCCCGCCAGATTCGGAAGCCCGAAAGTGGTCTGCCCGTTGCCGCCATAGACGACGCCTAGCAGCGAGAACAGCGCCGAATTGGTGCTGATCGACATGATCTGGCCCTGGCAGAAGGCCCAGCCGCGCGGCGCGAAATTGGGCGCCCAGATCATCACTGTGCCGAGAAACGGTTCGCTCATCTTACTCAAGCCTCATCGCTGGTGGTTCATCGTGGGATCACCCCGACGGGGCGCCGACCATTCGGGCGGCACCACACCGGCCGGGCGCCAGGGTGGCGCCGCGGGGCAGTGCCCGGGCGGACCCTGCTCGGCCCGGGCCACCGCGTGCCCACAAGGTGTACTCCCAATTCGACGAAAGGCGTATAGAAATCAGGGTGAACATATAAAGGTCATATGAGGGCATAAGACTGTATGACTTGGGGGTGTGATCGGTCCGGTCTCTTACTGCTCTGGTGTTCCCGCGGCGCCGCGATCGGCGCGCGATCATTTCGCGGCAGGGGAATCCAGGCTCCTGACTTGGCACCGTTTACGCGCGGTTCACTAAATCAGCATATCACATGGTTGCAGCATTTCGTTAGCACCTATACGATAAAAGGGTACGGCCCCTACCTCTGATGGCGGGGTCGCGCTTTGGTTCGAAGCAGGTGCCCTGTCAATGTACGCTGCGGCTGTCTATAGCTTTCGTACTATGCCCCTGCGGCCGTGGCGCGATGGTGGCTGCCCCGCCGTACCCCCTCACCGCTCCTCCACAGCCAGCACCATCGATCATCCCACCGCCCGCACCGGTACGGCATGCCCACCGCGCCGCCCGCGCGCCTTTGCTTACCCGCATGTCAGCGGCCGCCATGGGCGGCCACGCTTCCGCACCCACCGCTAATCAGCCGACCGCCACCAGGGGAATACCACAATGTCCAACTCCACGCGCAACAGCAAAGGCCAGGCCCAGGCAAACGAGAATGCGGCGGCCTTCCCCGCTGGCACGGAACCCCTCGCGAAGCTGAGCGCGGATCGGCTAGCGGAGATGAAGCAGGATCTGGCGCTGATGCAGGCGGCGTCGGACCCCGGCTGCCTGGAACTCGTGTTCGTCGATGCAAGCATCCCCGATTGGCAGGACGCTGTCGGCGCGCATCATGCCCGGGCGTCGGTGGTTCCGGTTCCCGAAACCCAGGATGGCCTGAAGTACATCGTCGCGGCGGTGGCGACCTACTCCGACATCAACCGTGTCCACATCGTCAGCAACGGCGGCGCCGACTTCATCCAGATCGGGGCCGCCCGGCTGTCGCTGGACACCATTCCCCAGTACCGGGCCGATCTGGCCAAGCTGGGCGCCGCCCTGTCGAAGCAGGGCGACATCCTTCTGCATGGCTGCCGCATCACAGGCAAGGATGAGGGGCGGACCTTCATCACGGCCCTAGCGGCCGCGACCGGCGCCGACATCGCCGTGACCTGCGAAGATGCCAGCCCGACCCATGTGGGTGGGAACTGGACCATCGCCACGGCGGACAAGCGCCGCGCGCCCGATCCGGGCACCAACGGTCCGGGGACCGGAACCTCCGGTAACGGGACCAACCGATCCGGCGGCGCGGGCGGCACCGGCAATGGAACCAGCACGGGCGCCAAGTCCAGGACGAAGGCGACCGCGGTGAAGTCGCCCAAGGCAGCGGCACCTAAGCGGGCGGCCAGCAAGGCGCGCCCCGCAGGTGCGAGCAAGTCCAACGGCTTCGTCTCGCTGGAACCGCGCATCATGTTCGATGCCGCGATGGTGGCCACTGCCTTCACCGCGCAGGAAAGTGTCGAATCGGCGGACGCGCTGCCGATGGATGTGCAGCTTGATCCGGCTCTGGTCGATGACCTCGTTCCTGCGGCGGTAGTCGCCTCCGACCAGCCCATGACCGCCGAACAGGTGGCGGAAATGGGCGATACGCTGGCGCTGATGCTGGAGGCATCGGATCCGGGCACCCGCGAGTGGGTGTTCATCGATACCGGCATTGCGGGATGGGAAACGTTACGCGATGCGGTTCAGCCGGGCGCAACAATCATTCTAATGCCACCTGACGTGGACGGAGTCAGCTTCATCGCGGACCTCCTTGAGGGGCAGAGTGGCATAGATAGCGTCCATGTTCTGAGCCACGGCGGGCCGGGCTTTGTCCAGATCGGCTCGGCGCGGCTTTCGGGAGAATCGTTGTCGCAGTTCCAGGAACAAGTGGCGCGGTGGGGGGCGGCGCTTTCCGCCCACGGCGACATCCTGCTTTACGGTTGCCAAATTGCCGAAGGTAGCGGCGGTAGGGAGTTCATTGACGCGATAGCAGGAATTACCGGTGCTGATGTCGCCGCTTCGACAGATATGACGGGGGCCGCCGGGCGGGGAGGGAACTGGGCTCTCGAATACCATTCCGGTACTATCGATGCTGCCACGGCGATTGACGATGTGTCGGCCCTGGAATTCAGCGGCCTCCTCGCCACGGAGACGATCGATTTCAACAGCGCGACGGGTGGGACCGGCACCATTAACGTTAACACTGGAAATTTTGGGACATTATCCTTTTTCTTCACGGATAGCGCTAATACGGTTGCGCCGAACGCGGTCGTAGTTGATGCAAATGGCGACTTCAGTATGGAGATGGCTGGCCAGGGCGGAAGTGTCGCGCTGTTCGGGTCGGGTGCCACTATGCCAAGGGCGCTCGTGATCCGGACTGATGGTCGGAACGTCGATTTTCAGAGCTTTTTCGTTCGCGATGCCGCTACCCTCGGGTATTCAAGTTTTACAGTTTATGGGTATCGTGACAACGCGCAGGTAGCGGCGCAGACCATCAATCCTGCGACCGCGGGCGACCTGTTTGCCGATGGCGAAACGCTCACCCTGGACCCGAGCTTTGACAACGTCTCTGAGATCAGAATCGTTGGTAATGGGCCCAGCATCGAAAACTTCGCCCAGCTCATATTCGACACACTCGTCATCAATACCGCTGTTAGTCCCAATGTAGCGCCCACAGCGACTAACCTCACCCAGACCCTTTCCTATACGGAAGATGGCGGGGCGGTCGCCATCAACGACATCGTTGTGACGGATACGGACGTCGGTGACACGATCACCGCCACGCTAACGCTGAGCAACGCCGCCGGCGGTTCTCTATCCACCGGCACCTACGGCACCGCCACCTCCACTTACAATGCCGGTACGGGTGTTTGGACGGTGACCGGGTCGGTGGCGGATGTGAACGCCGCTCTAGCGGCCGTCGCCTTTACTCCGGCGGCGGATTTCAACGCGAACCTGACGATCACCACGCAAATTCGTGACGCGGCAAACACCGGACCAGCCGTCGGCACCATCACGCTGAACGGCACTGCGGTCAACGACGCGCCGGTCCTGGACGCCAGCCAGTCGCCCACGCTGACCACCATCATGGAGGATGCAGGCGCGCCGACCAACGGCAGCACGTCAGGCAGCACGCTGGTGTCCGCCCTTCTGGGCGCCATGAGCGATGTGGACGACGGCGCGCTCCAGGGCTTGGCCATCACGGGCAAGACGGCGCAGGGCACGCTCTGGTACTCCATCGACGGCGGCACGACCTGGGAGCAGGTGGGGGCCGTCACGCCCGCTGCGGCGCTGCTGCTGCAAAGCAATGCGCGGCTGTACTTCCAGCCTGCCGCAAATTTCAACGGCACGATCAATGACGTGCTGACCTTCCGCGCCTGGGACCGCACCAGCGGGACGAACGGCGCGACGGCCGACACTACCACCAATGGCGGCTCCACCGCGTTCTCCACGGCCACCGACACGGTGGCCATCAACATCACCGCCGTCAACGACGCGCCGGTGGTGACGGTGCCGGGCTCCATCACCGTGACGGAGGATGTGGCCACGGCGGTCACGGGCATCAGCGTTTCCGACGTCGATGCCGGAGGCGGCCCGATCACCGTCACCCTGTCCGTCCCGGCCGGCACGCTGTCCGCGACATCGGGTGCTGGGGTCACGGTGGGTGGGACCGCCTCGGCTCTGACCCTGACGGGCACGGTCGCCAGCATCAACGCCTTCATCGCCGGCAGCGGGGTGACCTATACCACCGCGCTGAACGCCACGGCCAACGTCACGCTGACGGTGACGGCAGACGACCTTGGAAACACAGGTACCGGGGGCAGCCAGCAGGACACCAAGACGGTGACCATCAACGTCACCGCCGTCAACGACGCTCCGATCCTGACGGGCGGCGGCACCCTGCCCGCGATGCTGGAAGATGCCAGCAACCCGGCCGGGGTCGCGCTGAACACGCTGGGCATCGCTGCCAACGACACGGCGGATGGGGGTTCCATCTCCGGCTACGCCATCGTCGGGAATGCGGCGGACGCCGCGACGCAGGGCGTGTGGCAGTATTCGACCAACGGCGGTGCCAACTGGCACAATATCGGCACGGTCGGCGACGGCGCCAACGCGCTCGCCCTGTCGGCCACCACGCTTGTGCGGTTCGTGCCGGCTGCCGACTTCTACGGCACGCCCGGCGCGCTGACGATCCGCGCGCTGGACGGGAACGTCTCCAGCTTCTCCGCCTCCGGCGGGACGGAAACCCGCGTCACCATCGACACCACCAGCCGCGGCGGCGCCACCTTCATTTCGGCCGCCACCGCGACGATCGCCACCAGCGTGACCGCCGTCAACGACGCGCCCACGCTGACCGCGACAGGGGGGGCGCGCCAGTCCCTTGGACTTGACCACGAACTGACGCTGTTCACCGGCGTCAATGCCACCACCGTGGAGAGCGGGCAGACCTTTACCGGGTTGGTGCTGACAATCAGCGGGCTGGGTAATAACGGCGAACGCCTGAAACTCGGTGGGACGACCCTCGGCCTGCATGCCTCCGGGGGCGCCATCGACGGCATTGGCAGTTTCACTGTCAGCGTCTCTGGCGACACAGCGACAATCACGCTGACGGAGATGTCACTCAATAATGCGGGTATGAATGCGCTGATCAGCGGCATCACGTATGTAGCAGGCGGATGGTCTGCCAGCACATCGCGCACCGTCACCATCACGCAGATTTCCGACAGCGGCGGCACCGCAAATGGCGGGGTGGACACGGGGAACCCCAATGTCGTCGCGACAATTACTTTCAACGCGCCGCCGGTGATCGGAAATCTCAACGGGGACAGCGTGGCCTGGCCGGGTGTGGGGCAGGTGATCCGCCTGGACGGCGGCACCGCCCTGACCATCAGCGATACCGAGACAGGCGGGCTGAACGGCGGGCTCGGCGATTGGGGCAACGGGGCGGGCGCCGATGGAAGCCTGACCGTGCAGCGCGCCCCCGCGTCCTGGTCGCAGGACTCCTTCGGCTTCGACCTGACGACGGGCACCCCCCTCTTCTCCGTCAGCGGCAGCCAGCTCCTCGCCGGCGGCCAGGTCTTCGCCAGCTTCACCAACACCGGCGGCGTGCTGACCATCACCCTCACCAGCGCCCAGACCCCAGCCACCACCGCACTGGTGCGGGACGTGATGCAGCGCATCACCTACCGCAACGACATGCCGGCCGGTGACGCCACGATCCGCTTCAGCCTGAGCGACGGCAGCACCACGAGCACCGCCGACGTGACGGTGACAAGCAACCTCATCTATGTCAGCAGCGGCAGCGACGACAACAACGGCGTGACCGCCGACATCTCCCTGCGTGAGGCGATCGCCATCGCCAATGCGCAGGCGGGTGCGCAGACGATCGTGCTGCCTGCCAGCCTGGCCGGGCAGACCATCACGCTGGGCAGCGGCCTGACGATCTCGGAAAGCGTGACCATCGACGCCTCCGCGGCTCCGGGCGCCACGATCACGGGGGCTGGCATCGTCGCGAACGCGACCCTGACGGTGACAAATTCCACGGGGACCCTGACCATCTCCGCCCCGATCGGCGGCACCGGCGGGCTTACCAAGGATGGTGCGGGCACCCTCGCGCTCAGCGGGACCAACACCTTCGTCGGCGCCGTGTCCGTCGCGGGCGGCACGCTTGCCCTGAATGGCGGGGCGGCGCTGGCGGACAGCGCGGTGGTCACGCTTTCCGGAACGGGGACCTTGGCGCTGGGGGCGAATGAGACGATCGGGCGGCTGGCGTCCGGTTCAACCACCAGCGTCGTGAGCGTCGGGGCTCACACGCTGACGATCAACGACGCCAACATCACCACCTTCTCGGGTCAGTTCACCGGTACCGGCGGGGTGACCAAGACGGGCGCCGGCACGTTTATTCTGAACGGAAACAATAGCGGCTTCTCCGGTACGCTGACCCTGGACAGCGGGCACATCTCGCTGGCGCCGAGCGCAAATGTGCTTGCGGACAGCGTCGCGGTCGTCGTCAACAGCGGCACCCTGGACCTGGGCTGGAATCTGACCTTCGCGAGCCTGTCCGGCAGCGGCGGTACGGTGGTACTCAACGCCAATACGCTGACGGTCGGCGCCGGCACCTTCAGCGGCGCGCTGACCGGCACCGGCAACCTGGTGAAGCAGGGCGCCGGAACGCTGACGCTCGGCGGCACGGGCAGCGCCTTCGCCAACCTCACGGTCACCGGCGGTGCCGTGGCGACCACCAGCACGGGCGCGCTCTCCGATGCGGTCGTGGTCGACCTCGCCACGGGCACGACGCTGACCCTGGGCACGACCGAGCGGGTGGCGCGTATCACCGGCACCGGCACCGTGGCACTTGGCGCCAACGCCCTGACGCTGGGTGACAACACGGACTTCACCTTCGCCGGGTCCTTCACCGGGACCGGCACCATCAGCAAGATGGGCAGCGGCCAACTGACGGTCAGCGGCAACAGCTCTGTGGGGAACACCCACGTCGGTGGCGGCGCCTTCATCCTCACGGGCGGTTGGACCAGCACGAGCGGGGTCGTCGCCGGCCTCGGCACGACAGTCGGCGGCACCGGCACGTTCAACGCCAACGTAACCATGAACGACGGCTCCAACCTGGCGCCCGGCGTGACCGGCGTGAACAATGGGGTCGGCAAGCTCACCGTCAACGGGCGCCTGACGATGACCGGGCGGCTGGTGGCGGACATCGGCGGGGCCACGGACGGGCAGTACGACCAGGTGGCAGTCACCGGTGAGGTTGATTTCAACGTCGGCAAGCTCACCCTGAACACGGTGAACGGCTACGCGCCGGTGGCGGGCCACCGCTTCGTTCTGCTCACGAACGATGGCTCCGACGCCATCATCCCGGGGGACGTGGCGCAGAACGGTGCCATCACCCTTGGTGGGACCAACGCCCGGCTGGTATATACAGGGACCGAGGCCGGCGGGACGAGCGGCGGTAACGATCTGGTCGTTTCGGTGAACCTGCCACCTGTGGCGACCGCCTCCGGCGGAACCGCCAGCTTCGTGGAAGGGGCGAACACCACCTCCACACCCGTCGCGGTGGATCCGGGCATCACGATCACCGATGCCGACCACACCACGCTTATCTCCGCCACCGTGACGATCTCCGGCGGGTTCCAGGCGGCACAGGACAGCCTCGAGTTCACGCCCAACCCAGCGACGATGGGGAACATCTCCGGCAGCTACAATGCGGGTGTCCTGACCCTGACCTCCGCCGGCGGCACGGCCACCCTGGCGCAGTGGGAGGCGGCGCTGCGGGCCGTCACCTACACCAACAGCTCCGACACGCCGGACACGACGCAGCGCACGATCAGCTTCGTCGTCAATGACGGGTTCAATGCCAGCACAGCGGTGACGCGCGGGGTCACGGTCACGGCCTCCAACGACCGTCCTGCCGTCGCCAACCCGACCGCCAACGTGCCCTACACCGAAGGCAGTGTCGCCGCGGTGGTGGGGGGCAGCCTGACCATCACCGATCCGGACAGCACGACGCTGACCGGCGCCACCGTCACGATCACCAACCGCTTCGACGGCGACGTCCTGAACTTCGCGCCCTTGCATGGCATCACCGGCAGCTATGACGCCGCGACAGGTGTGCTCACGCTCACCGGCACGGCCACGGTCGCGCAGTACCAGGACGCGCTGCGCAGCGTCACCTACCAGTCCAGCAGCCTGAACCCGACGAACTCCGGCGCGCGTACCACGGCGTCCATCCAGTTCCAGGTGAATGACGGCGCGGCGACGAACAATCTCTCCAACACGGTCACCAGCTCGGTTACGATCACGGCCGTCAACAACGCGCCCACCACCAATCCCGCGTTGGGCTGGCTGAACACCGGGGGCTCCACCGAAACGAGCGGACTTGTCACGCTGACGAACACGATGCTGCGGGAGGGCGATCCTGACGACAGCGGCGTGGGCGTCACCTTCACCATCACCACCGCCCCCACCAGGGGCACGCTGTTCCGCGACGGCAACGGCAACGGCGTGGTTGATGGCGGCGAGGCGCTGGGTGCTGGTTCGACCTTCACCCAGGACGACATCGACAACAACCGCATCAAATACCAGCACGGCGGTGGGGTGGAAGCCACCGACAGCTTCACCTTCTCTGTGGCCGACGGCGGTGAGGATGGGGCCGCGGCCTTGACCGGCCAAACCTTCAACATCACCGTCGCGTCCAGGCCCGTCGTGGTGATTGGCGGGGGCAGCCCGGCTCACACCGAGGATGGGGCGGCAACCCCCGTGGCGCCGAACCTGGCCATCACGGATTCCGACAGCACCGACTTGACCGGCGCCACGGTAAGGATTACGGACCGGGTGACCGGCGACGTGCTGAATTTCACCAACCAGAACGGCATTGTGGGCAGCTACGACGCCGCCACCGGTGTGCTCACGCTGACCGGCACGGCGACGAAGGAGAATTACCAGGCCGCGCTGCGGTCCATCACCTACAGCACGACGAACGACAACCCGGCCACGGGGGCCGGGAACATGGACCGCGTGATCGAGTTCCGCGTGACCGACCACACCAACATGGAAAGCGTTGCTGGCACCACCCAGGTCGTCAGCGTGGCGAACGCCAACGATGCGCCCGTGCTTGACGCAACGCAGTCGCCGACGCTCATCAGCGTGGCAGAGGACCGGCCCGCACCCACCCCCGGCAGCACCGCGGGCAGCACGCTGGTCAGCGCGCTTCTGGGCGGCATGAGCGACGTGGACACGGGGGCCTTGCAGGGCATCGCCATCATCGGCACGAACAGCGCGGTTGGAACGCTCTGGTACTCCACCGATGGCGGCATGACCTGGGTGATGGCGCCCCCCCTCTCCGCCAGCAACGCCCTGCTGCTGCACAGCGACGCCCGCGTCTATTGGCAGCCGAGCCCCAACTTGAATGGCACCGTCACCGACGCACTGACCTTCCGCGCTTGGGACAGGACGAACGGGTCGAACGGCGACACGGCAAACACGACCGTGAATGGCGGAAACACTGCCTTCTCCGTCGCCACCGACACGGTGGCCGTAACGATCACGAGCGTGAATGATGCGCCGGTCCTGACGGGGGGCGGCACGCTGGCCGCCATCAGTGAGGATGCGCCCAATCCGCCGGGTGCGGCGCTGAACAGCCTTGGCCTCACCGTCAGCGACGTGGATGCGGGCAGTTCCGTCAGCGGCTTCGCCATCGTCGGCAACACGGCGAATTCCGCAACCCAGGGCACCTGGCAGTATTCGACCAACGGCGGCGCCAACTGGCACAACATCGGCACCGTGAACGACAGCACAAACGCGCTGGCGCTTTCGGCTACGACGCTGGTGCGCTTCATGCCGGCGGCGAACTTCAACGGAACGCCGCCCGCCCTGACCGTCCGTGCCCTCGACGACACGTATGGCGGGGGCTTCAGCACAGCGGCCGTCGGGGAGACGCGGACCACGCTCGACACCTCGACCAGGGGCGGCACGACCGCCATTTCAGCCGCCACGGCTGCCATCGTGACTAGCGTCACCGCGGTGAACGACGCACCCACGATCTCCGCTCCGGCTAGCATCACCGTGACAGAGGATGTGGCGGTCGGCATCACCGGCCTTTCCATCGCGGATGTGGATGCCGATCCGAACAGCGGTACCTTCACCATCACGCTGTCGGTGGATGGCGGGAGCCTGCAGGCGAATTCAACGGGCGGCGTCACCGTCGTGGGCTCCGGGTCGGGCAGTCTGACCCTGTCGGGGACGTTGAGCGACCTGAACGCGTATCTGGCCGCCAACAGCCCGGCGCGGGTCAACTATCTGCCTGTCGCCAACGACACGGCGGCCCGCACCCTGACCGTCCATGTCAATGACGGCGGGAACACCGGCGGGCCGGCGGAGACGGCACAGATCACCGTGGCGCTGAACATCACCGCGGTGAACGACGCGCCGACGGTCACGGCGCCGCCGAGCATCGACCTCACCGAGGACGTTCCCCGGACACTCACCGGCATCAGCTTCGCCGACGTGGATGCCGGGACCGGCACGGTGACGGCCACCTTCTCCGTCGCGGCGGGCACGCTGTCCGCCGCGTCCGGCGCCGGTGTCGTCGTCGGCGGGACCAGCTCGGCGCTGACGCTTACCGGCACGGTCGCGGCCATCAACGACTTCATCGCAGCGAACGGGGTCACCTACACCCCGGCGCTGAACGCCAACGGAGCGCAGGCGCTGACCGTCAGCATCGATGACGGCGGCAACAGCGGCACCGGCGGAGCGAAGTCGGCCAGCACCACCCTCACCCTCAATGTCACCGCGGTGAATGACGCACCCGTGTTCACGGGTACCCCCGGCAGCACGTTCGCCGAGTACGCCAGCTTCGCCATCGACGGCGGCGACCCGGTGAAGTTCGCGTCCGGGATGACCGTCTCGGATGTGGATGCGGCCAGCTTCAACGGCGGGACACTGACGGTCACGCTGGGCAACTGGAAGGTCGTGGACGACCAGTTCACGATCGGGGCGGGCGGCGGCATCGCCTATGACAGCGCCAGCGGCAATGTCAGCTTCGGCGGCACGGTGTTCGGCACGGCCAGTTTCCAGACGATCACCAGCGGCGGCTCGGCCCAGCGGGTCCTGACGGTCACGCTGAACGGCGCGGCCACGCCGGCGGCGGTCAGTGCGCTGCTTGGCGAGCTGACCTACAGCAACACCGGGGCCGACGCGACGGAAAAGCGGCTGGATCCCAACGAAACGGGCCGCCTGCCCAACCGTCCTGTCACGATCCGGCTTGATGATGGTGGCAACAGCGGCATCGGCGCGGGCGTGGCGCAGGTGACGGGGACCATCGCCATCGTCACCCACAATGACCGCCCGGCCATCACCCCGCCCACCGGCACGACCACGCACCTGGCCGGACGCGGCCCGGTGACGGTTGCCCCCGCGCTGATCGCCAGCGATGTGGACAGCCACTTCATGAGCAAGGCGACAGTGGTCCTGACCGGCATCGTCAATGCCGGGCATGAGACCGTCTCCCTGTTCGCCGCTGCGAAGGCCGCGGCCGCAAGTTACGGCCTGACCATCGTGGGCGACGGCACCGCGAGCCTCACCATCACCGGCAGCGCCACAGCGGAGCGTTACCAGGAGGTGCTGCGCGGGGTGCAGTACGACAACAATGCGGCGGTGGCATCGGCGGGCAACCGTGCCGTCAGCTTCCAGATGTGGGACAGCCAGAACCAAGACAGCGCGGCCATTGCCCGTACTGTGGACATCGACACGCTGCCCACGATCCCGGTCAATGCCGGGCTGACGCTGGCGGAGGGTGGCACCGCCACCATCGGGGCGGCACTGCTGTCGGCCAACGACCTGCAGGACAGCACGCCGACGCTGACCTACACGCTGGCGGCGGTTCCGGCCAATGGAACGCTGTCGTTGAACGGCACCACGCTGGCCGTGGGGGCGACCTTCACCCAGGCGGACATCGCCGCGGGCCGCGTCAGCTACAGCCACAACGGCAGCGAGACCACCGCCGACAGCTTCGGCTTCACTGTGAAGGACAGCACGGGCGGCACCACCGCGGCCCAGACCTTCGCCCTCACCGTCACGCCGGTGAACGACGCGCCCACGATCAGCGCGCCGTCGGGGATCATGGTCACGGAGGATGTGGCATCCGCCCTGACCGGGATCGTGGTCTCCGACGTGGATGCCGGCATGGGCTCAGTGACCGTAACCCTGTCGGTGCCTGCGGGCACGCTGGCGGCAACGTCCGGCAGCGGCGTCATCGTGGGCGGCAGCGCCGGGGCGCTGACCCTGACCGGCACGGCGGAGGCGGTCAACGCCTTTATCGCCGCTGGCAATGTCGGCTACCTGACCGCTCCCGACAGCACGGCAGCCCTGGTGCTGACCGTCGCGGTCGATGATCAGGGCAACAGCGGCACGGGCGGAGCCAAGTCGGCCAGCAGCACGGTGGCCCTCACCGTCACGCCGGTGAACGATGCGCCGGTGATCACGGCCCCGTCGGGGATCACGGTGACGGAGGATGTCGCCTCGGCCCTGACCGGGATCAGCTTCGCGGATGTGGATGCCGGGACGGGCACGGTCACGGTGACCCTGTCGGTGCCTGCGGGCACGTTGCGGGCTGTGGCCGCTGGCGGGGTCGGGGTCGCGGGCTCCGGCACCGGCAGCCTGGTGCTGACCGGCAGCATTGCCGAGATCAACGCCTTCATTGCGGCCGGCGGCCTGACCTACATGACGGCGCCGAACGGCACCGCCGCCGCCACCCTGACCGTCAGCATCGATGACGGCGCAAACAGCGGAGAGGGCGGCAGCAGGACCGACACGGCCACGGTGGCGCTCACCGTCACGCCGGTGAACGACGCACCGACGCCGACCGGAGTAACCATTCCCACCATCCGGGGGCAGATGGGACAGCCGGTGACGTTCATGCTTCCGGGCGGGCTGTTCACGGATCTTGATGGCGACACGCTGACGCTGTCGGTGCAGAACCTGCCCAACGGGCTGAGCTTCAATCCGGTCACGGGCACTATCTCCGGCCGGCCGCTCGGGGCGGTGTCGGGCACGCGTACGATCACGATCATTGCTACCGATGGCGCAGGCGCCACGGCCAGCATGGATGTTACGATGGTGATCGCTCCGCAGGCTCCTCCGGCTCAGCCGACAGTTCCCCCTGCCCCGCCGCCTGCACCGCCGGCACCTCCCCCAGCGGCACCGGCCCCCCCTGCACCGCCGGCCGCACCGCCGCTGCCTCCGACCCCGCTGCCTCCCTTGCCTGCAGTCGCCGCGCCGATTGCACGATCATCCGGCTTTGTGGAGATATCGCAGCAATCTTCCGGCCAGCCAAGCGGGTCCACCAGCATCGTGGTCCAGAACCGTCCGCCGGATGTCTCCATCCCGCGCACCAGCTCGGCCGCGGGAAGCTTCACCGTCACCTTGCCGCCGCGGACGTTCGTGGCGATTGGCAGCGCGTCGGTGACGGTCGAAGCGACCCTCGCTGATGGCAGTCCGCTGCCCTCCTGGATTTCGTTCGATCCGGCCACGGGCACGTTCACAATCGCTCCGCCGCCGGGCACTGAGGGCGAAATC
Organism: Indioceanicola profundi; assembly: GCF_003568845.1. Classification (NCBI taxonomy): domain Bacteria; kingdom Pseudomonadati; phylum Pseudomonadota; class Alphaproteobacteria; order Rhodospirillales; family Azospirillaceae; genus Indioceanicola; species Indioceanicola profundi. The sequence goes on along the minus strand of NZ_CP030127.1, from coordinate 674,543 downwards.
GAGGTGCGCGTGACTGCCCGTACCAGTAACGGTCAATCAGCCGCGACGGAGTTCGGCATCGAGATCGGCAGGGGGAATGTCCAGGCTCCCGGCCTGCAACGCGCCCCCGGTCAGCAGCAGGCACCGGACAAGAACGGTCAGGAGAACCGGCAGGACACGCCCAGCCGGGAGGGAGCGGCAGCTCCCGACGGCGACGCCGGTTCGGTCCAGCATGCCGCGGCCGAAGCCTCCGGGCCGGCCGATGGCAAGTTGCCTGTCAGCATGGCGATCCGTGCGGCAAGCAGCGATGGCTGGTTTGCCGACGGGCTGGCGCTTCTGGACAGCATTGGATTGGCCTGGGCGGGCAAAGCAACGCCGGCCGACGGGGCGGTCGCGACGCCCGGCGAACAGTCGTCCGAGCAGCAGGTGGCATGATGGAAACGGGGCGGGGGAACTCCTCCCGCCCCGTCCCCTCCAAAAGCCGGAATCTTCACGTCCGAATAATCTCGATTCACCTAAAAATCGGCTCAAGGCCTTGGGAACAGAAAGGGTAGTTGCGATCATGAGTCAGTCGCGGAGCATGCGTTTTCCAGACCTGTCCCGCCGTGCGCGGCTGTTAGGGAGCTGCGGAGTATTGGTTGTGGCCCTTTCGGCCTGTTCGATCCGCCCTGAGCCAGTGAGCCTGGATGAGCAGATCGGGCAGGCTGTGTCGGACCGTGCGGCGATGTTCGCGGCGCAGGAAGCGGTGAGCGGCCCCGTGACGCTGGAGCAGGCGCTGGCGCGCGCCTTCAAGTACAATCTCCAGCACCGCCAGACCGTGATGGAGCGCGCGCTGGAGGACAGCCTGCTGGACGTCTCCAAGCAGGACCTGCTGCCCAAGCTCACCACCCGCGCCGGCCTGCGCACCCGCTCCAACACCCAGGCCTCCGTCTCCGAATCGGTCGCCACCGGCAATGTCTCGCTCGAGCCCTCGACCAGCCAGGAGCGCACCTCCGGCACCGCCGACGTGCAGCTCTCCTGGAACATCCTGGATTTCGGCCTGAGCTACTACGGCGCCAAAAGCCAGGCCAACCGCATCCTCGCCGCCGAGGAGCGCCGCCGCCGCGTGGTGCTGGCCCTCTCCGAGCAGGTGCGCGCCGCCTGGTGGGAGGCCGTCACCGCCGACCGGCTGCGGCCGCAAGTGGACGCCATCCTCACGCAAGCCCGCGAGGTGCTGGCCTATGCCGAGCAGACCGAGCGCCAGCGCCTGCTGCCGCCGCTCGATGCGCTGCGCTTCCAGAAGGCCATGCTGGAGATCGTGCAGCAGCTCGAGGCTGTGGACGCCGAGCTGGCCGTGGCCAAGTCGCAGCTGGCCAGCCTAATGAACCTGCCCCCCGGCAGCGAGTACCGGCTGGCCGTGCCGGCCGAGGTCCAGCTGGCCGTGCCGGCCATGCCTTTGCGGCTGGACGCGCTGGAGCGGGTGGCCATGGTGAAGCGGCCGGAGATCCGGGAAGAGGCCTATCTGGCCCGCAACGCGGCGGCCGAGGCGCGCAGCGCTTTGCTGCGGCTGCTGCCGGGGGCGAACCTGTATGCCGGGCTGAACTACGACACCAACTCCTATCTGGTGAACCAGGACTGGGCCGATGCCGGGGTGCAGGTGACCTGGAACCTGTTCACGCTGTTGAACTGGAGCAAGGTGAAGCAGGCGAACGCCGCGCGCATGGAGGTGGCGGAGGCCCGCCGGCTGGCGCTGCGCATGGCGGTGCTGACCCAGGTGAACCTGGCCTGGCACCGCTATGGCCGGGCCACGACGCTGTTCACCCGGGCGGCGGCATTGCAGGATGTGGAGCAGCGCATCCTGTCCAACACGGAAAGTGCCGCGCTGTCGGAGGCGCAGACCCGGCTGGAGCGGGTGCGGGCGGCGGCGAGCGCGCTGCTGGCGACGCGCGCGCGAGACCGGGCCTATGCGGAGGTGCAGAACGCGCTGGGGTCGGTCTACGCCTCGGCCGGGCTGGACCCGCTGCCCGAGGTGGTGGAGGGAGCGGACGTGGACGCGCTGGCCGCGGCCATCGCGCAGGTCGGCCGCGATCTGGAGCAGGGCAAGGTCGTGGTCCCGGATTTCGCCCCGCTCGCCGTGCCCCAGCAGGTCGAGCAGCCCGCCTCCGACATCCCTGCCGGCCAGATCGTCGCCAGCCAGCAGGCTATCCCGGGCCTCGACACCATCCTCAAACTCGCTGCCACGGAGTAAGCGGCGACGGCACGCAGGTATTCCTGTTCGGGCCGGCCGGTTCCAGATCGGCCGGCCCGTCGGCTTTACGGCCCTACTCTACCGCGATGGCGCGCCAGAACAGGTCGACGGCCTTGTCGACATGCGCCTTGATTTCCGCCATGTCAGGCGGAGGGCGCACGCCGGCCAGCACGCGGAAGAAAATGTCGTTGTGGAGCAGCATGAAATAGCTCTTGGCGCAGAAGGCCGGATCCGGGCAATGGGCTGCGCCTGTCCGGTCCAGCTCCGCCAAGTAAGCCGAAAGCTTGCCAATAGCGTTATCCGGGCCGTTCCGGAAATAAATCTGCGCCACATTGGTGAGTTTGGCGCCTTCTCCAATCACCGTGCGGATCACGGCGATCACTTCGGGACAGTACACAACCTCCATGAACCGGTAGCCGAGCGCGCGTAACGCTTCCTGCGGGGGCTTGGCTGGCAGGTCCGCGGCGGACAGGGGTTCCAGAATCCGGGTGCAGCGATCCTGCACCATGACTTCGAACAGACCCTCCTTACTGCCGAAGAGCTGATAAAGGGTCGTCAGGGAACCGCCGGAGCGGCGTACGATCTCATTCACGCTGGAGCGTTCGTACCCCACTTCGAAGAAGAGCTGGGCGGCGGCTTCCAGCATGGCCTGACGCCGCGCCTCCAGCCGTGTGGCTGGCTTTTCGTCTTCCGGCTCATTCCGCGGATTGTCTGGCATCCAGCTCCCCGTTCTGCCCACTTGACATCTGTAGCGTATATTACACTATCAGCTGTAGCGCCTGCTACACTTGCGGCAGGCCGTGATATGGGCCGGCTGTCCCTTGCCGGCCGGGCCGGAGTGCCGGACATGAGCCGCTCGCGTCACGCTGCCACGAAAACCTACCATGCCCTGGCGCGGTTAGCGCTGGCGCTGCCCCTTGCAGCCGCCCTGACCGCTTGTGGAGAACAGGCGGAGCCGGAACCAGTGGTCCGTCCCGTGCGTGTCGTATCGGTGGAGGCGCATCCGGCAGTGCGGGCTGAAAGCTATGCCGGCGAAGTCGTGCCGCGTACAGAAACGCAGGCGGCCTTCCGGGGCGGCGGACGCATGGTGGCGCGCTTGGTCGAAGTCGGGGACCGTGTCGCGACGGGACAGGTGTTGGCCCGCCTGGATGCCCAGGACTATCGGCTCGCCCTACGGGCAGCGGAAGCGGAGCTGGCGCGGGCGGCCGCCAACGAGGCGCAGGCGCGCGCCGAGCTGGAGCGGTACCGCCCGCTGCTTGAGCGGAACGTGGCATCGCGGGCCCAGTTCGAGCGGGTGCAGGCTGCCGCGGACGCGGCACGGGCCGGGCTGGAGCAGGCCCGAGCGCAGGTCGAGCTTGCGCGCAACGATGTAGGCTATACGGAGCTGCGGGCGGATGCGGACGGCATCGTAACGGGGCTGCGGGCGGAGGTAGGTCAGGTGCTGGCGGCCGGACAGACGGTTCTGACCCTGGCCGCGACCGCGGAGCGGGAACTTGAGATCGATGTTCCGGAAGGGCGCGTGGCAAGGCTGTCCATCGGCGATCCGGCGCAGGTCCAGCTCTGGACAGGCGGTGGCTTCCCGATCCAGGCGCAGATTCGTGAGATTTCGCCGGCTGCCGATCCAGTGACGCGCACATACCGGGTCCGCCTGTCCCTGCCCGACGCTCCGGATACTGTCCGCCTTGGAATGACGGCAACGGCGAGCCTCGGCGGAAGTGAAGGGGCCGAAGTCATTACCCTTCCCGCCACAGCGCTTTTTCATCTGGGTGAGCAGCCGGCCGTATGGGTCCTGGCAGAGAGCCGGGACAGGGTGCGGCTGCGCCCCGTCGAGGTGGCAGCATTCCTGACAGATGGCATCGCCATCCGCGCGGGGCTGGCACCGGGAGACCAGGTGGTCGTGGCGGGGGTGCACCGTCTGGACGAGACCCTGCCGGTCCGTGTCTGGGACGGAGCGCTCCCATGACCAGCTCGCCCCCACCCCAGGACGGTGGTCCGTCCGGCGATGCCGGGGACGGATTCGAGCCTGGGCGCTTCAACCTCTCGGCTTGGGCCATTGCGCACCGGCCATTGGTGTTCTTCCTGCTGGTGGCTTTCCTGGTCACGGGCGCTCTCGCCTATCTGAAGCTGGGGCGGGCAGAAGACCCGCCCTTCACCTTGCGCCTGATGGTGGTCTCGGCCCAATGGCCGGGGGCCACCGTTAAGGAGATGGAGGAGCTGGTAAGCGACCCCATCGAGCGGGCAGTGCAGGAGGTTCCCTATTTCTACCATACCAGGAGCTATTCCCGACCGGGCGAGACGGTGGTCTTCGTCTACCTACATGACTATACCCGTTCCCATCTGGTGCCGGAAAGCTGGTATCAGGTCCGGAAGCGCGTTGGGGATATCCGCCCTACTCTTCCGGCAGGCGTGATCGGACCGCAGTTCAACGACGAGTTCGGCGACAGCTTCGGCATCATCTATGCCTTCCAGGCGGACGGGTTCAGCGATACGGAGCTGAAGACCGTGCTGCTGTCGGTGCGCCAGCGGCTGCTGCAAGTTCCGGATGTCAGCAAGATCGAACTGGTCGGCAGCCAGCCGGAAAAAATCTATGTGGAATTCGACAGCCGCCGGCTGGCCGAGCTGGGCATTCCGCCAGCCGCACTCATGGAGAGTCTGCAGAAGCAGAATGCGTTGAGTACAGCCGGCGTACTGGAAACGGGCGCCGAGCGCATCCAACTCCGCATCACCGGGGCACTCGCGACCGAAGAGCAGGTCCGGGAGGTGCCCGTGGCGGCCAATGGGCGCATCCTTCGCCTGGGCGACATCGCCACGGTGGAGCGCAGGGCACAGGACCCGCCTGTCCTGACCATGCGGTACAATGGGGCGCCGGTCACCGGCCTTGCCATTTCCATGGTGAAGGGCGGCGACATCCTGACGCTTGGGCGGAACATCGCGGGCGAGATGGCCGCCATCCAGGCGGAGCTTCCGCACGGGATCGAAGTATCCCTGGTTTCCGACCAGCCCACCGTGGTCGACAGCTCAATCGACGAATTCATCCATGTGCTGGCGGAGGCGCTGGCCATCGTCATGCTGGTGACTTTCCTCAGCCTCGGCCTGCGAACCGGCGTGGTGGTGGCGCTCAGCGTGCCGTTGGTACTGGCGATCACCTTCCTGTTGATGTGGGCCGGAGGCATCGACCTGCACAAGATCAGCGTCGGAGCCCTGATCATCGCCCTGGGACTTCTGGTCGACGATGCCATCATCGCGGTGGAAATGATGATGGTGAAGCTGGAACAGGGCTGGGAACGGGCCAAGGCCGCTGCCTTCGCCTGGACCTCCACCGCCTTTCCCATGCTGACGGGAACCCTGATCACGGCAGCGGGCTTCATCCCGGTGGCCTTCGCCCGATCCGCCGCGGGGGAATATACCGGCTCCATTTTCTGGGTGGTCGCGACAGCGCTGATGGTTTCATGGGTGGTGGCGGTGATCTTCACGCCCTACCTAGGCTTCAAACTGCTGCCTGCCGTGAAGCCGGAGAGCGACGGAAAGGGCCACGGGCATCTGTACGATACGCCCATCTACCGGCGGCTGCGTGGCGCTGTTGCCTTCAGCGTGCGGCGGCGCTGGACGGTCATCGGGCTGACGCTGCTGGCCTTCGCGGCGTCCCTCTGGGCGTTCCAGTTCGTCCAGCAGCAATTCTTCCCCGGCTCCGCCCGGTTGGAGGTCATGGTGGATCTGGAACTGCCCGAGGGCAGCACCCATGCCGCCACGAAGATCCAGATCGAACGGCTGGAAAAGCTGCTGCAGGACGACCCGCGTGTTACGGAATTCGTCAGCTATGTCGGCGGCGGCGGACCGCGCTTCTACCTTCCCCTGAATCAGGAGTTGCGGCGCCCGAACTTCGGGCAGGTGGTCGCGCTGACGGGAAGGCTTGAGGATACGGTCAGCCTGTTTCATGACCTGCGGGGTCGGCTGGATCAGCACTTCCCTGAGATCCGCACCCGCGTTTCACGACTGGAGAACGGACCGCCGGTTGGCTATCCGGTGCAGTTCCGCGTCATTGGGCATGACCATGAGGAGGTTCGCCGGGTTGCGGCCCGGGTGCGCGATGTTATGCGGGCCAATCCCCACACGCGCGACGTCAATTTCGATTGGTGGGAAAAGGTAAAGTCGATCCGTCTGGAGCTGGATCAGGCCCGCATACGGGAACTCGGCATCACGCCCCAGGATCTCGCCTTCGCCACCAGCACTGTGCTGACAGGCTTCACCGCCACGCAGTATCGGGAAGGAACGGAGCTGATCGATGTGGTGCTGCGCGCCGACGAGGGCGAGCGGACGGCGCTGGAGCGGCTTGCCGATATCCAGGTCCGTACTGGAAACGGTCGCGCCGTGCCGCTGAGCCAGATCGCGCGTATCGGCTATGAACTCGAGGACGGACTCGTCTGGCGTCGTTCCCGGGAAACCACCCTCACAGTGCGGGCCGACACTGCGGGAGTTATCCAGGCCCCCGTGGTCTCAGCCCAGATCGCGGAAGCGCTGGCTCCGGTCCGGGCGCAGCTTCCGTCCGGGTTCCGCATTGAAACCGGCGGCGCGGTGGAGGAGAGCCTAAAGGGCCAGAGCAGCATCGTGAAGGTGGTTCCGGCCATGATCGTGGTCTGGTTGGTGGTGCTGATGGTGCAGCTCCAGTCGTTCCAGCGCGTCGTCCTGGTCTTTCTGACAGCGCCGCTAGGGCTGATCGGCGTCGTGCTGGCCTTGTTGGCCTTCCAGACGCCGTTCGGCTTCGTCGCCCAGCTTGGGGTGATCGCGCTGTTCGGCATGATCATGCGGAATTCCGTCATTCTGGTGGATCAGATCGAACAGGATATCGCCGCGGGACATGCGCGATTCGATGCGGTTGTGGACGCCACGGTGCGCCGGGCGCGCCCTATTCTGCTGACCGCCGCAGCCGCCGTCCTGGCCATGATCCCCTTGAGCCGGAGCATCTTCTGGGGGCCGATGGCCATTGCCATCATGGGCGGATTGATTGTGGCGACGGTCCTGACGCTGTTCTCCCTACCCGCCATGTACGCCGCATGGTTCCGGATACGGCCGGATGCCATGCGGCTGGACGGACAAAGAAGCGAGGACAGACACCGTGCCGCCGCGGAATGAACGGATGGGTTCGCTTTCCCAGAACAGCCAGAGCCTATGCCGTCCTATATAAACGCCGTCCGGCGTCATAGGCCCTCCGAGAGGGCATTCAACTGTAAAGACAGGTTGCGTCTACTTGGCTGCGGATAGGATGTTCCAATCCAGGCATGAAGTTGCGGTCGTCCGGCGTTGAACTCGGAAATCTTTAAACTGAATCATCCGACAAAGCGCCACGAAAGCAGAGCCATTTGTGATAAGTAGGGGAAGATAGTCCTTTTCCTCATCGTTCGTGGTAGCTTAGGGGTATTGAAGCCGTCTCCGATCAGTGCGCTGCCGCGTTTACGGGGAAATGCAAGCCGACAACCAGAAATGAAACGGGGCATTCGCGATGAGTGAGCCGGAGAAGACCGTCCTTGTAACTGGCGGCGCCGGATATGTAGGCAGCCATTGTGTCGCCGCGCTGCTGGAGCGCGGATACAGAGTCGTTGTGTTCGACGACCTGTCGCAGGGCCATGCGCAGGCGGTTCCGCCGGAGGCGGAGCTGGTGCGGGGCACCCTGCTGGACCGCGAAGCGGTTGCCGATGTGATGTCCAAGGGTCGTTTCGACGCCGTGCTGCACTTCGCTGCCCGTTCCCTCGTCGGCGAATCCATGGCCGATCCCTGGCTGTACTTTCGCGAAAATGTCGCGAGCGCGGTCAATCTGGTGGAGGCGGCTGCGAAGACCGGCGTTCGCAAGGTCGTCGTGTCCTCCACCGCAAACCTGTTCGGCACGCCCGAGCGGCAGCCCATCGATGAGGAAACGGCCATCGATCCGGGCAGTCCCTACGGCGAATCGAAATACATGATGGAGCGCATGCTGGTCTGGGCGGACCGCTGCGCCGGCGTAAAAAGCGCCTGCCTGCGCTATTTCAACGCCGCCGGCGCCCACCCCGACGGCCGGATCGGCGAAGATCATACGCCGGAGACCCATCTGATCCCGTTGGTACTGGATGCGGCCGCCGGGCGGCGAAGCCATATCGAGATTTACGGCGACGACTATCCGACGCCGGATGGAACCTGTGTGCGTGATTATGTCCATGTTTCGGACCTCGCGGATGCACACATCCGGGTGCTAGAGATGCTGGAGACCCGTAGCGTCCGCTATAATCTGGGCAACGGTCAGGGCTATAGCGTGCGGCAGGTGATCGAGGCAGCGGAGCGGGTGACCGGCCGGCCCATTCCGGTCAAGGTGGGACCGCGGCGTGCCGGCGATCCGGCGGTGCTGGTCGCTTCTTCCGAGCAGATCCGGAAGGAGCTGGGCTGGACTCCGAAATTCCCCGACCTGGACAATATCATTGCCACTGCCTGGGCTTGGCGGCAGGCCAACCCGGAAGGTTACCGCGGCAAAGTGGCGGCCGCAGCTGAGTGATTGGGACATAAGACATGATGCAGGCCCGCAAGACGGGAGAGCAACGGGAGAACGAGGCCGAGTCCGGTGCAGCCGTCTCCGTCTATCATGACATCGCAAGGGTGATCGATCACATGCAGCGTCGACTGCATGACGTGGTGCGGGTGGAGCTTGGCCGGATCGGGGTCGATGATATCAGCCCGGTCCAGGTGATCATGTTGATGAACATCGGCGGGGACGAGCTGTCCGTGCGCGACCTGATGGAACGCGGCTATTATCTCGGCTCGAATGCTTCCTACAACCTGAAGCATCTGGTCGAACAGGGCTATGTGGACCGGAGCGCATCGCAGCGCGACCGCCGGGCCGCGAGGCTCCGCCTATCGGAGAAAGGCCGCAGGCTGACAGGCGAACTCCGGCGATTGGAGGAACGGCAGTCCGAGCTGCTGGTCCGGAACGAGACGGATGCCGCCGACCTGGAAACCACATATCGCACCCTCCGCCGGCTGGAACGTCTCTGGGGCGATATCATCCGCTATGATGGCAACGCCGGTTGATCCGATGCCGCCGCGGCGCTTGCGCCTGTCCAAAGCCGATGTGGAACGTCTGCTCGCCGACAGCGGGACGGCGGCACGGATTGAAACCATGGGGCGTCTGGTTTCCGATATGGAGGCCGGCAGCCTGACCGAGGCGGAGGGTCGTCTGGCCCGTCATGTGCTGACCGCCTTCGCCGCGGACGCAGAGGCGGAGGTGCGCGCCGCCGTCGCCTGGCAGATCCACAACAGCTCTGTTCTCACCGCGGATTTGGCGGAGCGGCTGGCCCGCGATGTCGCGAGCGTGGCTTTTCCCATCCTGCGCCATGCGGAGTTGCTGCCGGACGAGTTGCTGCTGGAAATCGTCGCGGAGCGGGACCCCCAGAAGCAACTCGCGATCGCTGGCCGTCGCCAAGTCTCCAGCAGGGTTTCGGCGGCCCTGGTGGAGACGGGGAACCTGGTCACGGTGGTGCATCTCCTGCGCAACCGGGGGGCCCATGTGGCGGAGGCGGCGTTGGGCCGGGCGATTGAGCGCTTCGGGCAGTTGCGCACCGTTGCAGACAGCGTGGCGGCCCGGCCGGAGTTGACCGTCTCCCTGGTGGAGCGGTTGATCGCCTTCGTGACGGCCAATATCCGCCAGATGCTGGTTGCCCGCTACAGGCTGGAACCGAAACTGGCGGAGAGGCTTGCGGCGAGGGGAAGGGAGGCGGCTACGTTGCGTCTGCTCCAGCCGCTGCTGCTGCGGGCCGAAGATGCGGAAATGGTGGCCCGGCATCTCAACGAGTCCGGCCGGCTGACGCCGCAACTGCTGTTCCGGGCGCTTTGTGCAGGGGACCATGCGCTGTTCGAGGCCGGCATCGCCGCGCGAGCCGGAATCACGCCGGAAGCGGCCCGTCTGCTGGCTTGGGATGTCGGTCCGCTCGGGCTTCGGTGCCTGTTCGATGCCGCCGACCTGCCCTGGGTGTTGGCGCGACCCTTCCGGGTCGCGATTCAGGCGGCAGCCGCCAGCGGCTACCCCGACGCATGTGATCGCGCGGATTATCAGACCTATATCCTGGACCGACTGTTCAGCGAGTGCGGCGATGCGGCGGAACGGGAAGTGGACGATCTGCTGATGCAGGTCTGCGACCAACCCGGCCTCGATGCGGAGGCGCTGCTGCTGCCGGTGCGGCGGTAGATGCGTCCCTTGCAGCGCCGCGGCCCTGATGCCATGATCCGGCCCATGACGACCTGCATCATCACCCCTGGAACCCGTTGGTGGCGCTCCTGACAGGAGCGGCACGTCGTCTATTCTCGTAGGAAAGACCCTGCCGCCGTGACTGGCCGGCAGGGATATTGGAAATCCGGACTCCCGTGCAGGCTTGATGGGGCGGCTCCCTTGAGGGAAAGACCCTATGCACGCCCCCTGCCCGCCCGACAACAACCGTCCTGTCATCCTGACTGGGGACCGGACCACCGGACCGTTACGCCTCGGACATATCGTCGGACTTGCGCCGGACATGGCGATTGGGAAGCATACGACAGTCCAGACCAATCGCAGCGCATGTCATGAACCACCGCCAGACTTTCGACTCCGTACTTCGCGACATGCCGAAATCCAAGGCGGCCTACCTGGCCCGGCTTGCGCACGAGCTTGAATGTAGGGCGGAAATGGAGGATCGGGGTCATCTCATGTACCCGGTGCTGGCGGCCGCAGCACCGGGCATCGAGCCAATGCTTGAACCTGGAGAGGCCGCGGATATCGCGACAGCCTTTCTCCTGCGGGAAGCCGAAGGAATCGCCGCGGCGGTCTACTCGCCTGCCTATCTGACCGCGCCCGGCGAAGTCCTTTTACCCTGGGCGGAAAGGCTAAGGGCCGATCTGGCGGCCGTCATCCTGGACCGGCTTGCGGCCGGGAAACTTGTTCCTCCGGACCAGCGGACCTGGCGCTTCCGGTCGGACAGAGGAGATGTGGCATTCCCGTACGGAGATGAGGAGGACGAGGAGTTGTGAGCCTTCCCCGTCCTCCTGCGTCCGTTTACTTCGCGAAGATCATGGATTCGTCGCGGAATGCCTTGAACTCCAGCGCATTGCCGCTGGGGTCCAGGAGGAACATGGTCGCCTGTTCCCCGACCTGACCCTTGAAGCGGATGCCGGGCTCAATCACGAACTTCGTGCCGGCGTTGCGCAGCCGCTCCGCCAGAGAATGCCATGCATCCCAGTCCAGGATGAGCCCGAAGTGACGTACCGGCACGTCATGCCCGTCCACCGGGCTGGTGTTATGGTGACCGACCTCCTCAGGTGCCAGATGGGCGACGATCTGATGGCCATGCAGGTCGAAGTCGACCCATTCCGGAGCGCTCCGGCCCTCGGGACAGCCCAGCAGCTCACCGTAGAAGGCGCGCGCCGCCTCCAGGTCGTTGACGGGGAATGCCAGATGGAAACGTGGACGATCTTGCATGTTCTGCGATCCTGAAGCGGGAACGGGCGCCAGAATAGCGCCCCTGCAAGCCATGTCCAGGCTTGGACGCGCAATTAGACGGGCGTGGCCCCTTGTCCTATGGCAGCGGATGCGCGACGAATGGATAGGAACGCTTCCGAACGGAGTTATGCCGTCTTGGGCTGTTGACGCATCCGATTTCGAAGATGCAGAATTCAGTATATTCACGAATGCTGATGGCAAAAAAAGACGCCAGCGGGCAGACCCGTCCGGCGTCCAGTACTAGCGCGAACCAATAATATAGCAGATGAAGCCGGTTTGTTCCTCCCGGAGGCATGGCTCTTCCGGGGGGAACATGGCCGTGTTCGTGCTACCTCTTTAGATAACGCGATTCAGGTTGGGAGAACGACGCGCGGCCGGACAGCGACGCCGACCTCCTTACGCTGGTCCCGGAGGCTATCCAGCAGTTCTGCCAAGCTATCGCGGGTGAACCCGCTCTCTGTATCCTGCGTCTCGCGCACCAGAGCGATGAACTGATCCAGCAGCCGGGCCTGAACGAAGGCGGCGTCCTGGAGATCTCCCTTGAAGGGCTTAGGTCTACGGCTCATGTCGGCTCCCCGGGCGCGGCGCTATGCCGCTTTATAGCCTGTACATATGCATTCCGCCGGTTAACCGAAGCTGAACATCCTCTTGACCCAGTTGGATTAACCCGCGCGGCAGGTCGGCTCCTCTTCAGATAGACGTTCCGTTTCCGGCGAGTTCAAAAAGCAGGAGCGTGCGTCCAGGCACATCCCAGGCCTCCCCCGGCTCGATGGCATCTGGAGCGCGGCTGCCGCCGGACAGGTGGAGATCCGGCGTGGACGTGTCCACGACAAGTTCCCAAGCACCGCCCCCCGGTACCTCTGGCAGAGTGAAAGGAACGATGTCGTGATAGGAATTCACGACCAGTAGCAGGGTGCGATCCGTTCCCGGCTTCGGCAAGGCCGTTGGACGGGCGCGTCCGTCCAGGATCATGCCGAGGCAGCGCGCATTCGGGTCCTGCCACTGCTCGGGGGTTTTCTCGACGCCGGCAGGGGTGAGCCAGGTCACGTCCTTGACCCCGAGCGCCTCATCGACCAGACCGCTGAAGAAACGCGCCCGGCGCAGCAGGGGATTGGACTGCCGCAGCGCGATGAGGTGGCGCACGAAACGGTTCAGGTCGTGCCCGCGCTTGTCGATTCCCTCCCAGTCCAGCCATCCGATCTCATTGTCCTGACAATAGGCGTTGTTGTTGCCGTGTTGGGTGCGGCCGAACTCGTCCCCGGCCAGCAGCATCGGTGTACCCTGGGAGAAGAGCAACGTCGCCAGGAGGTTACGCTTCTGGCGTTCGCGCAGCTCGACGACCTCCGGATCGTCCGTCGGTCCCTCCACCCCATGGTTCCAGGACAGGTTATGGCTGTGCCCGTCGCGGTTCCCCTCCCCGTTCGCCTCGTTATGCTTGTCGTTGTAGGAGACGAGGTCGTGCAGGGTGAAGCCATCATGGGCCGTGACGAAATTCACGCTCGACCATGGCCGCCGGCCGCGTTTGTTGAAGAAATCGCCGGATGCTGTCAACCGCGCCGCAAGATCGGGCAATTTCCCGGCGTCGCCCTTCCAATAGCCCCGCACCGTATCGCGGAACTTGTCGTTCCATTCCGCCCAGCCTGGAGGAAACCCGCCGACCTGATAGCCGCCGGGCCCTATGTCCCAGGGCTCCGCGATCAGCTTGACTCCGGAAAGAACCGGGTCCTGGCGGCAGGAATCCAGGAAGCCGCCGCCCTCGTCGAAGCCATAGGGCTCCCGTCCCAGGATGGTGGCGAGGTCGAAGCGGAAGCCATCGACATGCATTTCCTCCACCCAGTACCGCAGGCTGTCGGTGACCATCTGCAGCACGCGCGGATGGCTGAGGTTCAACGTGTTCCCGGTGCCGGTATCGTTGATGTAGTAGCGTTTCTGATCCGGCAGCAGCCGGTAGTAGCTGGCATTGTCGATGCCCTTGAAGGACAGGGTCGGGCCCAGCTCGTTTCCCTCGGCCGTATGGTTGTAGACCACGTCCAGGATGACCTCGATCCCGGCGTCATGAAGATGGGTCACCATCTCCTTGAACTCGCGGGTCGCGTCATTTGCGGCATAGATCGGGTCGGGCGCGAAAAAGCCGATGGTGTTGTAGCCCCAGTAATTTCTCAGCCCCTTCTCGACCAAGTACCGGTCATCGATGAAGGCGTGGATGGGCAGCAACTCCACCGACGTGACGCCCAGGCTCTTGATGTAGTCCACCACCTCCTTGCTGCTCATCCCGGCGAAGGTGCCGCGCAGGTGCGGCGGGACGGCAGGGTGGCGCATGGTGTGGCCACGTACGTGGGTTTCGTAGAAGATGGTCCGGTCCCAGGGAACGCGTGGAGGCCGATCATGGCCCCAGGTGAAGGCCGGGTCGACCACACGGCACTTCGGCATTGCCGGCGCACTGTCGCGCCGGTCCAGTGTGAGGTCCTGCCGGGCCGCCCCCATCCTGTAGCTGAACAGCGCATCGGACCAGCGTAGATTGCCGACATGCGCCTTGGCATAGGGATCCAGCAGCAGTTTTGCCGGGTTGAAGCGATGGCCGGCCAGCGGTTCGAACGGCCCATGCACCCGATAGCCGTAGGCCAGCCCGGGCCGTGCATCGGGCAGATAACCATGCCAGACTTCATCCGTGTATTCGGGCAGTGGAATGCGCTCCAGTTCCCGCTTTCCCATGGCATCGAAGATGCAAAGTTCCACCTTGGTCGCATGGGCGGAGAAGAGGGCGAAATTCACGCCGAGCCCATCCCAGGTGGCTCCAAGCGGATAGGGCAACCCTTCCGAAATCCGGGCCTTCCGCATGATCTGGGGCTGGGACATGTCGCGCATCGGCAAATCCGTGATGGTTCAGAGCCGGTCTGCTGCTCGGAAGGAGAACGCAGCGCAGCCGGAAACGGCACGAAATATGCGCGAATTCGGGGTTAATTTTCTCAGGCGGCCGGCGCCTTCGCAAGGCTGCGGCCGATATGCTGGGCAAGATCGTCGACCGCGAGGTTCTTCTTCTTGGCTTCTACTTCGAAGTCGGCCCAGACAAGATGCGCCAATACCAGCTCATTGATGCCGTCGTTCCACATCCGGTCGGAATGCCCACGTAGATCCCGGGGAGTTATGCCGCGCGCCAGCAGGGCCAGGAAGTCCGGCCGGACAATCGGGGAATGGGGGGCAAGCAGATCCTCCCGGCTGACGCTTATATGTGCCACTGGCCGGACGCCGCGCCAGGATGCCTTTACCCGCTCGACCCGCGGATCGTCCGGAGAGATATATTCGCCCCCGCTCCTGATCCAATGATGGTGGATGTCGAGAACGATCGGCACCTCCTCCGCCAGGGGAAGCAGGTCGTCGAGACCGAACGAAACTTCGTCATTTTCGACCGTCAACAGGTCGCGCGCTTCCTGCGACAGCAGGGCGAGCCCGCGGCGAAATCCCTCGATACCGCCGGAGCGGCTGCCGCCGTGGATGTTTATGTGGGCGCCCAGGGGATGCCATCCGCCGGCATGACCCAGGAAGCGGAGGATGTCGGTATGATACTCCAGCTCTGCCACGGAGTTGGCCATCGTCTCCGGCGATCCGCTGTTCAGGACACAGAACTGACCAGGATGCAGCGATAGCCGCACGCCATGGGTGCGGGCGGTATGCCCTATGCCGGCCATCACGGTTTCCATGCGCCCGACGAGGCTTCGCTCCTTGTAGACCCAACTTCCCAGCGGGTGGCTGTAGGCGGGGAACATGTCGCTGCTGATCCGTAGGCAGCGTTCCAGCGGCGGGCGGGCTGCCACGAACTCTACCTGCCGGCCGAGCGCCGCCATGTTGTGTTCAGCGATGGCCGTGAGCTTTGTCCGGACCTCGCTACGGTCGAGGCGGCGTAGGGCGGCAAGCGTGGTCGTACGCATGTTCAGCCGCTTTTCCCATTCCGCCGAGCCGGTGGGAGAAACGACTTTGCAGCAGAACCCGATGCGCACCCCAACCTCCTCACCGTACAAGGACCGTGGTCCCCAACATGGAGGTTGCGTGTTCGTCCCGCTGGTTCGCCCTGCCGCAGTGTGCACGCAAAAGCGGTAGCCGGTCCAATATCGGAGATGTTGGCGCCGGCGGGGGGTTGAGGTGGGCGCATTCCGCCCAAGTTTCATCCCTATGGATAAGACCGCCCTCACCGTCCGCCTCGCGGCTCCCCGCGGCAGTTGTGCCGGGGTAGAGCGCGCCATCACCATTGTGGAGCAGGCGCTGGAGCGCTATGGCGCACCGGTCTATGTCCGGCACGAGATCGTGCACAATGCCTTCGTGGTGGACCGCCTGCGAAGCCTGGGAGCCGTTTTCGTGGACGAGTTGGACCAGGTGCCAGACGGCGTTCCCGTGATCTTCTCCGCCCATGGGGTATCCAAATCCGTAGCGGCAGAGGCGGAGCGTCGGGGGTTGCTGGCAGTGGACGCCACCTGTCCCCTGGTCGCCAAAGTCCATAGGGAGGTGGAGCGGCATCACAGGGCCGGGCTGCCCGTCGTCCTGATCGGCCATGCTGGCCACCCGGAGGTGGAAGGCACGCTGGGCCAAGTGCCGGAAGGGGCGGTAAGGCTGCTGGAACGGCCGGAAGATGTGGATGCGCTGAATCTGCCGACGGACAGCGCCGTCGCCTACGCCACCCAGACCACATTGTCGGTGGATGAGGCGCGGGGGCTGGTCGATCGCCTGTCTGCCCGGTTCCCCCGTCTGGTCGGGCCGGCCAAGGAGGACATCTGCTACGCCACGTCCAACCGCCAGCAGGCGGTGAAGGCGATTGCACCGACCGTAGAGGCTCTGCGCGTCATCGGCGCTGCGAACTCCTCCAATTCCAACCGCCTGGTTGAGGTGGCCGCCGCTCACGGCTGTCCGGATGCACGGTTGATCACGGGAGCCGACGATCTGGATTTCGACCGGCTGGACGGAATTAGGACCCTCGGCCTGACGGCCGGCGCCTCGGCGCCTGAACTGTTGGTGCAGGGCGTCCTGGACGCGTTGCGGTCCCGCTACACGGTGACGGTGGAGGAGGTGCGCGTGGCGGAAGAGACGACAATCTTCCGCCTGCCTCCCCTGCCCGAGAGGGAATTTCCCGCGGCGGCCGACTAGCTCTGCGCGCCAGAATAGGTCCGGCCCCGCCAGACCGCCGGTCTGCCCTTGCGGTGGTTGAGGAGGGCGGACCACTGGATGGCCAGCATCAGAACCACGCCGGCCGGGTGGAGGAGAACGCTCTGCCAGTCCTGCCGGAATCGCCAGGCGAGCAGGCACCGATACGTCAGAACCGATGCGATCGCACCCGCGGCATAGGCCAGTGTCGTCACGTCGCCGGTGAAAGCGGCAGCGGGAGCCAGTAACCAGGGCAGGAGATGGCCGCCGGCCAGCAGCACCGTCCAGACAGGCAGCGCAACCGGTGTCGCCATGCCTTCCGTCGCATTCTTCGAGAAGCCGTTCCAGACATCGTCCCAGCCACGGTACATGCGGCAATGGGCGAGACGGGTCGCGTCGAAGATATCCGTCATGAAGCCGGCCCGGCGGAATGCGCGCGGCAGGGTGACGCCATCATGCAGGCTGCCGCGGATGACGGCATGTCCGCCGACCTGCCGGTAGGCATCTGCCCTCGCCATCATGAACTGCCCGCATCCGGCTCCGAATCCGGCAGAGCGGAACAGCCGCATGAAAGCCATGGGCAGATAGCCGAGCAGGAGCACATGAATCTGCGGCACCACCAGCCGCTCCGCCATAGTCTCCGTCAGTTCCTGTGGGAACCCGCTGACAAGGCCCAGATCCGAGCGGCGCAGCAGGAAAGTGGCTCCCGCAGCCGCAGCACCGGGGCGCAGCCTCACGTCCGCATCCTGGTACAGCAGGATTGGATGACGGGCGCGGAGGCCAAGAACATCGCAGGCGTGCTGCTTACCCGACCATCCGGGCGGCAGGGGCGGCGCCTGTTCCAGCCGGACCCGGCGATCGGACGCTGCGATGTCCCTAACGATCATGCCGGTCCGATCCGTCGAATGGTCGTCCAGCACTACAACCTCCAACTCCAAGCCTGTGCTGGACAGGGCGGCACGGACAGCATCCCCGATGTTGGATTCCTCATTGCGGGCCGGGATCAGGATGGAGACAGCCGTGCCTGGCGGAGGAGCATCCTTCGGGGTGCGGAACAGCAAGAGGTTCCAGAGGCCCAGTAGAAGTGGTAGAAGGGCGAGCGCCAGGGCCATGGCCGCGATGCCTTCCATCAATCCGGTCATGGCAAGTCTCCCCCTCTCCGCGTAGCAGCGCTGTGGGACGGATCGAAGCGCTTCCCGCGGGTCCAGTGCCGGGCGCGCCGCCATAGATCGTAGATGCCGCCTATCCCCGTCCTTCCCTCCAGCAGCGGCTGGAAGGCGGCGGGATCGCGGGCCATCGCATCCGCAGCCAAGGCGTCCATCGTGTCGGTGAGCCGGAGTTCCAGCAGAGCCTGCCATTCGGTGACAGGAAGGTCGCTGAAAGCGGCGCCATCGATGGCAGTTCCAAAGCGGCAGAGCGCCTCCGGCAACTTCTCATCCCAGTAGGCGTATTCCAGCGCCAGCGGTAGGATGGTCAGCCTCGGGTGGCGCAGGATCAGGTGGGCCAGCCCGCCCCGCAGTCCCGCCGGCCGCACCCGGACGTCGGTGAACCTGCCCTGGGCCGTCACCCACAGCATGGATGCAGGGTCCTCCAGCAGGCGGGTGGCGGTCTTCATGAAGGCGATAGCCCCAGCCGGCGTATCCGGGACCACTGGAAACAGTCCGATGCGCTTCATGAAGCCGTACTGCTGCAATGCCCTTGCGTCCATGGGCCCGAAACCCCGACGATCCGGGAAGCACTGGCCGGCCAGGACGATCAGAAAGGCGGCGTCCCACCAGCTCGGATGATTGCAATAGACCAGGACCGGCTTGTCGGCCGGCACCTCCGGGATGCCCGGCGCTGCAATCCGGACACCATGAAAAGACCGCCGCATCGCGCGCCTCATCACGCCGCTGAAGAAGCGCACCATCCGTTCCGACCGCAGGGCAGCCGGGTCGGGCAATGCGGGGTCCGGGCGCTCCCGTGTCATGGGCGCACCGAGACCATGGTCATGCCGCTCCGGCTGGAACCGGCGCTGCCAGGGCGGGCATATCCTGATCCAGGCTGTCGGCCGCGATCCAGCCGGACATCATGACCATGGGCATGCCAGGGCCGGGGTGGGCTGCGCCGCCGGCCAGATAGAGGCCGCGTATATCCCGGCGCCGGTTGCCCGGTTTGAATGCGCCAAGGAACCG
This sequence comes from Indioceanicola profundi, assembly GCF_003568845.1. Classification (NCBI taxonomy): domain Bacteria; kingdom Pseudomonadati; phylum Pseudomonadota; class Alphaproteobacteria; order Rhodospirillales; family Azospirillaceae; genus Indioceanicola; species Indioceanicola profundi. The sequence goes on along the minus strand of NZ_CP030127.1, from coordinate 655,546 downwards.
GCCGTGGCTGGCCAGACCGTAAATCGCGCCGTTCAGCACCCGGTAACGGTTATGGATGTCCTGCGGCGTCAGATGCCGCTCCACTTTGATCCGGTTCTCGATATCGGTCAGACCGGCTGTCCGTTTGAGCTTGTCCAGGATCACCTGCCGGTACCGGGGCAGCATCTCCCGCCAGTCATGGTGCGGACGGAGATAAGGCGTGTGCACCAGCACGTAGAGCGCCTCTCCGCCGGGCGGAGCGACGCTGGGCTCGGTCCTGGCCGGGGCGGCAAGATAGCAGGTGGGATCGGGGGCTGGTTCGCCCTTGCGGTAAATCCAGTCGAATTCCTCCTCCGCGTCGCGGGAGAAGACGAAATCATGGTGAGCCAGATGCTCATAGGCCCGGTCAAGGCCGAGATAGAGCACCACCCCGGAGCAGGCCGGCTCGAACTTGCGCTTGGCATCGATGGGACGCGGGGCGGCGTCGCCCACCAGCTCCCGGTAGGTTCGGACAGCATCCATGTTGGATATGACCGCCGACAGGCGTACGGTCTCGCCGCCAGCGGTCTCGACCCCGGACACGGCCCCGCCTTGTGTCAGAATCCGCGTCACCTCGGTCCCGGTACGGAATTCAACGCCCAACTCCCTGGCCAGCTTCTCAAGCGCCTGCGGAACGGCCCGGGTGCCGCCCATCGGGTACCAGAGCCCGTCATTCATCTGCATGTGGGCGATGGAACAGAGGACCGCCGGCGCTCCGAAGGGATTGGAGCCGACATACTGGACGAAATGGTCGAGCATCTGTGCTGCGCGCTTGTCAGGCACATGCTTGCGGACCGTGCCGCCGACAGTCTGGCCCATGCGCAGAGCCATGACGTCGGACAGGGTCTTGATATCCAGGCTCCGGCGCATATCCAGCGTGTCGCCCAGATCCTCCACCGACTTCCAGAAGAAGAACCGCTCCGAAATGTCATGCAGCCGTTCGGACAGCGCGATGAAGCGGCGGTATCCCTCCCCGCTTCCAGGCGACATCCCATCCAGCGTGCCCGCCATCCGCTCCACATCTTCCGAAAGGTCGAGGACGGAACCATCATCGTAGAAACAGCGCCACTGCGGGTCCAGTCGGCGCAGGTTCAGCGCCTGATCCATATCCCGGCCGGCTTCCGTGAAAATCCGCCTCAGGACCCGCGGCACTGTGAGAATGGTCGGTCCCATATCGAACCGGAACCCCCCCTCCTCCAGTACGGCAGCCTTGCCGCCCAGCCATGTGTTGGCTTCGAACAGCACCACGCGACGGCCGCGGGCCGCCAGCGTGCAGGCTGCGGCCAAGCCGCCCAGCCCGCCGCCGATGATACCGACGGGAAGCTCCTCGGCCGGCTTGCGTACGATCCCGTCCACGCTGCTCTCCTATCCAGTTTTTTACGCCGCAGCCGTATGCTGCTCAGTCCGCGCCGGCGCCGGCCAGATGGCCGGCGATACTGTCGGTGGGGATCACCTCCGCCACCTGGGGCATGCGCAGACCCAGATCCTCTCCCACCAGCTTGGCGGTGATGCGCGCACCCTCGAAGATCACTGGCAGACCGCTGCCGGGATGTGTGCCGCCGCCGACCAGATAGACCCCGTCCAGATCCTCGAACCGGTTGCGCGGTCGGCGATGCAGCATCTGATCCAGGCTGTGGGCAAGATTGAAGGTGGCCCCTCGGAATACCTGCAGATCCTCCGCCCAACCCTGTGGGGTTATGCTGCGTTCAACACGGATGCGGCTCTCCAGGTCCCGGATTCCCAGCCGTTCCAGCCGCTTCATCACATGGGCGCGATATGCCGGGGCCGCCGTGGCCCAATCGATTCCGCCCGCCAGATTGCCGACCGGAACCAGGACATACAGCGTGCTGTGCCCCGCCGGGGCGAGCCCGTCATCGGTCACGCCAGCATTCTGGATATAGAGGGACGGTTCCTGCGGAAGGATTTTGCCCTCTTCGATTTCGGAGAGATTCCGGCGGTAATCCGCAGCCAGCAGAACGGTGTGGTGATCCAGATCCACCTGCCCTTCGATCCCAAGATAGAGCATGTAGGTGGAGCAGGAAAACTTCTTGGTCGCGATCTTCGCGTCGGACCAGCGTCGCCGCAGCCGGTCCGGCACCAGCCTGTTCATCGCCTGCGCGAAGTCAGCACCGATCACCACCGCATCCGCCGGATATTCGGATTCCGAGGTGACTACGCCCTTGGCGCGGCGACCGTCGAAGGTGATCGACTTCACCTCCTCGCCGAGCTGAATCTGCACCCCCATCCTCCGGGCCACGCGAGCCATGGCGTCCATGACCATGTTGCAGCCGCCGCGCGGGTGCCAGACGCCGTGCTCATGCTCAAGGAATGAGAGGATGGTGAAAAGGCTCGGGCACCGGAACGGGCTCATGCCGAGATATTTGGACTGGAAGGAGAAGGCCAGCCGTATCCGCGGGTCCTGAAAATAGCGCCCCAGATCCTCATCCACGCTCGCCCACGGACGCAGATGGCGCAGGGCTTTCAGCACGGGCGGGGCCATGAGGTCGTGCAAGCCGCGGAAGGGCCGCTCCAGCACCGGCCGGAAAGCCTCCAGCTTCATCCGATTGTCCCGCCGGAACAGCTCCAGGCGCGGCGCGTCTTCCGGAGAAAGGCGCGCAATCTCCGCCGCGAGCTTGTCCGGATCGTTCCAGACCCTGAGATCTTCCGTATGACGGCCGGCCGCGTCTTCGAAGGCGAGCCGGTAGAGCGGATCCAGGCGGATAAGCTCCACCTCCCGGTCCAGGTCGGCGCCGCATGCCCTGAAGATTTCACGCAGGATGCGCGGATAAAGGAAGAAAGTCGGCCCGATGTCGAAGCGGAAACCCTCGGCCTCAATGCATCCGGATCGGCCGCCGACCCGATTTTGCCTTTCGATAAGGGTGACGTCCGCCCCGCCTGCCGCCAAAAGCAGGGAAGCCGTCAGGCCACCCGGGCCGGCACCGATCACCACCAGTCTACGGCTCATCCAATCCCCACATCCACTTCGAGAACCTGTTGGCGTGAAGTTGATGGTGGAACGGAATTCGCCACTGTCCAGGTAGCTCACCCGACTGGGAAGGCCGGAGTACCACCTCGCCAGATCAGGATTGCTCCATCCGGATTAGACGGCGACACCCCATGCCATAGCTTCTTCCCGTTTCCCGCTGGATGCAGCTTTTGAAGCATTCGGCATGAGGGCGATTCTGATTTGAAGCCGACAGAAGGGTCCCTCTGCTTCAAAGGTCGGAATTGAGATGAGTCCAGGCCAGCGGCAGGTAGCCCCCTCTGCGACGGGGGGCAAAAGCCAGTGGGGTGGTTCGGGTGGGAGGGGTGGTGTTTCTAGAGCTTATTGCTGATCTTCATGCTTAGCCGTCTACGCGTAGACGGTTTATTACAGTCTAAAACTAATAGCAGCCTGCCCACTCCGCCCAAAATACCCACATCAAAAACAATACCACTCCAAACAAAGCGGCATCCGGTCAAAGAGGCCCACCTCTGCACGCCCCTTACAACCAGCCAAGCGCATTCAGCCCCGTACTCAGGCCACATCCATGCGGTGATTAGACGAAACCACCTGATGTATCATGCCTTTGGGCGCCAGGGTGGCTCCGGCTGTTCCATCAACTCGCCATTGTCATCCACGCCAGATCGCCGGTCCCGGCTGGCGCGCCGCCAACAGGTTTCCAGGCTCCAGAATGAGCCCATCTCATCCTTCAGCGGGATCAAAGGCCCGAGTTCGGCCGGGTCCACCAGACCGAGATCCAGTACCCGCCGGATCAGCAGTCGGATCGCCCTGGATCGGGACGGCGGCGACAGGTCCGCTCCATCATCACGCCCACAGGGCCGGCGCTTGTAGTCGTCGATCGCCAGCTTGTCCAGCAACGCGATTTCGATGTCGTTCAGGTGCGCCACGACGGACGTGCCACGCCGTCCGCTGCGGTCCTCGATGTTGCGCTGCCGCCAGCGCCGCTGCCGTTCGCGCTTGCTGATACGTGCCCGTGTCACCGCATCCATGCCGCCCTCCCCCACCGTGGTCCAGACCAGGAGAGCAGGCAGGGACTCGCCGGGTCAAGTCCGGCACCGGCAAAGCGACGAAACCAGTGTCAGGTCTGAACCGCGCTGGCCTTCAGGCTGACCACATAACTGATGACCTCGGCCACCGCGATGTAATGTTCGGGTGACACCTCCTCGCCAATCTCGACGGACTTATACAAGGCCCTGGCAAGAGGCGGGTTTTCGACGATGGCGATACCATGCCCGCCTGCTACTTCGCGGATACGGAGCGCGACCAGATCCGTCCCCTTTGCGACGCACTGCGGGGCAGGCGCCTGGGACAGGTCGTAGCGGAGGGCAACGGCGAAATGCGTCGGGTTGGTAATCACCACGGTCGCCGTCGGAAGCTCCGCAAACATGCGTTTGCGTGCCCGGTCGCGGCGGAGTTGTTTGATCCTGGCCTTGAGGTGCGGGTCGCCTTCCGACTGCCGGAATTCGTCCTTCAGTTCCTGCAGGGTCATACGCTGCTGGCGACGCCAGGAGATGTTCTGCCAGACCAGATCGACCAGAGCGATGGCAAGACTCGCCACCAGGACGGCAAGGAGAAGGCGCAGCGTAACGTCCGTCAGAAGACCGGCAATGGCTGCCGCATCAGCCGAGGCCATCATCTCCGCACGGTGCAGTTCCGGGCCGATGACCACCGCCAGCGCGACAGTAACGGCCGCCACTTTGGTCAGGCCCTTCAACCACTCGACCAGGGTCTTCAGCGAGAACAGCCGCTTCCAGCCCTTCATCGGGCTGATCCGTTCCAGCTTCGGCTGGATACGGTCGCCCGCGACCAGCAGATTGCCCTGGATGAACGCCGCCGCCAGCGCAGCTCCGACCAGAACCGCCGCTGCCGGCAGCAGGATAAGTCCAGCCTTGCCCAGCAAATAGGACAGGACACGGAATCCGTCCGCAGGATTGGAGAGGACGAGCCCGGGAGCATTCTCCACAAAGGGCAGCAGCAAGTCCGCCATCTCGGCGGCCATCCCAGGCCCCAGTCCGCCGAACAGGATCAGTGCTGCGAGAACCATGCCGAGTGTGTAGAGGTCGCGGCTGATCGGCACGTCGCCGCGTCGCCGCGCCTCTTCCAGTTTCCGCTGCGTCGGCTCCTCGGTTTTCTGGTGCTGGTCCTGGCTGTCCGCCATGTCTCATCCACCAAAGCGCGCGAGTTGCGTGCCGAAAGCGGCAAGGAAGCCCGTCAGCACGGCGGTCAGCGTGATCGCCAGAAGTACCAAGCCTCCCAGGATGGAGACCGGCAGGGCGATGAAGAAGACAGCGAACTGCGGCATGGCCCGGTTGATCAGCCCGAGTCCGACATTGTAGACGAAGCCCAGCACGAGGAACGGCGCGGAGAACTGGGCGGCCAGGCGGAATGCCGTGCTCACCGCCTCCGTGGTCAGTTTTGCGAGATCCGCCAGAGCTGGCACAGTGGCCGCAGGCATCAGGCGGTAACTCTCATAAAGAGCGCCGATCATCGCATGGTGCAGGTCACTGACGAAGATCAGAACCAGACCACCGATCATGAGATAGCCCCCCACAACCGATCCGGCCTCGAACCCTGTTCCAGGCAGGGCGAAGATGTTCGAGAGGCCTGCCGTCTGGGCGATGAGCTGGCCCGCAATCTGTAGGGATGCAAACAGAATCCGTGCCGCCACACCGATCACCATGCCGGCCGCGAACTCTCCGAACACATGGCGTAGTATGTCGGACGGTGCCGTGGGCGGGCCGGCGGGCAGCCCGCCAACCACGGCTGACAGGGCCAACGCCACCGCCAGGGCCGCTGCCAGCCGGGCGCGCAACGGCACTGCCATTTCCCCGAAGCCGGGCAGCATCGACAAGGCCGCCCCCACCCGCACGAACACAAGCAGGAAAGCGTAGATTTCCCCTGTCAGAATCTGCTCCAGCGTCATGGGCCGGGAACCGTTCCAATAGTGTGGTTCATCTCCATCCTGCAAGTCCATGTATCCACAGCGAAATTCAGCATCTCAGATCTGGTCGATGGTGGTGACGGGCGCCTTGCGATGGAGTTCGTTATGGCAGATTACCGGCGTGGAGGGGCTGACCCGCTCAAGCAGTGAGCGCACGAAGGGGCGCGCGGCCGGGGCAACCAGCACAGCCGGCCAATGGTCGCTGCCGGCATGCGCCTGTATGCGGCTGCGGGCGGCCAGCAGGAATTCCTGGACCTGGGATGGCGGCATGACGAAACGCCGGTCCTCTCCCTCCTCGACGATGTTCTCCAGGAACACGGTCTCCCATTCTGGGCTGACCACGATCACCGGGATGAAGCCGTCCGCGGTCATCAGCGCTTGGCATATCTGGAGGGAAAGCCTTGAGCGAACATGCTCTGTCATCAGGGTGACGTTGCGGGTCCAAGCGGCGGCTTCCGATATTCCTTCCAGGATGATGGGCAGGTTCCGGATGCTGACCCGCTCCGCCAGCAACGCCTGGAGCACGCGCTGGACCACCGACAGGGTCACCTGCCCCGGCACCAGATCTGCGACCAGTTTCTGATGCTCGCGGTCGAGTTCGTCCAGAAGCCGCTTGGTGGCGGCATAGGACAGCAGCGTCGGCATGTGTTCCTTGACCACCTCCGCCATATGGGTGGTCACCACACTGTCCGGATCGACGACAGTGAAGCCCTTCAGCTCCGCCTCCTCCGTCAAGGCCGGGTCGATCCAGCGGGCGGGCAGATTGAAGGTGGGTTCCCGCGTATCCAGGCCGGGAATATTGATGCCCTGATTCCGCGGGTCGATGGCCAGCATCTTGCGCAGTTGCACCTCGCCTTTGGCCACAACCACGCCCTGGATTGAAATTTCATATCCGTTCAGCGCCACCGATGCGCTGTCCCGCAGCCGCACGGACGGCAGCAGAAAGCCGAACTCCGTGGCGAAGCGTTTGCGCAGCCGGCGGACCTTGGCGGAAAGTCCCGTGCCGGGGTCCAGGATCATGGAGACCAAGCCGCTGCCCAGCTCCAGCCGGATGTCGTCCACGCGCAGCATGTCGGCCACTGGTTCCTCCGCCGTGGGAGCCTTGGCGGCCAGCAACTCCTCATGCTTCTTTGCTTCCTCCTGCTGGCGGGCATAGCGCGGCAGGTGCCAAGCCAGCCCGCCGGCGGCGGCGGCGAGCAGCAGGAAGGGCGGCATCGGGAGACCGGGCGTCACGGCCAGCAACGCCATGAGCCCGCCAGCCACCGCCAGCGCCTTCGGATAGCCGCCGAGCTGCCCCAACAGCGCCTCGTCCACGGACCCGCGATTACCGCCCTTCGACACCAGGATGCCAGCGGCCAGGCTGACGATCAGGGCGGGAATCTGCGTGATCAGCCCGTCGCCGACGGTCAGCACCGTGTAGGTGTGGGCCGCCTCGCCAAAGGGCAGCCCATGCTGCGCCACACCGATGACAAGCCCGCCCAGCACGTTGATGGCAGTGATGATCAGGCCCGCCACGGCATCGCCGCGCACGAACTTGGATGCACCATCCATGGCACCGAAGAAGGCACTTTCCTGCTCCAGCTCCTGGCGTCGGTGACGGGCCTGGGATTCGTCGATCAGGCCAGCCGACAGGTCGGCGTCGATGGCCATCTGCTTACCCGGCATGGCGTCCAGGGCGAACCTGGCGCCAACCTCCGCGATCCGACTGGCGCCCTTCGTGATGACGATGAAATTCACCACGACCAGAATGGCGAAGACGATCAAGCCGATGACAAAGTTCCCGCCGATCACGAAGTTGGCGAAACCCATGATGACATGGCCGGCCGCATCCGTTCCCCCGTGCCCTTCCGACAGGATCAGTCGCGTAGAGGCGAGGTTCAAGGACAGACGGAGCAGAGTCGCAATCAGAAGAACGGTTGGGAAGCTGCTGAAATCCAAGGGCCTTGTGATCCAGAGCGCAACCATGAGAATCAACACGCTGATCGCCATGCTGAGCGCAAGGCCGATATCCAACATCCAGCTCGGCACCGGCAGGATCAGCACCGTCAGAATGAAGACCAGCCCCAGGGCGAACATCACGTCCCGATGGCGGAGGCCGATCGGGATGGCGGTAGCGAAGTTCATGAAGCGGTCGTCCAAGGAGATGGAAGTCGGCGCAGCCTAGTCGTCCGGGGTAAAACCCGGGTTCAAGGCGGCCACATGCTTACGGCGCCGCGGGCCAGTTTTATGAAGCATTCCTAATACATCGGCCCAGCCTAGCCGAAAGGCGTAAGCCGGTCTGCCGCTCGCATTAGCTTACCGACCGGGTTAGGGTTCCGACCCGCAGAGGTGCTCCGAGGAGGCCTGGCTCCGTATCCGAACGCTGATGCTCTAGATGAAGACTGGCCCAATTCCCCCTTCCTTGGACGCGCCGGATCTGTCGGCGTGCGCCAAGGAGCCGATTCACATACCGGGAAGCATCCAGCCTTACGGTCTCCTGCTGGCCATGGAACCCGCCTCGCTGACGATCATGCAGGCCAGCGCGAATGCGGCAGCCGCGGTTGGAAAACCCGATCTGCTTGGCAGCCGCCTCCACGATCTCCTGCCTCTCGGCTCCGACCGGCTGGCCGAGGACCTGCGGGCCGTCCAGGAGGGTTCAGCCCACTATCTCGGCCCCGTGACATTCGCCTCGGATAGCCAGTCCTCCACTTTCTACGCGGTGGGATACCGCTCCGGCCCTTCCCTGGTGTTGGAACTGGAGGAACGGAAAGGACGTCGCACCGGCTCCTTCGAAGACGTCTATCCGATGGTCCGTGCGTTCGTGGAGGAACTGCACGAGATGCGATCGGTAGATGCGCTCTGCGAGCTTGCGGCGCGCGAGGTACGGCGGATCACCGAATTTGATCGCGTGCTGGTCTACCGTTTCGACCAGCACTGGAACGGAACGGTGGTGGCGGAAGACCGGAACGATCAGCTTCCCTCCTACCTGGATCTTCGCTTTCCAGCTTCCGACATTCCGGCCCAGGCGCGGGAGCTTTACCGGCTGAACCGGGTGCGCCTGATCGCCGATGCGAACTATGAACCGGTGCCGATCGAGCCGGCTCTCAGCCCACTTACCGGCCAGCCGCTGGACCTCAGCCATTCCGTGCTGCGCAGCGTATCCCCAGTGCATCTGGAGTATATGCGCAATATGGGGACCGCCTCCTCCATGTCCTTCTCCGTGCTGTGCGAGGGGCGACTCTGGGGCCTGGTTTCCTGCCATAACAAGGCGCCGCGACGGGCGCCGTTCCATGTCCGTGCGGCCTGCGACCACATCGCCCAGATTTTCGCCCTCCAGGTCATTGCAAAGGAACGCGCCGCCGACACCGAACACCGGATGGGTCTGCGGACTGTGCAGGTGAAGCTGCTCGGGCACATGGCGGAGGAAGATCGGTTCTTGAACGGGCTCTCCCGCAACCCGGTGGAGCTAATGCGCCTCACCGGGGCCGATGGCGCAGCCATCATGTTCGAGGATCATGTCTCGCTGATCGGACGGACGCCGACGGAAGCTCAGGTCCGGGCCATTGCCGAATGGCTGGATGGCCGGTGCGACCGCGAACTGTTCGCCACCAACTCGCTCCCGGGGGAAATGCCGGGCGCGGAATCGATGAAGGACACGGCCAGCGGTGTCCTGGCCGTCTCGATTTCCCAGCTCAAACCGGACTATCTGATGTGGTTCCGTCCCGAAGTGGTGGAGACGGTGAAGTGGGGCGGCGATCCTCAGAAGGCGGCGGAGGTCACGCCGGCCGGCGCCCGCCTCCACCCCCGCAAATCCTTCGAAATCTGGAAGGAGACGGTGCGCCAGACATCCAGCCCCTGGACGGATGGCGAGAAGGCCGCGGCGGAAGAGCTGCGTTCGGCCATCGTCAATGTGGTGCTGCGCAAGGCCGAGGAACTGGCGTCCCTGACCGGTGAGTTGCAGCGGAGCAACCGGGAGCTGGAGGCCTTTTCCTATTCCGTCTCCCACGATTTGCGCGCCCCTTTCCGCCATATCGTGGGCTATGCCGAGCTGCTGCGCGAGCGGGAAGCGGACCGGCTGAGCGAACGAGGCCGCCACTATCTGGCCTCCGTCACTGAGGCCGCCATATCCGCCGGGACCCTGGTCGACAACCTGCTGAGCTTCTCCCAGATGGGGCGCATCGCGCTCAGCCTCACCAGCGTGAACATGACCCAGATGGCCGAGGAGGTTCGGCGGCGTCTGGAAATCGATGCCCGCGGCCGCGACATCGAATGGCGCATCGGCAATCTGGGCATGGTCCAAGGCGATCCGAACATGCTGCGGCTTGTGTTCCAGAACCTGCTGGGCAATGCCATAAAATTTACCCGCGGGCGGTCCAACGCCATCATTGAGCTGGGCTGCCGACGTGAAAATACCGAGGTCATCTTCCATGTCAGGGATAACGGCGCCGGGTTCGACATGACTTATGTCGACAAGCTGTTCGGCGTGTTCCAGCGCCTTCACCACGCTGAAGAGTTCGAAGGCACTGGAATCGGCCTCGCCAATGTCCGCCGGATCGTCGAACGCCATGGTGGCCGCACCTGGGCCGAAGGCGCGGAGGGTATCGGAGCAACCTTCTACTTCTCGCTTCCCGTCGACTGAGGGAAAGGCACACCATGCGCAATCTGAAACCTATCCTTCTTGTCGAGGACAATCCAAAGGACGTCGAGCTGACCCTCGCCGCCCTGGAGAAGTGTCAGCTGGCCAACGACATCGACGTTGCGCGGGACGGGGCGGAGGCGTTGGATTACCTGTACCGCCGTGGCCGGCATGAGGCACGCAATACGCCTGATCCGGTGGTGGTCCTGCTGGATTTGAAGCTGCCCAAGATCAATGGGCTTGAGGTCCTGGAAAAGCTGAAATCCGATCCGGCCATGCGCCAGATGCCGGTGGTGATGCTGACCTCCTCCCGGGAAGAGCGTGACCTCTACCGGAGCTATGACCTCGGCGTGAACGCCTTCGTGGTCAAGCCGGTCGATTTCTACGAGTTCTATAGTGCCATCAAGGACCTCGGCATGTTCTGGGGCATCCTGAACGAACCGCCGCCGGCCCGCGTGTAATGAGCGCCGCCGAAGCCGATATGTCGCCGAACCACGGAAAGCCAGGAACCGTGCCAGCCGCACCAATCCGCATCCTTCATCTGGAGGACAGCACCATTGATGCCGATCTGATCTCGGAGCGGCTGACGATGGGAGGAATTCCGCACAGTGTAGAGCGGGTAATGACGCGGCCGGATTTTGCTACGGCACTGGAGCGGGGCGGTTTCGACCTGATCCTATCCGATTTTTCCCTGCCCGCCTTTGACGGCATGTCCGCGCTTGCAATGGCGCAGACGGCGGCCCGGGATACGCCTTTCGTCTTCGTCTCCGGGGTGCTTGGAGAGGATGTGGCGGTGGAATCCCTGAAGCGCGGGGCCACCGACTTCGTGGTCAAGCAGCGTCTGGAACGCCTGCCGGCGACGGTACTGCGTGCGTTGGATGATGCCCGCCGTCGGGCGGAGCACCGGCAGGTGCTGGCAGCATTGCAGGCCAGCGAGGCACGCCTGCAGCGCGCCGTCGCGGAAGCGCCCTTCCCCATCATGATCCATGCCGAGGACGGCCAGATCGTCCAGCTCAGCCGCGCCTGGACCGAGATCACCGGCTTTACGTCGGACGAACTGCCGAACATGGAGGCCTGGAGTCGGCTGGCTTACGAGGGCCGGCCCGAGGAACTGCGGGGCGGGTACACGAAACTCTACGATCTCGATAGCCGAAGCGACCATGGCGAGTTCGAGATCTGCACCCGAAACACTGGCAAGCGGATCTGGAGCATCGCATCCTCCCCCATCGGGACGGATGCCGCGGGACGGCGGCTCGTCGTCTCAATGGCCGCCGACCTGACCGAGCGCAAGGCGGCGGAGATGGCCTATCGCGACAGCGAGGAGCGTCTACGCTTGGCCTTGGAAGCGGCGCAGGCCGGCACATGGGACTGGGATGTGGCGGTGGACTGCTTTGATTGGTCCGAAGAGTATGGCCGTCTCTGCGGGCTGCCGCCGGTGGCGGAGTCGGTCGGGCTGGATGCCTGGCTTTCCTCCGTTCATCCCGACGACCGGGAGCCTCTGCGGCACGGCATCGATCAGGCGCTGGACGGCCACCGATCGGATTTCCGTCTGGAATACCGCGTCGTCCACCCCGAGAAGGGCACGCGCTGGCTGCTTGGCCTCGGCCGTGCGACCTATGGGGAGGACGGCGCGCCCCGCCGGATCACCGGCCTCAGCATCGACATCACCGAGCGCAAGGAAGCGGAGGAGCGTCAGCTCCTGCTGGCCCGCGAAGTGGATCATCGGGCCCGGAACCTGCTCGCCGTGGTCCAGGCCATGCTGTCGCTGACCAAGGCCAACACGGTGGAGGATTTCGTCTCGGCCGTTAAAGGACGTGTCGCCGCCCTGTCGCGCGCCCATGCCCTGCTGTCCAGCAGCCGCTGGGCCGGCGTGGAGTTGGCGAAGCTGGTGACCGAGGAGATGAATGCCTTCGGCGGCGTCGGCCGCGTCCATGTGGAAGGCCCCCCAGTCACCCTGCATCCAGAGGCGACACAGGCTGCCACCGTAGTCCTGCATGAGCTAGCCACAAATGCCGCAAAGTACGGAGCCCTGTCCGTGCCGGAGGGTCGGCTGGACCTGATCTGGCATTTCGAAGGTAAGGACGTCGTCCTGTGCTGGCGTGAGCATGGCGGTCCCACGCCGACACCGCCAACGCGCAAGGGCTTCGGCAGCCAGATCATGTTCGCCAGCGCCCGCCAGTTGGGCGGTGAGCTGAAGCAGGACTGGCGGCCGGAAGGGCTGCTGGCGGAACTGCGCATTGCCGCCATTAATGTCATGAGTTCCGCAGCGCCCAGCGGCAGCAAGGATCACACGGCGGTGAACGGCGTCGCCGTGCCGCCCGGCTCCCGCATCCTGCTGGTGGAGGATAACGGGTTCGTCGCCCTGGAGGTGGAGCGCCTGCTGCGTCAGCTGGGGTGCGAGATCGTGGGGCCCGCCCCGACCCTTGCCCGCGCCCTGGAACTGGCCCAGGCGGCGGAGCGGCCGGACGCGGCTATTCTGGACGTTCATCTCGGGGCTGGGGCGGACAGCTTTCCCGTGGCCCAGGTGCTCCGGGACCGCGGCGTGCCCTACCTGTTCTGCACCGGATATGACCGGCCGGTCATCGGCGGGATCGCGGAAAGCGATGCGGAAGTCATCGCCAAGCCGATCCAGTTCGATCAGCTTGCTGGCGCGCTGGGTCGCATCCTGGCGCCCGCGGATGTGGAGGATGCGGAGTCGACGCCGGCCTAGCCTGCCGGCCATTCACCGCGATGAGGGCAGCCGCCAAGTTCCCGCACTGCCCGGCCCGGGAGCATCATCGACCTTCCGGGTCCGGGCCGGCGGCGGAACGCTGCCGACAGGCTTGCGCGTCGGCATGTCCGCCAACTCATGCCGCCGCCGCATCACCATGCGCAGATTGTCTGAGACCCGCTCGAAGTAGGCATCGCCCTTGCTGTCCGTCGCGGAGTGATAGCGCCGGACGGATCGACTCCAGTTCCGTAGGTCGCCGTGGTGCCGTTTCAGCAGGCCCGCCGCATATGCGACATTGGCCTCCGGGTCGAATGCAGTTTCAAGATCGGGGAAAGCTTGCGGATGCCAATGCAGGTTCACCTGCATGCAACCGACATCGATGGACCGCACGCCGCGGGCGCGCAACGTCTCCACAAACCGCACGGCGGATGACTTGTCGGCGAAGAACCGGCCCTTGCCCTCCGCATTGACTGTCCAAGGCCAGACTGTCAGCCGTCCGTCCAACCGGCGTCCGGCCTCGGTCATCCCAATGGCCAGAAGAAGCCGGCCGGGCAGCCGCACATCGCGCTCCGCCGCACGGATCTGATCAAGACAGGCAGTTTCCGGTCCGGCTGCCCCCTCCGCAACGCCTGCGCTTGCCAACAGCAGCAGCATGCCGAGAAGAACGGCCGGTATTGCCGCCACGTTGCGCCTCCGCGTCTTGAAGAAGTAGCGGCGGCCAGTCGTCATGGCTCAGGGTCCTGCGATGCGCGCCACCACCTGCTCCGTATAGGTGGACAGCACAGCGAACATGAAAGGAAGCGCCAGAACGGTGCAGGCCAGAATGGCCACGATCTTCGGCACGAAGCTCAGTGTCGCCTCCTGCACCTGGGTCAGCGCCTGCAGCAGGGAAATGCCAAGCCCGACGAAAAGCGCCACAGCCAAGGGAGGGGCGGCCGCCCAGACCGCGGTCCAGATCCCGGATCGGAGAAGCTCGAGCACATCGGCCTCGTTCAAGCCGTCCTCCCTCTCAGATCGGCATGCGCATGATGTCTAGATAAGCGCTGACCAGCTTGTCGCGCACGGCAACGACGGACTGAACCGTCATTTCCGCCGACATCACGGCCTGGACCACCTCCTGTGCACTGGCCTTCCCCTGCATGCCGGCCGCCGCCGTATGCTCTCCCTGCCGCACTGTGTTGAGAGCCGTGCGAACAGCGTTCTCAACATAGCGGGAAAAGTCGCCGCGTTTGGGCGCCGCGACGGTGCTGGCCGCCTGGATGCCGGACAGCTTGCCGGCAGCATAGGCCTGCGCGACGCCCTGGGCTGGAACCACCAACATCGCTGTTCCCCTCAGCTACGCAGCATATCAATGGTGCGGCCGACCATGCCGCGCGCCTGCTGCAGCAGGTTAAGGTTCGCCTCGTAGGAGCGGCCGGCCTCCCGCATGTCCATCATCTCGGTGAGCGCATTGACGTTGGGCAGCTTCACATAACCCTCGGCGTTGGCAGCCGGATGGCTGGGATCGTGCCGCAGAGTGAAGGCGCCGGTGTCCCGGCCGATCCGCTTCACCTCCACTGCGTTCGCGCCCAGCGCCTTGTCCAGGACGCTGGCGAACACCACGGTCTTGCGCCGATATGGATCGCCTCCCGGCATCTCTGCGGTGGAGTTGGCATTGGCCAGATTCTCGGCCACGACGCGCAGGCGCGTGGCCTGCGCCTTCATGCCGGTGGCTGCGATCCCGAAGGAGGCGGAAAGCGGATCGAAGGTCATGGGATCGTCTCCTTCGGTATCAGCGGGTGGTCCAGGCCTGGCGGAGCATCCCGACATGCTTCTGGAAGATTCCTGTGGCGAGGTCGTAGGCCTGTCGCACCTCCGCCGCTTTCATCATCTGCTCTTCCAGCACCACGCCGTTGCCCGCAGGCGCTGTCTCATAGGTCGGAACCCGGCGATCCTCCCGGAACGGCTGCGGCGCACGGGTGCCGGTCAGATGCATTGGACTGGTCTGAACGGGGGATATGTTTCCAGCGGCGTGGCGCACGGCGGCCTGAAAGTCGAAGGCCTTCAGATCGCGGGCGCGGAAACCGGGCGTATCGGCATTGGCCACGTTCTGTGCGATCACCTGATGCCGTGCGCCCAGATATTCCATGCGCCGGCCGGCGAGATGAAACAGGCCGATTGAGGACAGATCCATGGCCGAAGTCCTGTTTCCTGTTTGAAAACCCGGGCCGATGCTTTCACGCCCCGGTAAAAGCGGTGTTTAAGTCAGCGCCGCCGGTGGTCTACCGCTTTAAGCCCCTTTAAACGCTGCCGGACAGGATGGGATGGAAACCGCGTCCGAGGACCCTGTCCCATGTCCATCCTCGCCGGCCTGCTGGCCGACATTGAGCAGTTGCCCCGTTTCAGCTTCCACGGCCAAGTCGCCGCCTGCACCGGCATGACGGTGGAGGTGGAGGGGCTGGAACGCCGACTTTCGGTGGGCGATGCCTGCCGGGCGATCGCCCGCAACGGACGGTCGACCCCGTGCGAAGTCGTCGGCTTCCGGGGAGACCGGGCCGTGCTGTTGCCCTTCGGCCCTGTCGACGGACTGGGGCTGGGATGCAGGGTCGAAGCCGCGACGGAAACCGTGGTCCGACCGGGGGAGGGCTGGTTGGGCCGCGTCGTGGACGCTTTCGGACGCCCGGTCGATGGCAAGGGGCCGTTGGTCCGCGGGGACGGAAACCGATCGCTGCGCGCCGGACCGCCGCATGCCTTCCAGCGCCGCCGGATGGGGACGCGGCTGGATACCGGGATTCGCGTGCTGGACAGCTTCGTGCCGCTGTGTCGCGGGCAGCGGCTTGGCGTATTCGCCGGGTCGGGCGTCGGCAAGTCCACGCTTCTCTCCATGCTGGCGCGGTCCAGCGCCGCCGATGTCAATGTGATCGGCCTGATCGGGGAGCGCGGACGCGAAGTGCAGGAATTCATTCAGGACGATCTGGGACCGGAAGGCCTTGCCCGGTCGGTGGTGATTGTGGCGACGGGGGATGAGCCCGCTCTGACCCGCCGACAGGCGGCCTACCTGACGATGTCAGTCGCGGAGTGGTTCCGGGACCAGGGTCGGGATGTTCTGTGCCTGATGGACAGCATCACCCGCTTCGCCATGGCACAGCGGGAGATCGGGCTAGCGGCCGGGGAACCGCCAACCACCAAGGGCTATCCGCCCACAGTATTCGCCGAATTGCCGAGGCTGCTGGAACGGGCCGGCCCAGGGATCGAGGGCACAGGCGATATCACCGGCCTCTTCACCGTTCTGGTGGAAGGCGGCGACCATGATGAACCCGTGGCGGACGCTGTGCGCGGTATTCTGGACGGCCATCTGGTCCTGACCCGCCAGATCGCGGAACGCGGCCGGTACCCTGCGGTGGACGTGCTGAAAAGCGTCAGCCGCGCACTGCCCGGCTGCCACAGTGCTGAGGAGAATGCCACGGTATCTGCCGCCCGCACCCTCCTCTCCCGCTATGGGTCCATGGAGGAGATGATCCGCCTGGGAGCCTACCGGGCCGGAAGCGATGCGGAACTGGACCGCGCGATCCGGGCAATGCCGGCCTTCACCGCATTTCTTGCCCAGCCCAAGAGTGAGGCAACGCCGGCCGCTAACAGCTTTGCAACCTTAGCAGATATTCTTTCGGAACCCGAACCGGCAGCTCCGCCACAGGAAGAACCGGCCAAGTCCGGCCGGAAGGGCCAGCCCAGACCTGGGTCGAGTTGAGCCGTAAATGCCCTGTTCGACTGGCTGGGGAAATGGGGGCGTAGCTCTTACGGCATAGATACCGGAACAGGCGCATTGGCGACTATGCAGGCATTCGAAGCGGTGCTACTCCCGATTTCGGCGATCTGCGCCACATTCTGCCTGATCCATTGATGATGTCCATCCAGCCCAGCCCCATCCCCGCCGGTTCCTCTGCTGCCGATAAGCGACGCTGGAAAACAAGCCGGCTTTCTATTCTGGTCGCTGTTTCAGTAACCGTCTGGGTGTCCAATGTACATGCGTCGGTTGATCCAGCCGATCTTGCGCTTATGTCCATCGACGAGCTGGTCAAGGTGGAAATCACGTCTGTTTCCCGCCGGCCCCAATCCGTCGAGAATGCACCGGCAGCAGCCTTCCTCATCCGGCAACACGATATCCGGCGCTCAGGCGCCGTGAACTTGGCAGAGGCGCTACGGCTCGCTCCCAACCTGCACGTCGCCCGGCTTGAGACACTGGGCTACAGCATCTCCGCTCGCGGCTTCAACGGCTATGACACCGCCAACAAGCTGCAGGTTCTGATCGACGGGCGCAGCATCTATTCTCTGCTTCATTCCGCCGTTTACTGGGATGCGCAGGACGTCTTCCTCCCCGATCTGGACCGGATCGAGGTGGTCAGCGGCCCCGGCGGAACGCTCTGGGGCAGCAATGCCGTCAACGGCGTCATCAATGTGGTCAGTAAGCGTGCCCTGGATACCCAGGGCGCCCTGGCCAACATCACGCTCGGCACCAAGGATCGCCGAGCCTCCGCCCGCTATGGCGGAACCCTTGGCGACCGCGCCGCCTACCGGTTCTATGTCCAGGGATTCGAGCGGGAACACCCGAATCCGCTGGCGGGCATCGACCTGGGCGACGACTGGAACGGCTTGCAGGGGGGCTTCCGCGTCGATCTGGACGGCGGCGCCGACAGCTTCACGGTCCAGGGGGATGTTTCCGACTTCGAGACGGAAGTGGAGGTGGCCGGCCTTCCCACATTCCACTGGGGACTGGAGGGGGAGAACGTTCTGGCAAGATGGCGTCGTGATCTGAACGGAGGCGCGGCGCTTGAGCTGCAAGGCTATGTGGACCGTTCCCGTCGCGACTATTTCGGCGTGGTGGAGCGGGTAGACACCTATGCGACGGAGTTTCAGCACAATTTCGCCCCGTGGGAAGGACATCGGATCGTCTGGGGCGGCGGGCATCGCATCATCAGGGATGACTTCCGCAACACCCTGAACGCTTTCGTGCTGGACCCCCGCAAGCGCTGGCTGAACCTGAGCGACGTCTTCGTCCAGGATGAGATGGCGCTGACGCCGGAACTGGCGCTGACACTTGGGCTGAAGCTGGAGCGCAGCAGCTTCACCGGCTGGGAGTATCTGCCGAACGCCCGTCTGGCATGGCAGGCGCCGGAAGGGGCGCTGCTGTGGACGGCGGTGTCGCGTGCGGTCCGGACGCCGTCGCGTGTCGACCGCGAACTTGTTGCGCCGGGCGTACTGGTGCGGGGCAGCTTCGGTTCGGAAAAGCTGATCGCCTTCGAAGCCGGCTACCGCGGCCGGCCCCTTGATCGCACCAGCCTATCCGTGTCGACCTTCTTCAATGTCTATGACGATATCCGCACGACGGAGCCTGTCACTACCGCCCCGCTGCCGCTGGCCCTGGCGAACGGCATCAGAGGGGAAAGCTGGGGCGTGGAGGTATGGGGCGAGTATCTTCTGACCGACTGGTGGCGGCTCAGCGCGGGCGCCACTATCCTGCGTAAGGATTTCCGCCTCAAGGGCGGGCGCAACGACAGGGCGAACTTCGCCGCCGTAGGAAATGATCCGGACTGGCATGGACAGGTCCGCTCCCGCATGAACCTGGCCGGCGGCTTGGAACTGGATCTGGCGGTGCGGACGGTAGATGATCTTTCAGCCCCTGCCCTGCCCGGCTATACCTTGGTCGATGCCCGCCTAGGCTGGCGCCTGCTGGATTCGCTGGAGCTGTCGTTGGCGGGAGACAACCTTCTGAATGAGCGGCATACGGAGATGACGGAGAATCCGGCCCGGCGGGTCTTCGGCCGGACCGTTCAGCTCCGCGCCCGCTGGAGCCTTTGACGGTGCGCCGGATCTGCGCACCGTTTCTGCTGATGATAATGGGATTGTTGCCTCTTTTCGCAGGAGCGGCAACGAGAGAAGAGTCGCTGGAGTATCCGGTGAAGGCGGCCTTCCTGACCAAATTCGGAGAGTTCGTCACTTGGCCGGAGGAATCCTTTCCGGGTCCGGACGATCCGGTTGCCGTCTGCGTCATGGGTCCCGATCCATTCGGGGCCCATCTGGACCGGATTGCGGAGACCCAGACCGTTGGACAGCGACCCATCACCATCCGCCGCATGGCTCCCCCGGATGAGGCGTCCGATTGCCACATCCTGTATCTTTCGACGGAAAGGGAGGATGCGATCCACGATATGCTGCGCCAACTCGCCGGCAAGCCCGTTCTGACAGTGACAGATGCGGCCAACGCCGGTGACGCGCGGGGTGTTGTTCATTTCGTAATCCGCGACAACCGGGTCCGCTTCCATATCGACAGCGGGACCGCGGCCCGCAACGGGCTGACGATCAGCTCCAAGCTGCTGAGCTTGGCGCTGACCGTCACGAAACGGGGTTGAGAGGGCGCATGGACAGCATGGGCGGAACGCCGAGACGCTGGCGCCTGCTGCCATCTGTTGCCCTGGCCAGCGCGCTTTTCCTGCTCCTGGCCGGCTTCCTGCTCGCGGTGCAGGGTGAGCGTCTCTACCAGGACCAGAAGGCCCGGGAAATCGGGACCCAGGCCCAGATCCTGGCCGCCAGCGTCGTGGCCGCGCTTTTATTCGAGGATGAGGTTGCCGCGCAGGACTATGTAAATCCCCTGGCCGCCAATCCCGATCTGCGCGTGGCCGGCGTCTACGGAGCCGATGGCAGGCTGCTCGCCGGCTTCGCCCGGTCCGGCGAGCTGCTCCCCGATGAGCCGGGCAGCGTGCGCGGACCGATCCTGAACGGCAACGATCTGAAGGTGGTCGTACCAGTCATCCAGAACGGCAAGGAGGTTGGCGCCGTTCTTCTGCGCAGCACCATCGATCCGGCCTTCCGCCGGCTGGTCCGGTACGGCGCCGTGGTGGTGCTGGCCGTCATGGCGGCGCTGCTGGTCGTCGTGCTGGGGGCCGCGCAGGCCACCATGAACCGCGCCAACGCCACGCTGGCCTCCCAGGCCAGGGATCTCGCCGCCGCCAACCGCAATCTCCAACTCCAGATCGAGGAGCGGGAAAAGGCGGAGCAGGCGTTGCGGCAGACCCAGAAGATGGAGGCGCTGGGCCAGCTTACCGGCGGCGTCGCGCATGACTTCAACAACCTGCTGCAGAGCCTGTCGGGATGTCTGTCGCTGGTGCGCCGCAGGGTGGATAACCAGGAGGTCCATAAAATCCTGGACGCCGGTCGTCAGGCCGTCGAGCGGGGCGCAAAACTGACGCAGCAGCTCCTGGTCTTCGCCCGGCGGCAGGCCCTACGGCCGCAGCCGGTCGATGTGCGGGACCAACTGCTGGGAATGTCCGAGCTGCTGGCCCGCGCTCTGCGGGCCGATATCCGGCTGGAGCCCGATCTGGCGTCTGACCTCTGGACGGTGGAGGTGGACCCGACGCAATTCGAACTCGCCATCCTGAATCTCAGCGTCAATGCCCGCGATGCGATGCCGAAGGCGGGATTGCTGCGGATCGAGGCCAGGAACATCGCGCTGCCATCCGACGACCCGGAAGAACCCGCCCTGTCGGGCGAATTCGTGCGGATCGCCGTGCGTGACGATGGCACCGGCATGACGCCAGAAGTGCAGGCCCGCGCCTTCGATCCGTTCTTCACTACCAAATCGGTCGGTAAAGGGTCCGGCCTGGGCTTGAGCCAGGTCTACGGCTTCGTGCAGCAATCGGGCGGTGCAGCGCGGATCGAAACCATGCCGGGACAGGGCACTGCGGTCATCCTGTACCTGCCGCGCTCCCACAAGAAGCCTGACGTGCCGCAGCCGGTGGAGGAGCGGAAGCTGGGGCGCGCTCAGGGCCGAATCCTGCTGGTCGAGGATGATCCCATCGTCAGCTCGCTGGTGGGCACGATGCTGGAGGATCTGGGCTATCGCATCGCGCGCGCCGGGACTGCGGACGAGGCGATGCAGATGATTGCTTCAGGCTTTCCGGCCGACCTGCTGCTGTCGGATGTGATCATGCCCGGGCGGGCAACCGGCCTGGATCTGGCGCGGGATGCCCGGCGGCGGCGGCCTGAGCTTCCCATCGTGCTGATGACCGGCTACAGCGAGGAGATCGCTGGAGGCACCGAGTTCACCGTGCTGTCCAAGCCCTACACGCTGGATGCGCTGGTGACGGCCCTGGAACGGGCCGCCGCAGGCCCCAGAAGGGACGCGGGGCCGATGGAAACCCAGTCAGATCCGGCGTAGCCGGCTTGCCGCCAGGATGGTTGAGGGATCGAGCGTCACCCGACCGCTACCCGCATTCAGAAGCTGCAGAATCGGGCTTTGAGGTCCCGCGGGCCCGCCTGTCCGCACATCCGACATGACCATGAACCGCTCGATCAGTTTGCCGACCTCCGCCGGGTCCTGAAGCTTCTTGATGTCGAGCTTGTCCTTGAACATGTCCACCTGCCGGTCGACATCGGTCTTGCTCATCTCCTCCGGCAGGTTTAGCGCCGCCCGCATCACCTGCGACAGGGCGGGATCGGCCAGCACGTTGTACCAGTTCTCGATCTGGCCAGCCTTGCGCTGGAAATACAGCCCTAGCCGCAGGGCTTCGTTCGACTGCCCTGCCTGCTCCTCGAACCGCTGCGTCATGTAGCGGTCGACGAGCTGCTG
The DNA here is from genome assembly GCF_003568845.1 of Indioceanicola profundi. Classification (NCBI taxonomy): domain Bacteria; kingdom Pseudomonadati; phylum Pseudomonadota; class Alphaproteobacteria; order Rhodospirillales; family Azospirillaceae; genus Indioceanicola; species Indioceanicola profundi. The sequence continues at coordinate 633,656 of NZ_CP030127.1, read as the reverse complement.
TTGGAAGGCTGGAAGCCCGGCCTTGATACCGCCGTACTTCGGAAAATTGAAGGCGGCAGCCAACTCCTTGAAGCGCGGATCGGACATCCGGTTGGCGAAGGAACGGGGATCATCCAGATCGCTCTCCATCACCTTCTTCAGCAACGCCTTGGCGTAGGCCTGATCCTCCATGCCGAAGGCGGTGGCGACGAACCGCAGAAGCCGACTATCGGACACGAGGTCCTCGGCGCTTTTGACATTCCCGATTTCGGCGCGGAAATAGGCCACATCGCGTTTGACCTGCGGCTGCTCCGCCAGCATCTGCATCTGCCGGTCCGTCGTGCGCTGCAACAGGCGCAATTGGACCAGGGAGGAACCGCCGCCGCCCGTGACGATCCCACCGCCATATCCCGATATGCCGCTGATCATAGCTTGACCTCCCGCTCACCGATGGGCCGTTCTTCCGTCTGTTCCGCGGATTCCGACGGTGAATAGCCCGGCGGAATCCGCAGCAGCACGCCGCCCGTGCGCGGGTCCAGCACCTCGGTGAAAAGGCGGCTTGTTTCCGGGTCGAGCTGCACCCGATAGGGGCGATAGGCGGGGGACGGCTCGATGGGGGGCGGAGGCGGATCGGGCTCCTGCTCCTCCCGCGCCTCCCGGGTGCGTGCTTCGGTAACCACCCGTTCCGCCACACGCGGGCGGGCAGCGGGTTCTGCGGCGGTGACGCCCTCCACGGATTTGCGTTCGCTCATGCTCCCCTCCTGGCGCGGCACCCTCGCAGAGACGAGCCGCACAGCCGGCCTTGCCGCCCCGATCGTGGGCGCCTACGCACGCGCCGACGCTTCTGCCGGCGGTTTGGCCGTATCCCTGTCCTGCTGATCTGCATCGGACAGCAGCATCGCCTCGTAGGCGATGACCGGCCGCAGAGCGGCCAGCGCCTTGTAATGGTCCCCGTCCCTGACAAATCCCTGCGCTTCCGCCAGATGGCATCGCATCTCGGAATCACGGATGGCGGAGGCGAGTTGGGCCATGAGCGGCTCATAGACCTGCTGATGGCCGGTCATGTTGGCCGGGTCGATCAGCATGGCCTGAATGGCGTAATAGGCCCGCTTGACGGGCGTTGTCGCCTCTTCCGGCTGAAGGATGCTGCGGCCGGTCATCACCTGGGCGTGGTTGGCCAGCGTCACTGTGTTGCGGTGGCGGCCGTTCTCGATCACCACGCCATTGACGACGAATTTCTCGTACGGCTTCAACTTCAGCTTCAGCCCCATGGCACGCTCCGTTCTCCTCAGCCGGCCGCCAGAGGCGCAGCCAAGCCCTTCATCACCGTTCGGTTCACATCGATCAGCGGCGCCAGTGGGGAGCCGTCGGCAAGCACCTGGCCGCTATAGCGGTTCACCCACAGCCCCAGAGACACCAGCCCGGCCTTGAGCTGGTCCGGCAACAGGTTCTCGCCTTCGGCCAGATCGGCGACGAGAGCGCCCCAGAGGCGGCGGTTCCGATCCACCGCGCGGATCACCGCGAAGCGGTCGGTGCCGGCGACGCATCCCTCCAGCTCTGCCGTGACCTGCGCGAAGACTCGGCTTTCCAGCTCGCGCGGACTGATCGTGTCGCGCATGGACTGGCGGTAGGCGGCGACGCTCATGGCGGCTCTATCCCTCTGGCGCTGTTCCCTTTTCCAACGCTAGCAAGGGCGGATTAAACGGCGATAAAACGTTTCCATTCGGATACGCCGACATCTCCCGAACCACCAATGGAAAAGGGCCGCCCTTGCGGGCGGCCCCAGTCACTTGCGCGAGGCCGTGCGATCAGCGGAACAGCGCCAGGATGTTCTGCGGAGCGCCGTTGGCGATCGACAGGGCCTGGATGCCCAGCTGCTGCTGGACCTGCAGGGCCTGAAGACGTGCCGACTCCTCGTTCAGGTTCGCGTCCACCAGGGTACCGATGCCCTGGTTGAGGCTGTCCACCAGCTTGCTGGTGAAGTCGGCCTGCAGCTCAAGCCGCTTGCCGACGTTACCGAACTCGGCCGCCGCGGTGATGACGGTCTCCATATGCGCTTCGAGCGCCAGGAGCTGGGTCTGCGCGGACGCCGCGTTGGCGGAACCGTCGGCGCCGCCGGTGATGGCGGCGGACAGGCCGGCCACGAAGGTCTGCACAGCCGTCATGTCCTGGCCGGCAACCTCGTCCTCCACCGCCGTGATGCCAGCACCGCTGCGGTTGATGGAGACGGTCAGCGTACGGACGTCGGTGTTGTTCAGCAGGTTCTCGCCATTGTAGCTGGCGGCATCCATCGTGTTCTGGATCTGCGCAGCCAAGCTGTCCAGCTCTTCGCCGATCTTGGTGTGATCGACCGAGGCGGAGGTGGCGAGCGAGAGCTGGTCCTTCACCTGGCTCATCAGCTTCTGGATGTTCTCAGCACCGACACGGGCCGTCTGCACGGTGGCCGCGTTGATGTTGATGTTCTCGTTCAGCGCCTTGAGCGCGGACACGTCGGACTTCATGGTGGTGGCGATGGACCAGTAGGACGAATTGTCCTTGGCCGTGGCCACCTTCATGCCGGTGGAGATGCGATCCTGGACCACCGCCAGATCCTTGGTGGTGCGGTTCAGGGTCTGCAGCGCCACCATTGCGCCGACGTTGGTGAGAATGGACGTGGTCATTTCTCTGATTCCTTCGTGGATGGTTTCGGTCGGAGCGCCTTCTGACGCCGCTGCCTCGTCGGGGTCTGGGGCAACAAGCTGCGGCCCCTTGGAAGCTGAACCCATCCTCCCACGCCGGGTTTAAACCGGGGTAAAATTTGTTTCCTTTTGGAAACGTCTAAAGCTCATGCTCCACCCGGCCGAAGCCGGCCTGCCCACTGCGCGGCGCACTGCCGCCGCGGGCGTAGACGCCGTCGGTCTGCTGCTGCTCCACAGCCCTGCCCACATGGCGGGCAACGGCGGCTATGGCGTCCTGGGCCGCAAGAAGTCCGCGGCGGTTGACCTCGACCCGGTCCTTGAGGCGACGGGCCGCCGTCCGCACGCACTCGGGATCGGCCGGGTCAGGCTCGCTCTCTTCGGCCTCGCCCTCCTCATCAGTGTCGGCCGCGGCATCCTCTGCGGCTGTAGCCGTCACCGGCTCAGGCGCCGCGGCAGCCCTGGCCGGGTCATTCGCCTCACGCAATAGAATGGCGAGCTGTTCGAACAGGCTGCGCTTGGCCTCGGCATAGAGCGCCAGCTCCTCCGCATTGGCCTGCGGCAGTTTTTCAGTTTCCTCATCCAGCAGATCGGCCAGCCCGTCGAACGCCTCACGCAGGTTGAGCCGCAGATCCGGCGGCAGCGTGTCCAGCTCCATGGTATTCACCCTTCCTTGGCGGCCATGTAGGCCGCGATCTGCGACTGGACGTTTTCGGCAATGCCGAGACCGGGGCCCGTCGCGATCTGGCTGCCCACAGCCTCCAGCATGAGGCCGCGGAAACTCTCCTCCGCGAAGCCGCCGCCGAAGAACCCGTCCGTGGACACGCCCTCGAACATGGATTGCAGCATCTGGCTGATCATCATCGCCTCGAACTGCTTCGCCGCCGCCACGTCCGGCTTCAGGCCGAAGGAATGGGCGGGCGTAGCGGTGGAAAGCGCCAGGGGCGGCACCGTCGGCGGCTGGATCATCCTGGTCCTCCGTCTCACATGACTTCAAGATCGGCGTGCAGCGCGCCGGCGGCCTTGATGGCCTGAAGAATCGCGATGATGTCGCGCGGGCCGGCGCCAAGACGGTTCAGCCCGTTCACCAGTTCCTGAAGCGATACGCCGCCCTGGATGATGTTCAGACGGTTCCCACTCTCCTCGTCGACCGTAATCTGGGTGCGCGGCACCACGACGGTCTGTCCTTGCTCGGCGAAGGGCGAGGGTTGCGACACCTGCGGAGTCTCCTCCACCCGTACCGTCAGATTGCCCTGCGCCACGGCCACGGTGCTGATGCGCACATTCTCGCCGATCACAATGGTGCCGGACTTCTCATCCACCACCACCCTGGCCGGCGCGTCGGGCCTGACCTGAAGCGTTTCTATCCTGGAAACAAGTGCGGCGACATTTCCCTGGAACGCGGCTGGCACCGTCATCTCCACGGTGGTCGGATCTGTGGCGCGCGCGACCGATCCGCCAAGGTCGGTATTCACCGCCTGGGCGATCCGGGTTGCCGTTGAGAAGTCCGGCGACCGCAGGCTCAGCCGCACGCTGCGCAGATCGTCGAGCGCGAAATCAACCTCCCGCTCCACGATGGCGCCGTTGGCGATACGGCCGGAGGTGGGCACGCCCTTGGTTACGCTGGCCGCCTGTCCCTGCACATCGAAGCCGCTTATGGCAACAGGCCCCTGCGCCACTGCATAGATCCTGCCGTCCGCTCCCATCAGCGGCGTCGCAACGAGATTGCCGCCTTGCAGGCTTGTGGCGTCGCCCATGGTGGAGATGGAAACGTCCAGGCGGCTTCCCTGGCGAGGAAAGGGCGGCAGCTCCGCCGTGACCATGACGGCCGCGATATTCCGCGTCCGGACATTGAGGCCGGTGATATTGACCCCCAACCGCTCCAGCATCCCTTCGAGGCTCTGCTGCGTGAAGGGCGAGTTCTGCAGGCGGTCGCCGCTCCCCTTCAGTCCCACAACCAGACCGTAGCCGAGAAGTTGGTTCGCTCGCACGCCTTCCACTTCCACCAGATCCTTGATGCGGGTCTGTGCGCCGGAAGGAAATGCGATCATGGCCGGCAGCAGGACAGCAAGGCCTGTCGCAGCCAGCCGGACAAGGAAACGGTTCGCCATGCGGATTCCCCGGAGATTCGGTGCGGCTCAACCGGAGAGTATGGAGGCGAGGTTAAAGCAAGTTTTCGGCCCGCTTTTCCTCAATTTTTATGCATTTTTACTTGCAACGCGAAAGTAGTATTTTCTTGACGGGCTACCCTGATTGCGTAGTCTCTATTTGTCGCCTCTAAGTACCATAGAAGATCACATCAATTTTATCAAGTTTGGCTGCGTCCCGGCTCCGGCCCGACGCTGTAACCATGGAGAATGGCATGCGCGTTCTGCTGATTGAGAACGATCAGACTGTCGCCGGAGCCGTCGCCCGCACGATCGAGCGGGCAAACCTGCGTTGCGAGGTCGCCCGGGAATTGGATGCGGAGGGCCTGCTCCAGGACGGAGCGCACGGCTTCGACGATTACGACGCAATCCTTGTCGGAGACGTCACCAACCCGGATAACCTGATCGGCCGGCTGCGCCGGACGGTGGGACAGACGATCCTGACCAGCTTGCTTGAGCGGCGTTGCGTCGCTACGACAATCACCCACCTGCGCGCTGGTGCGGACGATGTGCTGGTGAAGCCGGTGAATGCCCAGGAGATCGAGGCGCGGCTGCACGCTGTCCGTCGGCGCTCCCACGGCCACAGCTCTCCAGAGTTGCAGGTTGGCCGCCTCACCGTCTACCTCGACGGGCGCGACCCGGCGGTGGATGGACGCCGTCTGCGGCTCAGCCATCGGGAGCATGCGATCTTCAGCGTGCTGGCCCTGAATGTCGGCCGGGTAATCTCCAAGGAAAAGATCTACGAGGCCGTGTACAGCCTCTCCGGTTCCGATCCCCTGGACAAAGTGATCGACGTCTACATCTGCAAACTGCGGAAGAAGATCGCCGAAGCCACCAACGGCGATCGCTATATCGAGACCGTCTATGGCCGCGGTTACAAGTTCGAGGCGCCCGAGGCCGCGGATGACGACCTGCCGGCGCCCCGGCCGCGTCCCATGGCCATGGAGATGGCTGCGACGGCATAGCCAGCGCCGGCTTCTCCCTCCGTTTCAGAAGCTCTCGACAATTGAGCCCGGGCATGCGGCTGGACCGCGTCCCGGGCTTAAGGCTGTCCTGAACCGGCCAGGTTCTCCGCTGATTTTTTTCCAGCCCTGGCCGCCAATCACGGTTTGGATATGGGACGGCTGCACCTCTGCCCGGCCTGCAGCCCGGCAGAGGTGCAGCCGTCCCGGATTGTCAGAGGAAATTGACCAGCGACAAGGTGCTTATCCGGCTGGTCACGGCGAAGCTCGCCTCGAGCTGGGTCTGAAGCGTATTCAGTCGCAGTGCGGTTTCCTGAGGGTCCGCCTCCTCCAGCCTGACGATCTGGGTGGAGACGAGGGTCTTCTGCACCTCATACTGGCGTTCGGCGCGGTCGACCGCCTCCTCCTCCAGCCCCAGCACGCCCTGCATTTCGACCAGCTGGTCCAGGGCCCCGGTGAGTTGCTGCCAGCCTCGCTCCGCAACCCGCTTATAAGCGCCCGTCGGCACGGAATCATCCGGCACGGCCGCAAGCATGTACAGCCCCTGCATCAGGTCGCGGATCGCCTGATCACCGGCGGTCACGCGGTAGGTCACGGGCATTTCATTTCCTGCACGGCCCACGACATAGGTGGTGGAGCCATGGAAGAAAGTGTTGGAGAAGCTGGCCGGATCGGTGGGATCGACATCGTTGAACATGGCCGACAGACCGCCCGGCCCGTCGATCATGGCGTCGACCGATGCGGCGTCCGTGAGAGCGGGAAAGCCGCTGATCGTCTGTGCGACGGCCTGGGCCGGCGACAGCCCGCTCGGCCCCACCTCGTCCTGCGGCTGGACCGGCTTCTGGTCGAAGCGCGTGCCAGCGAACAGGAAACGTCCTGACTGGCTGGTATTCAGCATGGACTGGACGACTTGCAGCGCATCGCGAGCCGCCTCGTCGATAGCCCCGGCCGCAGGTCCGCTGCCGGAGCCGGACACGCCCAGCGCCAGGTCGCGGACCTTGGTGACTGCCGCCCGCACCTCCTCGACCGCTTTCTGCATCGTGGTGAGGCGGGACGCCTGGGTCTGGATGGAGGTCTGGTATTCGACGATCTCGTTGCGCGCATTGCGCAGATCGACCAGAGAGGCGGTCCGGCTGCCGATGGCGCCGGCGACATCAATCTTGCGGCCGGTGGACAGCTCCTGCTGACGCATGGACATTTCCACTTGCATCAGACGGATGCCGTTCCGGGTCTGCCGCGCCAGCGACAGGGTAGAGACGGTAGGCACAGTCATCGCTTCAGATCTCCAACAGCTTGTCGAGCATGCGGGCCGCAGCCTGGATCACCTGGGCGGACGCGGCATAGCCCCGCTCGAGGACGATCAACTCCTGCAGCTCCTCGTCGATGTTCACGCCCTCGCGGGCTTCCCGGCTGGCCTGCACCGTCTCGACGAGCAGGCCTTGCGCCTTGGCATCCGTCTCGGCACTCGCCCGCATCATGTGCTGCTGGCTGATTGCGGCGGAGGTGAAGGTCTTGATCGTCCCTGACGGCATCAGGCCGGCGCCGGTGCTGAACCCGACCGTCTCCGAAAAGACGCCCAGGAAAGCCTTGATCTGCGCGGTATTGCCGACATCCCCGCCGCCACCGTGCAGTCCGGTGCGGACAAGGGCAGGATCGCCGCCAGCGTCGATCCGGACCATATCGTTGACCCGAATTCGCCCGGCCAGACCAGCCGGCCCGGGAGAGGCAGGATCGAAGGGAGGCGTTCGGTAGTGGCGGCTGCCATTGTCGGTGAACAGGCCCGTATCGCCGAGTCCACTGCCAGCGATGCTGGAATCGGCGGCCTGGAACCGGTCGGCAAGCACGCTCGCAACCTCGTCGATCTGCCGCTGAACCTGCGGCATGAGCTGGTCGCGTACCGCGAACAGCCCCTCGATGCGGCCGCCGGACACGGAATTCGGGTATCCGCTGCCCGGCGCCATGTCTATCCCGTCGATTCTCAAGCCGGAAAGACCGCCGGGATATGTGGCCTCCGACCCGATTACGGCCGTGTGATAGAATTCCAGTTCCCGCGCCCGCCCATCCAGCAGCGTGGCCCCCCCGGTGGTCATCACAACCACCTCGCCCGCATCTCGGGTGAAGTAGTTGATCCCGATATGCTCCGAGATCGTGTCCAGCAGACGGTCGCGTTGGTCCTGCAGTTCGGTGGCATCCTGCCCGGTGCCAGTGCGGATTGCCACCTGACGGTTCAGGGCCTCCAGCTGCTTCAGGGCTTGGTTCACCTCCGCCACCGCATCGCCGATGTCGGCATCTGCCTGCTGCCGTACCTCTGCCACCTTGGCGTCGGCGGCATTCAGCCGCTGGACGAGAACCGTGGCTGCGTCAACGACGGCCCGCTGCTGGGTCGGGCTCTCGGGCAACTCCTCCAATCGCAGGAAGGCTTGCTCCAGCCCTGCAAGGGCGGACGACAGGCTGCGCTCCTCCTCCGGCTGGCCGACGGCCTGCGTATAGGCGGCCAGCGACTCCGCCCTGACCGCTAGGCTCATCTGGGTGCTGGTCTGGGTTCGCACCTCGCGCGCCAGCCCCGTATCGACACTGCGGCGGATATCGCGCACCTCTACGCCCCTGCCCTCGCCGCCGACGGTGAGGGAGGCGAGCACGGCCTCTTTGCGGGTGTAGCCCGGAGTGGTGGCGTTGGCGATGTTGCGCGACAGGATCGCCGAGCGCTGCTGATTCGCACGCAGCCCGGTCAGCGCCGTCTGCAGGGCGAGACCAATGGTCATGACTCAGACCTTCCAGAAATGGAGAGGCGGAACAGGGTGGCGGGGCGGAAGAGGCCGGTTGGCCTCAGCGCATCAGCCGCGTGACCTCGTCCAGCATCTCGTCTGCGGTCTGGATGATCTTGGCGTTGGACGAGTAGGCCCGCTGCGTCTCAATAATGCTGGTCAGTTCCTCGGCGATATCGACGTTGGAAGCTTCCAACGCCCCGCCATTGACCGTTCCGGCCGTGCCGGTACCGGCATCCCAGAGATAGATGTCGCCGGACTCGCGGCTGATCTGGAAGGCGTTGCCGTCCATCCGGCGAAGCCCGTCCGGATTGGTCACATCGGCCATGGGAATGCGGTAGACCGCTTGACGCAGCCCGTTACGATAGACGGCGGTCATGACGCCATCGTCACCGACCTCCACCCGCTCCAGCGGAGCGTAGCCGGCGCCGTCCTTGTTGATCTTGGTCGGCACATACTGGTCACCCCACTGGGTGAGGCCACCCGTCTCGCCCGTGCGCCCGAAATTCACCGTGATCGGCTGGCCGTCCACGGTGATGGTCATGCTGCCGTCCGCCGCATCGACGGCCGCCGGCGGAACAGCGCCAGCGCTGATCGTCTCCAGCGTGCCGGCCGGAACGCTGCCGCTGCCATCGGCGAACTGCAGATTCACCTCGCCGATATTCGCCCCGTTCACGTCCCGCATCCGCAGCGTCCACTGGTTGGCGCTGGCCGTTGACGGCTCCCACTCCAGCGTGACCCGGCTTGTGAAACCGAGGCGGGTGAAATAGTCGACAGAGGTGGAGAAGCTTCCCCCCGTTCCGGTCGGGCCAGTCCGATTGGCGGGGAGATTGGCAGCAAAGTCGATCTCGCTCGTCGGCTTCACAAGCCCGGTGATGCTGGACAGATTAACCGTTTCCAGCGTCCCGAAGCTGGTGCGCGAGGGCTCACCACCCGCAACCTCTCCCTGCTCGTTCAGCCGCCAGCCCTGCAGGTAATGGCCCGCGGTGTTCCGCAGATTTCCATTCTCGTCGACGCGGAAGCTGCCGGAGCGGGTGAGCTGGAAATTGCTGTCCTCCCCGTTCGCCTTCGTATTCACGACGAAGAAGCCGCGGCCGGAAATAGCCATATCCGTGGAGGACAAGGAGCTGGTCACGATGCCCTGGCGCGACACCTCGGTGCGCAGATCGGCCATGACGCCGCCGGCGGAGTAACTGCCGGGCGTGCTGCTGGTCGTCACCAGCGTGGAGAACTGCACGCCCGTTCGCTTGTACCCCACCGTTGATGAGTTGGAGATGTTGTCAGAGATGGCGCCGAACTTGGCACTCTGCGCCGCCAGCCCGCTGACCCCGGAATTCATCGCGCTGAAGATGCTCATCACCCGTGCTCCGTCTTCGCGGATTCCCGCCGCGGACAGCGGTATCCATTTGGAAACTCGGGGTGACCGTAGCAACGGAAATTTAAGCGCGGATGAAAAGCCGAGCGTCCGGTTCAGTGGGGCAGGCTGGCCGACTGCGTCTCCGGATTCGGATCGCATGCGACAGCGGTTTGTTCCAGAACGACATCGGGCCCGATGGAGGCGCCGGGAAACCAGGCGATCTCAACGGGAGGCATTTCCCCGATCATCCCGTCCGGATCTACGGCCAGAAAGGTGCCGGCTTCCGTCGAGCGGAAGACGATCATGTCCGGTTCGGGATAAGCCGCGCTGATGCTCGAGAGGTCCAGCCGGTCGCCCTCTTCCGCATTGAAGTCGTGCACGATTGAAACGCCCGTGCCGATATCGGCAGTGGCGAATACGAATAGATCCGCATCCGGTCCACCCCACAACTCGTCAGCCCCGCCATTGGGGATCAGGACATCGTTGCCGCGTCCACCGCGCAGACGATTCATTCCGGCAGTTCCGACCAGCCGGTCATTGAAAGCGCTTCCGGTGATGTCCGCCACACCCTTCATATCAATCGGGGGCAGAGGCAGGTACCCGGTAGACAGTCCGCTCTGAGCCAGACCAGCGGCCCAGCCCGCAGCCATGGCGCAATAGCCGTTCGGGGTCGGGTGCAACCCGTTGTCGGCGGGTGGGGCGGACACGTGCTGGACGCCCAACGCCGCCATGGAGACGTGCTGAATGCGGCTACCCTGCTCCGCCCGCTCCCGGATGATGACCGGCAACAAGGCGCGGAACGTATCCATCGCAGCGACACGCTCGTGCGGTTGCGCATCCGGCCGGATTGGCGGAGGATCGGCCACAAGGAGAAGTGTCCCCGGCGAATCCGATGCAATCCGGTCGAACAGCGTTCCGGCCCGGGCGAGCATGTTCTCGGCGTCCGCCTCATTACTGTCGTTGGTGCCAAACATCAGCAGAACCACATCTGGCCGATACCGTGCCAACAGATTTGGCGCCTCCTCCTCGGCCCAGACCAGCGTGCGGCGTCCGAAGCCGGCGTGGTCCGGGTCCTGCGGGCCGGGCAACGCTGATTTCTCAGGTCCGACGAACTCGACCAGACCGCCACCGCGCAACGACATCTGCCAGAGTGGGGCGCGGTACCCGCCCGTATCGCGCAGATCGCGGTTTACAACGCCCTGCGTGATGCTGTCGCCGAAAGGCATGATCCGGGCGACGGCCCCGATGGTGCCGATGGACAGGTCGACAGTGACGCCCCGCGGCGCTCCGACAAAGGAGAGAAGCCGGGGCTCCGGCATGCCAGGGTGCAGGTCGGCGGCCGTCCGCATGCCCCAGAAGGCCATGGGTGACATGGTCTGCGCCTCTCCCGAGGACTCTTCGGCGACGCTTCCTTCGACGATCAGCAGGATGGCAGCCGCGCTCGCCAGGAACAGAAGCGCCAGAGATATGCGGAACAAGGTCTTCCGCGGGCTGCGGAGAACCTTCAAAAGAGGGCGGCGCGCCTGCCGTTCTAGTTCCAACCCCTTCGCCATCATGGCTGCGTTCGATCCCTCGGAGAATTGTCGCCGGGATGCGGACGGAAGACCCGCCCCTCACCGAGAGCGGTTCTCAGGGAAAATCGAAAGTGTTCCAACTATGCCGAAACGCCTAGATTAGGGGATGGTCGAGGGTCACGCGCCTTCGGACAGCGGGATAAGGACGGAAATGCTCGTTCCATCGTCCCGATTCAGGTCTAAAATCGCACCAAGTTCGGATGCGAGCTGCCGCACCAGCCACAGGCCTGTGTCATCCCGTCGCAGGGTACGCTCCGAAATGCCGACGCCGTCGTCGGATACGCTGAACATCACCCTGTCCCCGGCGGTGCGCAGAACAACGGAGACGGTGCCTCGCGTGCGCCCACGGAACGCGAAGCGCAACGCATTCCCGACCAGCTCATTCGCGATCAGGCAGATCGGGACGGCGATCCGCGCCGGCAATGCCGGACCGGTGACAGTTAGCCTGAGCGTGATATCCCGTCCATTGGCATCCAGAGCCCTGGAGAGGGCGGCACAGAGGTCGCCCAGGCTGGCGCGCATCTCGACATATTCCGCGGCAGGACGGGGAGCCAATGTGCGGTGTATGTCGCCCAGGGCTTCCACCCTGCTCCGCGCTTCCTCAAGGACCGCGCGGGCTGCGGGGTCGCGCAACTCCGACAACAGGCTCCCCAGCTGCCGCGCGACAGCCTGACTCCCGCTTAGCGCCCTGTGCTGGAGTTCCTGTATCCGCAGATCCTGCCGTGCGAGCTGGCGGCGCAAATCATCAATCACCTCGTCGGCCGAACCAGGCGGGGTCGGCAGCGCGTCACCATGCATTGCCAGTTACTCCGAACGTAAGGGTTAATGGTTGCATTGCAACACATCGGCGCTCTGAAGGCATCGGAGCAATCGGCGCTCTCTGCCTGGACAGAACTCTTCCACAGATGGCTAGGGACGTGGCTCTCCTCAAAGGTGGTGTCGCCTCTCCGCTTTAGAGCTCCGTGCGCACTGGGTCTTACACTGTAATAGGCATGGCAACCCGGCCATCCCTACAGGATCATGCCACAGTCGTCGATTCCGCGCCGCAGCGCGGAAGGACTTTGCTGCTCCAAGCCCGCGCGCATCGGCGCAATCGGCGTACCGTGACGAGGAGTAACGGGGCATGAGGACTGCCCGGATATGACAGCCGCCTCTCCGCCGCGCGTTCTGATGATCGCGCCACAGACCTTCTTTACCATGGCGGGAACGCCGATCAATGTGCGTTTCATGTGCCGCGCGTTGGGCCAACTCGGCTACCATGTGGATCTGCTGACCTTGCCCGGCGGGCAGGATGTGCAGGAGCCTGGGCTGAGCATCCACCGTACAGTCCGCCTGCCGGTGGGAACGGTCCCCGTGGGCTTCTCCATGGCAAAGGCCCTGTACAATCCCGTTCTGATGACCCATGCGTCCGCCATGCTGGCGCGCCGCCGCTACACGGCTGTTCACGCGGTGGAGGAATCGGCGTTCTGGGCCATTCCCCTGGCCCGGCTCTATGACGTGCCCGCCATCTGCGACCTGGACTCCGATCTGCCCGGCCTGCTCGCCGCCGGTTCGGGCGCCGGCCGCAGGCTGGCCGGTCTGGCAAGGTTCCTGCGCCGCCGGGCGCTGAGAGGGTCCGCCGCCATCGCCGCGGTGGTTCGCCCGCTGGCTGATCTGGCGCGGGAGGAAAGCCCCGGCGTGCCCGTATTCGAGATCGCCGACATCCCGCTGGACGGGGCTTTCGACGCCCCGGCGCCAGAGGCAGTGCAGGCATTACGGCAGCGGCTGGACCTGACCGGGTCGGAGGTCATCGCCTATACCGGCAACTTCGATCAACGCCAGGGGGTCGAGGTGCTTGTTGAGGCGATGGCCCTGCTTGCTCCCCGCCGGCCCAATGCACGCCTGCTGCTGGTCGGCGGACATGAGGGGGAGGTGACGGCCATGCGCGCGCATGCCGCCAGCCTGGGCGTGGAAAATCTGGTGCGTTTCGCCGGCCGCCAGCCGCCGGAGCAGATGTCCCTCTATATGGGAGCGGCCGACGTGCTGGCCAGCCCGCGGCTGGAACCGCTGATCACGCCGCTGAAGATCTTCACCTACATGGCCAGCGGACGGCCGATCGTGGCGACGGACCTTCCCACCCACACCCGCGTTATCGATGGAAACAGCGCCTTCCTGGGCGAGCCGACGGCGAAAGGGCTAGCCGACGCGCTTGAGACGGCGCTGCAGGACCCGGGCCGGGCTGCGGAGCGCGCCGCAGCCGCCTGTGCCCTCGTGCAGGAGAAGCACAGCTTCGCCCGGTTCAAACAGGAGATGGCGCAGCTCTACGCCACGGCCACCGGACAACGTGCGCCCGAGTGGGCAACGGCGCCGTTGAACGGCTGAACGGAGCGCAGGTAGTGGATAGCGTGCAGATGACGAACAGGGCAACCGGCACGCCGGATGAGCGCCTGCCGAAGGCGGCCGGAGCAGGGCGGGCCAGCCACGATGTGGAAGCGCCCGACATCGAAACCTCCAGCGATGCCTATGCCGGCCGATTCCGCGGCGGGGTCGGCGCTTGGTTCCTGGAGGTCCAGGCCAGGGAGGTGCTGCGCCTCCTTCGCCAGGCTGGCGGCGGTTCGCTGCCCGAAACGGTTCTGGAACTTGGTGGCGGGCATGCCCAACTGGCCGGACCGCTTGCGGCCGCCGGCATCCGCCTGGACGTGCAGGGCAGCGTTCCGGCCTGCGTCGCCCGACTGAGCCGGATCATAGAAGCCCACCCGGATCTGGTGAGCTTCAAGGCCGCGCGACTGACCGCCCTGCCCTTCGCCGACGCATCCTACGATGCCGTGGTCGCCGTGCGGCTGATGGCGCATGTGGAACGCTGGCGTCCGCTGCTGGCTGACATGGCCCGCCTCTCCCGCCGGACGATCCTTGTGGATTTCGCGCCCGACGACGGATTCCAGAAGTTGGCGGACGCCAGCTTCGGGCTGAAGCGGCGGGTGGAGAGCAACACACGCCCCTTCTTTACCCACTCCATCCGGGAGGTCGAAGCGGCGTTGTCCGGCCTCGGCTTCACCGAAATCACATGGCACCGCCAGTTCATCCTGCCCATGGCCGCCCACCGGGCGCTGGGCAGGCCCGGCCTGTCCCGGACGGCGGAAGTGGTGGCCCGCACCCTTGGCCTGGATCGCCTGACGGGCGGCCCGGTGCTGATGTGCGCCAGCCGCCCCCGATGAGCATTCCCTTCTTACAACCCTATCCGGATAGTCACATGACCGCATCGCAGCAGCAGAAAATCCTGGTGACCGGGGCGACAGGTTTCACCGGTGGTGCCCTGGCCAGGGAACTGCGACGCCGCGGCCACGCCGTCCGCGCCCTGGTCCGCGACCCCGCCTCCTCCTCCGGAAAGTCCCTCGCGCAGGCAGGGATCGAACTGGTGCCGGGCGATATTCGCGACGCCAAGGCCGTTGCAGCGGCGGCAGAGGGCTGCGAACTGATCTACCATATCGCCGCCGTGTTCCGGACCGCGGGGCACCCCGACAGCTATTATGAGGATGTGAATGTCGGGGGCACACTGAACGTGCTGGACGCGGCGCGGCGTCATGGAGCCGGCCGGGTCGTCCATTGCTCCACCATCGGCGTACATGGTGATGTGGAGGTGATTCCCTGCACCGAGGACGGCCCGCTTGCCCCCTCCGACATTTATCAGCGCAGCAAGCTGGAAGGGGAGATGAAGGCGCGGGAAGCCTTCGCCAAGGACCTCAATGGCGTCGTCTTCCGCCCAGCCGGCATCTACGGTCCCGGCGACCTGCGCTTCCTGAAGCTGTTCAAGGCTATCCATCAGCGCCGGTTCTTCATGATCGGCAACGGAGAAACCTTGTGGCACCCGGTCTATATCGACGATCTGGTGCGCGGAATCATCCTGTGCGGCACGGTGGAGGCGGCGCTGGGCGGCGTCTTCATCCTGGCCGGCGACCGCTATATCAGCCTGAACGAGTTGACGGCGACAGTGGCGAAGTCCGTTGGCCGGCCGGCGCCGCGGGTCCGTATTCCCTACTGGCCCATCCACATGGCCGCGGTGGCGTGCGAGACCGTGTTCAAGCCCTTCGGCATCGACCCGCCGCTGCACCGCCGGCGCGCCGCCTTCTTCGTCAAGAACCGCGCCTTCGACATCAGCCGCGCCCGCGACGTGCTGGGCTATCGCCCGCAGGTCAGTCTGGCGGAAGGGGTTCAGGCCACGGCGGACTGGTACTTCGCCAACGGCTATCTCCGTGCGGACCAGGGCTCCGCCCCGGCCACCGGCGCGGCCTGACCGCAGCATCCATGCCCCCGGCGCGGCGCCCGCGCCGGGGCTATCCGATCCCGCTGTTGCAGCAGAGCCTGTTTCGTGCCACCTCTGGCAATGTGTGGGGCGATTGCCGCCCCGCCATGATGGATCTGCTGCAACGATGCTGCGGCACCGGGCCTGTAGGCTCCTGGCCCTCACGCTCATTTTCGCCCTTCTTCAGGGCGCACTGATCCTTGTCCGCGCGCCGGTTCCATTCGGGCAGCCGGGCGCCTCGGCCGTCAGCTCAGCCCTCGACGATCGGCTTCAGCCTGCCATCCAGACCTTGCCCACCGTGGTGGAGTCCAGCCGGACCGCGCCGCAGGGACGTCAGCAGGCAGCGTCAGGCAACGACCCGACGCTCCTGCTTCTGGTGCTTGCCGCCGCCGCGGCACTCATCTTCCCGCTGCCGGCCCGCGGAGCCGTGCCAGCATGGCAGCCGCCTGCTATCCAGCGCGCCAACCGCCCCGTGGGGCGGGGCGCTGCCAGACCGGGCCGCCCGTTCAGGCCTGAAGCCTGTCCCGGTGCGCCGCAATGCCGGCCCCCGGTCCCACTATCCTGACATCCAGGCCGAAACGCCGACGCGTCGCTGCCGCTTCAAGCGGTGGTGATCCGGTGCGTGCGGCCGCCCGAACATAAAAGCCGAACATGACCACGACGCATTTCTTTCCGCTGGCCGCTCCATACCCATGCCGGTTCCGGACCTCTTTGAAGGAGGCTGCATGATGGATCAGGTCACTTTCTATCTGGCCGCCCATGCAGTCTTCGCCATTGCGCTCGCCGCCGCAGCCGCCGTGCGTCTGCGCCAGTCTGGAGCCGGGCTGATCGAATGGGTGAACGACGCCTTGAACATCGGCGTCGTCTTCATCCTGGTACTGGCGATTGTCACGCCGCAGCTCGGCTGAGGACAGCGGGCACGGTTCCGCAGCACGCTGACCGCTGGAGCATCTTCTGCAGGAAGCCTGGACCGGTTTTCGATCCGAGTTGATCGGAAACCGGTCTAGCTGTTTGGTCCCGGGGTTTGATGGTGCATTCTTGTCACGTGAGTGGATGGAAGCGCTATGGGGCAGGTTCACCACGGGAGCGCCACAACGACAGCGGCGGTCCGTCGAGCGATACAGCATAGTCAAGAGAGCCTGAGAGCCCTGGCCAAGCGGTATGGCATCAACCCGAAGACGGTTGCGAAGTGGAGGGCCAGGAGCTCGGTCGCTGATCAGCGCACCGGGCCCACGGCCCCCAGATCCACCATCCTGACGGCCGAGGACGAGGCGATCATCGTCGCCTTCCGGCGTTACACGCTGCTGCCGCTCGACGACTGCCTCTACGCCCTCCAGGCCACTATTCCGCACCTCACCCGTTCGAGCCTGCATCGCTGCCTCCAGCGACACGGCATCAGCCGGCTGCCCGAGACCGACGGGGACAAGCCGCAGCGCTCAAGGTTCAAGCGCTACCCGATCGGCTTCTTCCACATCGACATCGCGGAGGTCAGGACCGAACAGGGCAAGCTCCACCTCTTCGTGGCCATCGACCGCACGTCCAAGTTCGCCTTTGTCGAGCTGCACGAGAAGGCGACGCGGCGCGTGGCTGGCGACTTCCTCCGCCACCTCGCGGCAGCCGTTCCCTACAAGATCCACACCGTGCTCACCGACAACGGCACCCACTTCACCGAGCCGACCGGTGACGGTTGGACGCCCAAGGACATCAAGGCCATGCGGGCCGAGAAGATCCCCTTCCGCTGCCACTCCTTCGAGGCTGCCTGCGCCGATCTCGACGTGGAGCATCGGCTGACCAAGCCTCGCCACCCCTGGACCAACGGTCAGGTCGAGCGCATGAACCGCACCATCAAGGATGCGACCGTCAAGCGCTACCACTATGAGAGCCATGACGAGCTCCGGCAGCACCTCGCCGACTTCGTCGCAGCCTACAACTTTGGCCGGCGCCTTAAGACGCTAAAGGGCCTTACGCCTTACGAGTTCATCTGCAAACAGTGGATTGCCGACCCAGAACGCTTCATCCTCAACCCGCTCCACCAAATGCCGGGACCAAACATCTAGCCAGCCTGCCCCTCCAGGCCGGCCAGGGGAATCCGGCGCAGGACGGTGATGCTGATCCGCCGGTTGCGGGCATCCTCCGGAGACTCTGGATAGATGTGCAACGTATCGGCAAGCCCTTCCACCCGAGCCAGCCGGGCTGGCGGAATTCCAGCGCCGGTCAGTAGCCGCCGTGCCGCATTGGCGCGGTCGGCCGACAGCTCCCAGTTCGTGTAGCGGGCCGTGGGCGCGAAGCTCCGTCCATCCGTATGGCCCGCGATGGCAATTCGATTCGGCACCGGCGCCAGAGCGTCGGCAACAACCTGCATCAGCGCCGCCGCCCGGTCGTTCAGCTCGACCGACCCGACCTCGAACATGCTGAAATAGGGCCGATCGGTGATCTGAATACGCAGCCCGTCCGTCGTCCGCTCGAACATCAGGTTCTGCGACAGGTCCGACAACTCCGCTGCGGCCAGCAGGGCGTCCCGCACCTGCTCCTCAATGCGGTCGAAGGCGCGCTCCTCCGCTTGCACCTGGTTCAGACGCTCCTGCAAGGCCGGTTCCATGGTTCGTCCGGCGGCCACGTCGCCCGCCTTGACCTCGCCAAGTGTCAGGTCGCCCGCTTCGCCGGCATCCGGCTTGCCGGCCACCATGCTTTCCGCGTCTCCAGCCGCCATCGCCATCCGGTCGGGACCGGCCGGGGACAGGGTGGGCACACGGGCGGCCGGGATCGTTTCCCAACTGCTGCTGGGCTTCTCGGTCAGGCTTCCCTCGCTGTCCACCGCCCGGCCGGCAAGCTGCCCGTCCGCACCGGAGTTGCTGTCGGACACGCTGATCGGGTTGAAATAGTCGGCGATGCCGTCGCGCTGCTCCGGCGTGGTGATGTTCACGAGCCAGAGCAGCATGAAGAACGCCATCATGGCGGTCACGAAATCGGCATAAGCGATCTTCCAGGTGCCATGCCCCTGGGGCGCCTCATCCTCCTCGACCGGACGGCGGCGGACGATAACCGTAGGCTTCTGGCGGTTCGGCGGCGGCATGGTCAGGCCGCCTTCTGCCGTTCGCCCAGGCGGCCGGATGCCGCCGTCGTTACTTCTTCCACCTCGTGGAAGCTGGGCTGAACTTCGGCATAGAGCATCTTGCGCGCGTGTTCGACGCAGATGGCGGGAGCAGAGCCGTGCACATATGCCGCGAGCCCGGCCTTGATGCACTGGAAATACTTCACCTCTTCATCGCGCAGCCGGTGCGCGGCCCCGGCCAACGGCCCTAGGAACCCGTAGGACAGGAGCACACCGAGAAAGGTGCCGACCAGCGCGCCGCCGATCATGTGGCCCAGTACGTCCGGCGGCGCGGAGATCGCGGCCATGGTCTTGATCATGCCCAGGACGGCGGCAACAATCCCCAGCGCCGGCAACCCTTCCGCCACGGTATGCAGGCTCTTCGACACGCGGTGCATGTCCTTGGACAGGGTCGCCAGCTCCTCATCCATCAAGGACTCGATCTCGTGGCCGCGTTCGGCGCCGAGGGAGATCAGGCGCAGATAGTCGGTGATGAAGCGGATCGCACGCGGGTGACGCATGACTCCCGGAAACTGCTGGAAAATCTGGCTGTCTTCCGGTCGTTCGATGTCCCTTTCCAGGGACAGCATTCCGCGCGTCCGGGCGGTGCGGAGCAGCGTGTAGAGAAGACCGAGCAGTTCCAGATAGTCGTCCCGCTTGTGCTTGGTGCCGCCGAAGAGTTGCCTCAGCACCCCGCCGGTGTCCTGGATGACCCGGCGGGGGTTGGCGATGATGAATGCGCCCAGCGCAGCGCCGCCGATGATCACCAACTCGAATGGCTGCCAGAGAACCGAGAGGTTGCCGCCCAGCGCTGCAAACCCGCCCAGCACCGAGGCGACCACGATGATGGTGCCGACCACGAGGTTCATCGACTGTCTCCAATCCGCAACGGGCCACCGGCCCCTGGAGCCTATGTTGCGTGGCGCTGGTTAAAGCCGGTTTTCATTTGGATACGGCGGCCGGAACAGTAAGCGCGATATCCCGGCTGCCGCGGAGCAGCGCCCGGACGGCCGCATCCGTGGCGGGCTCCAGCGTCGGCGCCTCGGCAAGCACGCGCAGTCGGGCTGCCCAGGGCTCCGCCAGATCGCCGCTGTCCCAAGCGGAAACTACCGCGCCCCCGGCCAGATAACCGGCCAGGCCCTGCCGGGTCGCCTCTTCGCCGCTCAAGGGGCGGAGTCCGGCCAGGACTTTGTAGGACTCGGCGGCTTCCTTCCAGCGGCGTAGCTGCCAGTGGCTGTCGGCGCGCGCGGCCTGGGCTTCGCTGCCCGTGACGTCCGCTACCAACTCCAGCGCCTGGCCCCCTTTCCCGTCCGCGGTCAGCACCCGTGCCTTCAGTACGGCCCAGGCCGTCTTGTCCGGTTCATCAGCTCCGTCCAGCGCCAAAGTCGCAAGCGCCCGCTCGGGATCGCCCGCGGAGAGGTCAAGGGCCGCGAGATCGAGGATAACCGGCTGACGCTGCTCCGGCGGGATTGTGCCGGACAGGGCCAGCAACTCCTCCCGGGCGAGTGCCGGGAACCCGTTCCTGACCAGGAAGGACGCGTATCTGCGACGGAGCTGCCAGCCCGACGGATCGTCCGCCAGCAGAAGCCGCCCGGCCTCGAACGTTGCGATACGGTCGGCCAGGGGAAGGCCCCCCTCCTCAGCGACAAGCCCCTCCAGCATCTGCTGGGCCGCTGCGACCTGTTCAGCCAACCCGGCATGATGCGGATAGCGCAGCGCCAGCAGCCGTAGCGTACTCACCGCCTCGGGAACCCGGCCCTCCGCCCGTTCCAGCATCGACATCGCCGCCATGGCGTCGAAATCCAGGCTACCGCCGCGCCGCTCCCGTAGGATGCCCTCCAGAACCATCCGGTATCCAGCCGCATCCAGGTCTCCATCCCGGTAGCGCAGCCCGGCCGCACGCATCCGTCCGGTAAGGGCGGCATCGCCGGACAGGGCGGCAGCCCTGTTCCACTGGTCCAACGCCAACCTTGCCCGTCCAGCGGTGGCATGCAGGTCCCCGACCCGGAGGTGCAGCAGCGCCCGTTCCTGAATGTCCGGCCCTGCGAGCTCCACGGCTTGGGCCATTTCGCGTGCGAAACCATCCAGACCTGCTGCGGCGGCGATGCCCAACAGCTCCAACCCGAAGCGGCGGCGCAGCTCTTTGGGAACGGAACCCAGGGCAGCATGAGCGGCCGGCAGATAGGCCACGGCCCGTTCAGCCCGGCCCCGCTGTGCCGCGGCAGCTGCCGCCCAGAGGGGACCGTCCGCCCTGGCCAGCGCCTCCGGCGTGGCGAACCAGTCCGCCGCCTCATGATCAGCATTCGCCAGTACGGCGGCTGCTGCGGCCAATGCATGTTCCTCCGGGTTGCTTGGTATGCCCTCCCCCGTCAGAAGGTCCAAAGCCTCAGGCCCCATGTCCCAGGCCAGCAGCAGCCTGCCCAGTTCGACACGGGCGTGGCGTCGCGCGTTCTCGTCCGGAGCCTTCTCCAGAAGGTCACGCAGGCGGTCGCGTTCGGCCCGGAACGGCGATGTCTGCCACTGTGCCAATTTGAAAATCGGCGGCTGCCGCCCCCATGCCGGATCAGGCCGGTCAGGATGGCTGGCCCGCTCCGAGGGGGACGGCCCGGCGTCGGATGTACCGGGAGGCGAGACAGGCGGCACTATCCGTGCCTCGTCCGCCGCCGCAATACCGGCCGCGATGGCAGCGCGGGCGAAACCGGCATCGTCCGGGTCCTGGCCATTCGCCGGCGTCCCTGCCGCAGCCGCTGCATCCGCCCCATTGGGCAGGTCCGAAGCCGGAGGGACCAGCGAGATCGGCGCGCCGGTAGCCGCGATCAATATCCGGTGCTCAGCCCCTGGTTTCCGCTGCGGGATCGGCGCAGCGCCCACAACCAGCGCTACCTCCGCCGCGCGGCGGCGCAGTTCCAGCCCGGCCCCGCATTCCGTCTCCACCCGTAACGTACTGTCCCCATCCAGCGCCACGCCCCGGATACGGTCCGTTCCGGACCGGACCCGGTCGAGGTCGATCCCGGCGGGGGCGGTCACCCGCAGCACGGCGGCACAGGGTTCCAGCCTGAATGTGGAGGCGCCCACATCGGCGCCGGGAATGACCAGCTCGGTTGCACCTTCGCGCGCCCGGAATTCCAACGCTACGGGTGCAGCCCCGGCGGCAGGCGCGACCAGCGACAGCAGCATGGCGGAACCGGCGGCGAGAGCATGTCTGTTTCTCATCGGCAACCACGGCGGTGATTTTGAACCCGGGTTTAACCTCGCATGGTCACATTAAAGCCGGTTCAAAGAGCGGCATCCGCAGCAGCGCGCCGCTTGGAAGGGGAGACCGGTTCCCGTGGAAAACGCGCTCTATGTCGGGCTGTCGCAGCAGATGGCGCTCCGCCGGATGCTCGACGTGACGGCCAACAATGTCGCCAACATGAACACGACTGCATTCCGCGCGGAGCGGCCGGTGTTCGATGACTTCGTGGAGCGCGTTCGCGGCGGCGATCCCACCGCTTTCGTGGTGGACCGGGCCACCTACACCGACCTGCGGGAAGGTGCCGTCGCAATGACCGGCAATCCGCTGGACGTTGCCGTTCGCGGCGATGCCTGGCTTCGGGTGGAGACGGCGGACGGCCCCCGCTACACCCGCGACGGTCGCCTGAACAAGGACCCGGATGGAAGGCTGGTCAACGTCGATGGACACCCGGTCACCGGCGCCGACGGCGCTGAGATCGTGCTGCCGGAGGATGCGGGCGAGATCACCGTCGGGGCTGGGGGCGACATCAGCTTCAAGACCGTGAACGGCGAAGGTGCAGTGGAAACCGTACAGCTCGGTCGCATCGGCCTGTTCCGCCTGCCCGGCCCGCAGGGGCTCCAACGAGATGCTGGCGGTCTGGTCCGCTACGCCGGCGAACCGCAGGAGGCGGAGGGCGCCACCCTGGTGCAGGGCGCGCTCGAGAGCTCCAACGTCCAGCCGGTGGCGGAGATGGTCCGCCTGATCGATCTCACCCGCGCCTATGGCCAGGCCAACCGCATGGTCGAGGCCGAGCATGAGCGCCAACGCAACGCCATTACCAAGCTTGGCGGCCCGGCCACGAGCTGACGCCGGATCGACACGATAGGAACAGGAGTCCGCATCCCATGCGCACGCTCAACATCGCCGCAACCGGCATGATGGCCCAGCAGCTGAACGTGGAGGTCATCTCCAACAACATCGCGAACCTGAACACGGTGGGCTACAAGCGGTCCCGCGCCGAGTTCCAGGACCTGATGTACCAGTCCCAGCTCCGCCCCGGTTCGCCGTCGTCGGACCAGAACACGATCGTGCCGGCGGGCATCCAGCTCGGTCTCGGCGTGAAGCCATCGGCCGTTGGGCGTATCTCCACCCAAGGCCCGCTGAACCGGACGGAAAACCAGTACGACGTGGCGCTGGACGGCAAGGGGTATCTGGTCGTCACCATGCCCGATGGGCAATCCGCCTATACCCGCGCCGGCAATTTCCAGCTTTCCCCCGAAGGCACCATCGTTACGGTGGATGGCTACCAGGTGAGCCCCGGCATCACCGTGCCGGAGAATACCCGCGAGGTGATGATCAATCGAAACGGCGAGGTCCTGGCCTATCTGAACGGCCAGACGGAGCCGGAGAATGTCGGCCAGTTCGAGATGGCGATGTTCGTCAATGAGGCGGGGCTGGAGGCCATCGGCTACAATCTGTTCCGCGAGACTCCGGCTTCGGGCATTCCCCTGCTGGGCATGCCCGGACAGCTCGGCTTCGCCGGCGTACGTCAGGGCTATCTCGAGGCTGCCAACGTCAACATCGTGCAGGAGATCACCAACCTGATCTCCGCTCAGCGCGCCTATGAGATGAACAGCCGCGTGGTGGAAGCTGGCGACCAGATGCTGAACACCGTCGCGCAGATGCGCTGATGAAGCCTTCAGCCATGATGGCCGCCCTGCGCAAACATGCTCTCCTTGGGGCCTTGCTGGCCCTCCTTTCCGCCCCGGGGCTGGCCAATGCCGCAGCCGGTACGGCAGAGCGGATGCTGGGGGAGGAGCTGCAGCGCAAGTACGGCGATGCCTTGTCCGCAGGAGACCTCCGCCTGATGCTGGCAACGCCGGTGGACGGGCCCGTGCACGGCGTACAGGCCATCACCTACGATCCCCGCTCCGGCCGTTTCGCGGCAATCCTGCTGCGCGAACGGGACCGCGTCCGGGTGGAGGGGGAGGCCTGGACGGAAACCGAGGTCACGGTGCCTGCCCGACGTCTGACGCCGGGAGAGGTGATCGGCGCCGGCGACCTTACCACCATTCCCCTGCGCAGCGACCAGGTCAGCGCCAGGGCCGTAGTCGCCCGACATAAGCTGGAAGGCATGCAGGTGCGCCGCGTCCTGGCTGCCGGCCGTCCGGTTCCGGCCGGCTACGTCGCCGCACCTACGGTCGTGGAACGCAACAAGGCGGTCACCGTGGAATTCCGTAGCGGCGCGCTGGTTCTGAGCGCCCGTGGCAGAGCGCTGGAGGACGGCGGCGTTGGCGACGTGATCCGGATCCAGAACCTGGACAGCAACCGGACCATCACCGCAGTGGTGAGCGGCCCCGGCACTGTCACCGCATCGGATTGAGGAGGCCAGACCATGCATGCCCTGCCCCGCCGGATCGGCTGCCTCGCGGCGCTGCTGGCCCTTTCCGCTTGTGCCGAGCGCCTGGACCAT
This sequence comes from Indioceanicola profundi, assembly GCF_003568845.1. Lineage (NCBI taxonomy): Bacteria > Pseudomonadati > Pseudomonadota > Alphaproteobacteria > Rhodospirillales > Azospirillaceae > Indioceanicola > Indioceanicola profundi. The sequence continues at coordinate 609,140 of NZ_CP030127.1, read as the reverse complement.
CTGGGCCGCGCGCCCAGCATCACGCCGATCCAGGACCCGGCCTACCAGGATGAAGCGGTGCGCGTCTCCATGCCGATGCCGTTCCCGGATGTGGAGGTACGGCAGCCCGCCAGCCTATGGCAGGCCGATGCCCGTGGATTCCTACGCGACCTGCGGGCCAAGACGGTGGGTGACATCGTCACTGTGACCATAAACATGTCGGAGCAGGCCCAGATCCGGAATCAGACGTCGCGCAGCCGCGGGTCCGCGGAGTCCCTCTCCACCCCGAGCCTGTTCGGTCTGGAAACCTTTCTTCCGGATCGGGTCGACCCGGACGCGCTGGTGGATATCGGCTCTAACAGCTCCGCCACCGGCGCCGGTTCGGTAAACAGGCAAGAGAACATCCAGATGCAGGTGGCCGCCGTCGTCACCCAGGTGCTGCCCAACGGCAACATGGTGATCGCTGGCCGGCAGGAGATGCGGGTGAACTACGAGCTGCGGGAGTTGCGCATCGCCGGCGTCATCCGGCCGGAGGACATCACCACGCGCAACACGATCAGCTACGAGAAGATCGCGGAAGCCCGCATCGCGTATGGCGGACGCGGCCAGATCATGGATGTGCAGCAGCCCAGGATCGGCCAGCAGGTGCTGGACGTGATCCTGCCCTTCTGACGATATCGGGAAGACCGCGATGGACCAGCTCCGCCTTGTCGTAGTGGCCGTGGCCGCAAGCGCGCTCGGCGGCTTTCTGCTTGGCGGCGGCCTGACGGCAAGCCGTGTCGCTGCCACGACCGCCCTGGAGCAGACGGAAGACTTACCGGCTGCGCCGGTGATCGATCCCGCACTGGCTCCAGTCGTTGCCGATCTTGGCCCGCTCTTTGCTCCGATCTGGACGCGCAGCCGCATCTCCGGCTTCGTGGCAGCGGAATTCAAGGTGGAACTCGCGCCCGGTACATCCGCCAGCCCTGTGCTTCCCCCCGTGCAGGACCGAATTCTGGCCGTGCTCTACCGTGCCGGGGCGGAGGGCCGGCTGGACCCCGGACGCACCGACCCAGAAGAGCTGCGCGCCGAACTGCTGGCTGCAGCGCAGGCCGCTGCCGCCCCGGCGGAGTTGCGCGACCTCCGCATCGGCAAGCTGGTCCACCAGGAGAACCGTCGATAGCCCGCCGCCATCCGCCTCTTTCCCGCCGGTCCGATTGGTGTATGTTTCCACAACGGAATCATGGCGCGGGCCGACGATGGCGGATACGGGCGGACAGGATGGTGTGCGGCTGCGCAGCCTGCGCGGTAAGGCGGGAATGAGTCTGGCCGCCGCCGCCGCCGCAGCCGGCATGTCGAAGGGGGAGCTGTCGAAGCTGGAAACCGGTGCTCGGCCGATCCGGCCGGACCATGTGGTGCGCCTTGCCCGGGTATTCGGACTGCCCGCTGCGGAATTGCTGACGCCGGGAAATCCCTACCGGGAGCTGCTGGGCGAAGTGCAGCCGCCAGCAGCCGGAATTCCGCTGTTTGACGGCCGTGACCTGGCGCAGGCCGGCAGCAATGCGCAACCGGTCGGCACCGTTGCGCCGTTCGAGGCGGTGCGGGACGTACCCGGCGCCTACGCCATCATCATCAACGATTTATCCAATGCACCGGCCCTGACGCCCGGCGTGATCCTGCACGTACATCCGGCCAGGGTGGCCAGTGTTGGGGATCTGGTCGTCAACCGTGTGAACTGGTTGCCCTTGGCCTTCTATCTCCGCCAGGACGACGATGGCCGGTTCTACGGCCTCACCCTCTCCCGCCGGCGGGTGGATCTGGAGTTCGAGGAGGTGGAGCGCCTGCACAAGGTGGCCGGCGTCTCCTTCCTCGGATAGGACTTGACATCGGGACCCATCAACCTGCCGAGACGATCTGGTCGCGCGTCACCACTTGGCCGCCATTCAGCTGGAACAGCGTTTTCCCGTCCTGCCGTACCACGCGACGCACCTTGTCGGTGACGGTGATCTGGGTCTCAAGCTGCTTGCCGTCCTTGTCGAACGCGCCGATCTCCACGCGGTAGATGCCGGTCTCCGCCTGGGTGCCGCTGTCGGTGCGGCCGTCCCATTCAAGGTCCTTGATCCCGGCAACCGTGCTGCCTTGGATCGTTCGCACCGTCTTTCCTTCCATATCCAGGATGCGGACTTCGACCCGCTGCGCCCCGTCGGGAACCAGATAGCGTGCAGAGGCACCGTCTTCGGTAAGCGCCACCCGCGTATCGGCCACCTCAACCTCCCGGCCGATATAGGACAGGTCCATCCGGTCGCCGCTGGCGCGGAGTTCGGACAGGACCTCGGCGAGCCGGCTATTGGACTGCACCGCCTGCTCCACGCTGGAGAACTGGGCGAGCTGACTGACGAACTGGGTCGGGTCGACCGGCGCCAGCGGGTCCTGGTTGGAAAGCTGCGTCGTCAGCAGTTTCAGGAACGACTGGGTGTCAGCGGTGAGGCGGGTTTGGGCGGCGCTTGCGGCCGGATCGGTCATGCCGGACTGGACGGAAAGATCGGTCATGGACTTGGTTCCTTACACCTGGATATCCACCAGCCCCTCCAGCCGCCGTGCGGCGGCGGGGACCAGCATGTCGTCACGGGAATCCGCACCATCGAAGCCGGCGGCGAGAAGGCGGGCGGCACGCTGTCCGCCCTCCTGCCCGGCTCCAGCCTGGCCATCGCGCAGTGTGAAATGAAGACCGTCCTGCTGGAGCTTGAAGCCGCCCTGCTCCATCGCCCGCTCCAGCCAGCGGGCGTCGCGCTGCAGCAGTTCCAACGTGGCGGGACGGTCGGCGGCGACAGTTGCTTGCACACGGCCATCTTGGAATTCCAGCACGACCTCCACGCGCCCCAACTCCTCCGGGTCCAGACGTACGGCGAAGCGGGTCTGGCCTTCCGCGGTGGCTTGTTCGATGCGGACGAAGAGTTGTCCCGCAGGCGCTTCCATGGCTGTCGTCCGGGCCTGATGGGCGGCTGCCGCACCCGCCGCGACTGGCGACGATGCCGACTGGGCCGGCATCTGCATGAGCGTCGATTGAACATCGGGAGCGGCGGATGACGCCAGCGTCGGGAGCGGCGGGCCCGCAGGTTCCGGCGTTGTGAACAGGCCACCGGGCGCCGGTTCGGCTCCCGGACCGACGGCGATCGGAACAGTGCGTCCGGCCGGAAGCATTGGACGGTCGGACTGCCCACCTGACGCAGCGCCCCGTACCGCCGCCGTCGGCATCTCCTGCGGCCGGGCGGAAGGCGCTGGAGATGCGACCTTGCCCTCGTCATCGAGGATGCTTCCGGGCTGCGGAGGCGTGCCCGGCGATGCCGGAGCATCTCCACCGTCCAGGCTCATCATGGAGAGTTCAGAGCCGGCAGTCCCTGCCGCTGCCTGAGAAGGTGCCGCAGGAGTGGCCTGCCCACCCGGCACGACCAGAACGTCTTCGATCTGCTCCAGCTCCGGGGCGGCAGCGTCCATAACGGCCGGGACAGCCTGATCTGCGGCGGAAGCGACCGGTTCCACGGGGGCGGCAACGCCTCCCAGCGACGCCCCCACCTCCGGTACCCCGCCTCCAACCGCTAGCGAGTTCCCTTGCTCCGGCTTTCCCCCTGTGAGGGACATGGCCACGCGCCCGCCTGTCCCGGTCCCCTGCCCGGTGACAAGAGAATTGAATCCGCGTCCGGGGCCGGTCAGGGCTGCCTTGGAGGAACCTGCGGCAAATGAGGACTGTGTTTCGCGGCCAGGGCCGGGCGGCGGGAGCATGGGTGCGATCAAGTTCGTCTCCATTTGGAAACCAGCCTGACCCTATGCTGCGGAAATTAAACTGGCGTTTGCGTTCGGCCCGCCCCCTCCAGCCGGGCTCCGCAAACCCGATCGCGGATGAAAGCGGCTTTAAACAAGGCCGGCTAAGGTCGACCCGACAACAGACGGAGGGCGGCTGATGCGGGACCGGAGTGCAGACGGGCGGAAAGCGCGCGCTCTGCGGAGTTGTCGCGCAGCACTCGAAAGCTGTGACGACATCACCCTCCGCCGGCTCGAATGCATGCTGGCCACCATCGCCCATGGTGCGCGGCTTGAGCGGTACCTGTTGTCGGTGCCGGCAAGCCGACCACTTCCGGCGGAGGCGGAGCGCCTGATCGCGCTGCTTGACCCTGCACACGGCGCGGCCTGACGAGCGCACCATTTTCGGCCACATCCAAAGCCCACGGACTGTCCTGATTCCCCCGGATTCAGTTGGCCTTGCCCCGATGAGTTGTATCGCTTGGCCGCCGGATAGCCTGTGCGGGCAGAACGGGGACAAAGGCCGCGCGTCCAAGCGACAATCGCGCGACCTAAGGGCTTAATCCGCCCAAATTGGGTATTGTCACAGGATCATCACAGGCGTTGCCGGCCTGTTAAAGCGGTCGTTAATTACCACTATCGATTCTGACCGTGCTGGATGCCTGCCCGAGTCAAGCAGACGTCCACCATCCGCGCGGAATGGGCTGTGCGGATATGCGACGCTGAAAGCACGCAGGACGGCGCCGATGACGGAGACACTGGACCTTTCAAAGTACAAGATGGTCTTCAGCGACGATTTCGATGAGATCGATCTTCTTGGCCAGTCCGACGGCTTCTGGAGACCTTACGGATACTGGGGAACGCGGACGCTACCTGGCAACGGGGAGAAGCAACTCTATGTCGACCCGTCCTACAAGAATCTGGGACTGAATCCCTTCAACGTACAGGACGGCATTCTTACGATCCGTGCCGAACCGGCTTCGGCGGAGATCAAGGCGCAAATCGACAACCTCGATTACACGTCCGGCATGATCTCGTCCGAGCGCGGCTTCTCGATGCAGTACGGCTATTTCGAGATCCGGGCCCAGATGCCGGCTGGCAAGGGCCTCTGGCCAGCCTTCTGGATGCTGACACTGGATGGCCAATGGCCTCCGGAACTGGACGTGGTTGAGGTTCTGGGGAAGGAGCCGGACAAGCTTTACGGCACTTCCCACTACAAGGACGAATCCGGCAGCCATAAGAAGGTCTATGCGGTCGCCGTGAAGGGAATGTTCGATAGCTCCGGCGGGTTCCACACCTACGGCATCGACTGGCAGGAAAATAAAGTCGTCTGGTATTACGACGGCATCAAGGTCGGTGAGACGGCAAACAAGATCACCAACCAGCCCGCCTATCTGGTCGCCAATCTGGCCGTCGGCGGCTACTGGCCGGGCAATCCGGACGGCAGCACGCCATTTCCGGCGGACATGAAGATTGATTACATCCGGGCCTATCAAAAGACGCCGGATCACCAGCTCGTCGGCATTCCTACGGGCTGGGCGACCATCGGCATCGAGGATTTCACGGTACTGACCAGGACAAGCCCGGTCACCTCATACGCTTGGCGCTACACCATGAAGCCGGAGGAAACCAATGCAGTCATGTCCGGCGATGGCAGCCGCTTCCTGACCGGGAATGACAAGAATAATTTCCTCGGCGGTTCCAGGTCTTCCTATAACGAGTTGGATGGGGGCCGGGGCGACGACACGCTGCAAGGCGGGCGCGGAACAGACATCTTTGTGATCAGGAATGGGCGCGGCAACGACGTCATCCTGGATTTCAGCAACACCGTTAATAATACGGACAAAATCCGGTTGGACGGGTTCCATTTCTGTCACGCGGATGACGTGCTGGTCTGGGCTCGCCAGATGGGTTCGGACGTGCTTCTACGCCTGGATGAGGATCAGGCCCTGCTGCTGAAGAATCTCAGCCTGAATGCCCTGACCCCGGACGTCTTCATCTTCACCAACCCTGTAGCGGTCCCGACGAATGCCCCCGTCCTGTCCGGTCCCGCGCCGACAAAGCCGTCGATGCCGGGTCCGCTGCTGGCACACCCGAAGTCGGACGTGCTGGAGTACAGGATTCGGGAAGGCGGTTCGCTCTGGAAGAGCTATGAGGAAGCCGTCGCGGAGAGCACGCCGCGCACAAGCAAGGCCGGCCAAGTCGAGCGTTATGCAGACGCTGCCCCCCTGCCCGGCGTCACAGACCAGCCACAGAGCAGCACTGGACAGCACCGGTCAGTCTCCGCGTTTCCCATGCTGGATGAGGTTGTTACGGGCATGCGCGATGATATCCTTCCCGCCTCGGACCTTTTCGCGCCAGTCCTGGACATCTCCAATACAGTGGCGCTGCAGCCTGTGATCATCGGCGTGCCTGACTGGAGCCATTCCACGATCTTCGACAGAATGCTCCTACATTGACCCCGACCGCCTCCCGTAACCGGTTCCGCGGGAGGCCCAGACAGGCTGCGGCACGTGTTCGGTGTTGCCCCGCTGCCGCGTTTGGCGTTAATTCGCTTGGAAACAGCGGGTTTGGGCTTGGTGGAACGGCCCAACTTCGTTCATTGAAAGAGCCACCTCAACGCGCTCAAGGGAGCCAAAGCATGAACAAGAACGATCTCGTCGCCGCCGTCGCCGACACCACCGGCCTGTCCAAGTCCGATGCCACCAAGGCTGTCGACGCCGTGTTCGACGGTATCGCCGCCGCCCTGAAGAAGGGTGACGATGTGCGCCTGCTGGGCTTCGGGACCTTCGCCGTCGCTGAGCGCGCCGCGCGCCAGGGCAAGAACCCGCGCACCGGCGAGACCATCGAGATCGCCGCCTCCAAGCAGCCGAAGTTCACCGCCGGCAAGGGCCTGAAGGACGCCGTCAACGGCTGATCCGGGCGCTACGCATCGGAACGGGGCGGCCATCGCAAGATGCGCCGCCCTTTTCGTTGCACAATCAAGCCGCCCCGCAGGAATCCGGCCTGCGTACTCCCGCCCTCCGCTGCCATTTCCTCCGTGACACTCTCGTGACCCTTCCACTGCGACCGGGCATTCCGATTGCCTGGACCGTGGCGCACCTGTAAGGAGGAAGCTGTTCCGGTAAAGACGGTAGACCGAATGGCGAAGCGCGAGGCGGATTCCATCCAGGCCCAGGTCCCGCCCCCGGGCAGCGAACCCGTCAGTGCCAAGGCCATTGCGGCCACGCCCACCGGAACCGGCGCCATCACGTCCCTGGATTCAGCCGGGCTGACAGTATCGCGCGACCGCGCCGGCCGGGCTGCCACCCTCCCGGTGATCGCGGGGGCCATTCTTGCCCTGGTGCTCCTCGTCTTTGCCATCGGCCGTGGCTACAACCACGATGAGGAGCAGTTCATCGCGGCCGGCGTGCTGGCGATGCAAGGAGAGGTCTACCGCGACTTCATCTATCTCCAGACTCCGCTCTATCCGGAGCTGCTTGCCGCCGCCTTCCAGCTGACGGGCGGGGGAGATGGCGGCTATTTCCTGGCCGCCCGCCTGCTTACCTGGCTGTTGACCCTGGGCTGTTGCGCAATGCTGTGGCAGCAGGCCGTGCGCCTGACCCACAACCATATGGTCGGGCTGGGAACCACCTTGCTGTTCATTACCTCCACGGCCGTTCTGGCCGCGGTCGACAGCAGCCGCAACGACATGGCGCCCTGTGCGGCGGGACTGGCCGGCATCCTGCTGACGCTGCGCGGGCTCGACGCGGATGTCGGGCGCAGAAGGCTGCTGGGCTTGGCCGGTTTGTTGTTGGCGCTGTCCGTCGGGCTGAAACTGTCCTGGGGGTTCGCGCCACTGGGAATCATGATTTACGTGCTGCTGATGGATTCCGGCCGGACAATCCGCAGCCGCATCCTGGACAGCGCACTGCCGCTCACCGCCGGCGGCTTCCTTGGGCTGCTGCTGATCCTCAGCTACGCTATCGGTGCCTGGCACGGGTTCATCGAAGGCAATTTCACCTACCACCTGGACACGCCCTTGGCGTGGCACCGGATGATCGGGCGGGAGAGCTATTTCGGGGCGGAGCATCTTGCCGAGTTCCTGAACCGCCGGGTCTTCTCTGATGCCGTCATGGCCGTGGTGATCCTGATCGCGATCACCATGGTGGCCACCCGCGCAACCCATATCGGTCCTGCTATCCGCGAGCGGTTGGCCCGCAACCGGGCGTCCCTGACCCTGCTTCTGGTAGTGCTGGCCCTGATCGCCGGGCTGCTGCCTCGCCCGCCCTATATCCAGTACTTCCACCCCTTCGCGGCCATGCTGGCCCTGTCGGCACCGTTCCTGTTCCATGCGCTGGCCCCGATGTTCGGCGCCCGTGGAGCCATCTTCGCAGGGGTGGTCATCGTCGGCTGCCTGCCGGGAACGGCGCTGCTCATGCAGACCGCCCCCAAGCTGGTGATGCCGCACAAATGGATGGTCAATCGCGTCGCGGAGGCCAGCGCCAGCATTCGGGGCGAGCTGGCGGCCGCCGGCACGGATGGGCCGGTCCTGACCCTGACCCCGATCTTCGCCTTGGAGGCTGGGCTGGATATCTATCCCGAACTGTCGGCCGGCCCCTTCTTCTATCGTACGGGCGACCGGCTGAAGCCGGCGGAGATCGACAGGCTGAACGGCGTTACGCCCGAGACTCTGGACGAACTGCTGCGCGACCGTCCGCCTGCTGCCATCCTGGTGGGCAAAGAGGAAAAACTGCTGGAGCAGCCCTTCATCGATTATGCGCGCGCTAACGGCTTCATTGAGCGACGCGTGCCGCGCTTTTCCGACCTGCGCCTTTGGGTAAAGCCCAGCCGTGGCGCGCGCCGGACCCGCTAGCGCGCACTGAGACCACACAGTCGGACTAGGCCGATAGGCCTAAGTTCGGTAATAGGCCGACCGTCTGGTTCGACAGCCCGGATGCGGCCGTTGTATCCTTTTTCTTGTTCTGTGAGATCAAGTCTCTTGGCAGGTTGACATGCTCGAAGGCATCGTCAGCCTGTTTTATTTTATTTCTAATGGAAGAGCTGAGCAGTATGCCCGAATCACTTGCCGGCCTTAAAATCCTTCTGGTCGAGGACGAGTTCATAAACGCAATTTTTGTTGCGGATATCCTTTCGTCTGCCGGATGCGATGTGATCGGGCCCGCGAAGAACGTGGAAGAGGCAATCCGGCTGGCCGATGATCAGCCGTTGGATGGTGCCATACTGGACGTCAATCTGGCGGGAGAGGCCGTTTATCCTGTGGCCGACAAGCTGGTGGCGCGCAATGTGCCTGTGATGCTGACGACCGGATATGAATCCGGCATGCTGCCGGAGCGGTTGCGGGATTGCCGGCGCCTGCAGAAGCCGTTCGGCGAGCAGGAACTCCTTACCGAACTGCGCCATCTGGTCATCACCGGCAAGCCGGCCCAGCCGGGCGGCTGAGCCCGTGACCGGAACCGCGACCATAGGCGGCCGCGCCGCCGCTACGGAGGTGTCCGGCAAGACCGGCGACGAACTTCTGGTTTTCGCCCTGTCCGGGCGCAGCTTCGCCCTGCCCCGCGCTGCCGTTCAGTCGCTGCTGCCCATGGCGGCGCTGGCCGAGCCGCCCAACCGGCCACCGCTCCTCGCGGGTTTCCTCATGCTGCCCGATCTGGCGCTTCCGGTGGTGAGCCTGGCCCGGCTGCTGGGCCTGCCCGAGTTGCCGCCCAGCCCGGCCACTGCCCTGGTGCGGCTTCGTGGCCCCTCGCCCCGTGCGCTGCTCGTGGACCGTGCTCTCGCCATCCTTCGACCGGACGCTCGCTCCTGGCGGCAGGTGGACCCGGCGGAAAGCTTCGGCGGGGTGCTGCGGGCAGAGGTGATGCTGGAGAACGAGACCTGCGGCGTGCTGGTGCCGGAGCGGCTGCTGCTGCGCGAGGAGGAAACCCGGATCGAGGCGTTCCGCGCGGCGGAAGAGGCGCGCCGCCGCGCCTTGGACGACCGCTTCCCGGAGGAGGCGCCGTGAGCCCCTCTCCCGCCGAGTTGCAGCGCGACCCCCGGTTCCCGCAACTCAAGGCAATGGCCATCGAACTGACCGGCATGACTTTCTATGCCGACAAGGATGAATCCCTGGCAGCCGCCTTCGCCCGGCGCATGAAGGCGGCCGGTGCTGCGGACGGAACGGCCTATCTGCGTCTGCTGACCGGCGACCAGGCGGTGGCGGAGAAGGATGCCCTGGCGGCGGAGCTGACCATCGGGGAAACCTACTTCCTGCGCCATGCCGGCCAATGGACAGCCTTCACCGACCGCATCATACCGGACATCCTGGCCCGCAAGGCGGACATCCGACAGCTCCGGATCTGGAGTGCCGGCTGCGCGACCGGTGCTGAAGCCTATACGGCGGCTATCCTGCTGAAGGAGCGCTTCGGCCGGGAGCTGAAGGACTGGGATGTCGGCATTCTGGGCACCGACATCAACCGGCGCTTCCTGGCCGCTGCCCGGGCGGCGCGCTTCGGCTCCTGGTCGTTCCGTGCCACGCCCGACGATCTGCGCGACCGCTGCTTCACCCGTGCGGGCAGCCATTGGGAGCTGAAGCCCGACTACCGTGCCTGGACGAGCTTCCAGTACCACAATCTGGTGCGCGACCGCGTTCCGCTCGAGCTGGGCAGCCCGGACCTGATCTTCTGCCGTAATGTCTTTATTTATTTCGATCAGGAAACAAACGCCCGAATCCTTGCGGAATTCCACAAGAGCCTGCCGGAGGGCGGATGGCTTTTGGTCGGCCATGCGGAGCCGGACATGCGGCTGTTCCGAGACTATGAAGCGGTGATGCTGCCGGACGCGGTTCTGTACCGCAAGCCGGAGGGCGGGGTGGTCCGGCCGCAGCCGCTCTGGACCAAGCTCGCCCCCAAGCCCTCGCTCCAGCTTCCGCCGCCGGCTGCCTCACGCCCGCGCCGTCAGCAATCCGCGCCGGTGCGGCGCGCCCCACCCGCGAAGCCTGCCCCCCTGCCGCCCATGCCGGTGCCGCAGCCTCCCGCGGCCGCCCCTGCACTGGCGGAGGAAGTGGAGCAACTGATCCGCCGTGGCGATTGGGAGGGTGCAGCCGCAGCCTGCCAACGCTGGTTGAGCCAGGAGCCGCTGGACCCCTGGGTGCATTTCTGCCTCGGCATGGTGCATGAGCAGCGCGGAGGTGTTCCGCAGGCGATCGAGGCGTACCGCCGCGCGCTCTACCTGGACCGCACTGCGCTGATTGCGCATTACCAGCTTGGATGCCTGCTGCGGCCCACCGACCAGGAGGGCGCGCAACGCTGTTTCCGGAACGTGCTCGACCTCTCCCAGCGAACGGAGCCGACGGCCGCCGTGCGCGGCGTGCCCGGCATCACGGTCGAGGAACTGCGGCAGGCGGCACAGACCCAGATCACCCAGCTTGAACGTCCCTCATGACCGGAAACCTAACCACACTTGCCGCGGAGAACGCGGCCGACGCCCTGGAAGGCGCCGACCGGCACGCGCTGGAAGCCCTGTTCCGGCGTCGCGCCGCCCGGCTGGCCCGCCCTCTGGAGGAAGCCGGACTGCGCGGAACCGGCGTGCTGAGCGCCATGGTGGGCCCGTCCCGGATCGCCGTGCGCCTGACCGGTCTTGCCGAAGTGATGCCGCTGCACCGCTGGTCGCCGGTGCCGGGCTGGCCGCTGGCATTGCTTGGGGTCGCGGCCCGGCGCGGAAATCCCCTGCCCGTGGTCGACATGCACTACCTTCTAGGGCATCCCGCCCCGGCCGCCGACGCACCGGCCTATGTGCTGCTGGCGCGCTGCCCCGGCGGGATTTATGGCCTGCGGATAGAGTCCCTGGGCGAGGTTTCACATATCGATACCGGCGCGCTCGTCACTCCCGGTTCCGCGCCCGATCAGGAGCCGCAGCACCGCTCCTTCGTCGAGGGGATCGCGCCCGACGGGCTCATCCTGATCGATCCTGGACGGCTGACCGGCCTCGGCGGTCCGCTGGAGCGGGAAATCAGAGAAACCGGCTGACCCGCCGCTGCCAGAACCAGTTCCAAGACCAAAACGTCCAGACTTCTCGAGGCAACGCAGATGACCGACCTGACCTCTACCTACGCCCGCATGCCGGGCTCGTTCGGGCCGTGGCGGAGTATGAAGGTCGGCATGAAGCTGTTCCTTGTCGCCGCTGTCTTCACCACCGCGATCCTGGTCCTGCTGGCCTCATCCATCATCATTCTGCAGGAGCAGAAGAGCGACGCCGCTCAGGCGGAAGCGATGGGGCGACAGCGCTACCTGATCCAGAATTTCTACATCGACTCCCTGACGGGCATGATGGGAGCGCCCGTCGACGTGCCCCAGCGCCTGCGCCTCCTGGAACGGAACCTACAATCCTTGCGGAACGGCGGTCCTGCCCTGGTCGACGCCGTGACGGGGGCGACCGTGGACATGCCGAAGCCGCATCCTGCGCTGGCCAGGACGCTGGAGGAGCAGGCGCTCGCCATTGACCGGCTGGCATCCCGCCTGCAGGCGCTGACTGCCACGCAGAACCAGGACTACAGCGATCTGCGCGTCCTGGCCGAGCTTGATGAACTGCGCGTCGCTGCGACGAATGCCGCCGATGCGTCGGCCAAACAATTCATCGTCCTGTCGCAGCAGCGGGTCCAGCAGGCCGTTGTGGCGCAGGCGGTGATCGGCGCCATCGCCATCGTGATCGGGGCCATCGTGGCGTGGCTGGCCGCGCGCAGCATCGTCGGCCCGCTGCAGAACTGCGTCGCCATGGCGCGCGGGATCATCGAGGGGAACCTCCGCCAGCCGCCGCTGCCGGTGATCTCCGCCGACGAGCTGGGTCTGTTGAGCCTGACCTTCAACCAGATGCTGTCCTCCCTCCAGTCCATCACGCAGGAGACCCGCTCCACGGCGGAGCGACTGGCCGCGGCCGTGGCCCAGATCTCCGCGTCCATCCAGGAGCAGGCGGCCAGTACGCGCCAGCAGGCTGCGGCAGTGCAGGAGATCACCTCCACGGTGGAGGAGATCGGACAGTCCTCGCAGCAGGTCTCCGAGCTCGCACGTCAGGTGGGCGGCGCCGCAGAGGACATGGCCGCCACGGGCCAGTCCGGTCTGCTGACGGTGCGCGATGCCGCCAGCGCCATGGAATCCATTCGCGCCCAGACGGAAAGCGTTGCCGAAACCATCGTGGCCCTGTCGGAGCGCACCCAGGCCATCGGCGAAATCATCGCCACGGTGAACGAGATTTCCGAGCAGACGAACCTGGTCGCCCTGAACGCCGCCATCGAGGCTGCGGATGCCGGCGACCAGGGCCGGCGCTTCGCAGTGGTCGCCAATGAGATCAAGGCCCTGGCCGACCAGGCGAAGGACGCGACCAAGCAGGTCCGCAGCATCCTGGAACAGACGCAGAAGAACATCAGCGCCTCGGTCATGCTGACCGAAGAGGCCCTGAAGCGCGTCACCGTCGGCCGCGAGAAGGCGCTCGCCTCCGAAGAGGCGATCCATCGCATGGCCGAAAACATCCAGGAGAACAGCGGCTCCTTCCAGCAGGTGGTCGGCGCCACCGGTCAGCAGCGCATCGGCGTGGAGCAGATCGCGCAGGGTCTCCAGCAGATCCGTCAGGCCAGCGTGCAGACCGCGTCCAGTACGGATCAGCTCGCCAAGGCGTCCACCGACCTCAACCAGATGGGCGAGACCCTGACCAGACTGTTCGAGAAGTACCGGCTGTGAGCGACATCCAGGCAAGGCTGATCCAGGCCTTCCAGATCGAGCATCGTGACTATCTTGCCGGCATCCGGGTTTTCCTGGACGCCGCGGTCGAGGCCGCGCCTGCGCCTGCCGCGCTGGAGGAGGCGTTCCGGCAGGCACACAGCCTCAAGGGGGCGGCACGGGCTGTCGGCCTTGCGCCGGCGGAGCAACTGGCGGACCGGCTGGAGACCCTGCTGGACCGGGCACGTCAACAGCAGACGCCGCTCGGGGCGGAGGCGATCCAACTCGCCCGCGCCGCCCTGGACATGGTGGAGGACGTGGCCAGCAGCTTGACGGGAGAAGCGCCGCCCGTCGATCCTGCGCCCATGCTGGCCGAACTGGACCGGTATCTGGGCGCGGCACCGCCGCGCCGGTCATCCCTCCCGGTCGGCGCCCCGGTCAAGCTGTCTAGGCCCAATCTCCCCACCCCGCCGGTTCCCGGCCCCGCACCTGCGGACAGTGCGGCCGGGACCCTGCGCATGGAAGCGGTCCGGCTGGACCGCATCCTTGAGACCACCGGCGAACTGCTGACGGAATCCAAGCGCTGGGAGGATTCGGCGCGGCAGGTCGGCGCCATGGCCGATGGGCTGCGCGCCATCGAGGAGGATTGGCGGGAACTGCGGCGCATCCTGAGCAGCCATGGGGCGGGTACGGCCGTGGCGGAACGCCTGGACCGCCGTCTGCGCAGCCTGACCGCGGCTGGTCGCACCCTGCGCCGTTCGGGCGTGCAGTCCGCCCAGACGGCCCGCCAGCTGGGCGGCGGCCTGCGCGACGATCTGGCCGATGCCCGCATGGTGCAGGTGGAGGCCGTGTTCGGCACCACGCGCAGCCTGGTCCGCTCCACTGCCTCCGACCTGGGCGTGCAGGCGGAGATCACGGTTGAGGGGCTGGGGCTGCGTGCCGACCGGCTGGTGCTGCAACGGCTGAAGGACCCGGTGCTGCATCTGCTGCGCAACGCATTGTCCCACGGCATCGAATCCGCGGCGGAGCGGCGGGCCAAGGGCAAGCCGGAAGCAGGCCATCTGTCCCTGACATTCCGCATGGTGGCCGGCCGGCTGGAGGTCTGCGTCGCGGATGACGGCCGCGGCTTCGACCTGCGGGCTGTACGCGCCGCGGCGGAGCGCCGGGGCCTTCTTTCCGGGCGCAGCGATACGATCCAGGAAGAGGAGCTTCTGCGCCTGATCTTCCGCCCAGGCTTCACCACCCGGGCGGAGGTGAGCGACATGGCCGGGCGCGGCATGGGCCTGTCGGTGGTGTGGGAGGCGGCCCTGCGCCTGGGCGGAGCGGTCCGCGCACAGAACCGGCCAGAAGGCGGGGCGGAGTTCCGCATCACCGTGCCCGTCTCGGGCTTCGCCCAGACCGTGCTGCTCGCCATGGTCAAGGACCAGATCTTCGGCATTCCTGCCGACGGCGTCGCCCGCCTGCACCGGATCCGCCCCTCGGCCATCGAGATGCTGGAGGGGCGCCCGGTGGTCCGACTGGATGGAGAGGTCCTACCCCTATCCAGTCTGGCTAGCGTACTCGGAATGCCTGGGGCGCAGGTCCAAACCAGCCGGTCGAGTGTTTTCATCCTGGTGGTGCGCGCCGAGAGCGGCCGGGCCGCCTTCGCCTGCGACGGATTCGTCGGATTGCGTCAGGGGCTGGTCCGGGATCTGGGCCATCCGCTGCCGACCGATGGGGCCGTGTCCGGCGGCATGGTTCTGGATGATGGACGGGTGGCCTTGGTTCTGAATCCCTATGCGTTGCTTGGCGCCGACCGACGTACGGGCATTACCCTCGTCGAGCGGCCGGAGACGCCGCGCACGCCCGTGGTGCTGGTGGTGGATGACAGCCTGACCACCCGCACGCTGGAGAAGAGCATCCTGGAGGCGCATGGCTATCAGGTGCTGCTGGCGGTGGATGGCATGCAGGCGCTGCAACGCCTGCGGTCGGACCGGATCGATCTGGTCATCGCGGACGTCCAGATGCCCCATCTCGATGGGTTCGGTCTGGTCGAGACCATGAAGCAGGACCCGGAACTATCGTCCACGCCGGTTATTCTTGTGACTTCACTGGCGAAGCGGGAGGACCGTCAACGCGGGCTGGCTCTCGGGGCGGATGCCTACATCGTCAAGCAGCGTTTTGAACAGGCCGAGCTGCTGGCCACCATCAGGCAGCTGATATGACGCCCATCCGTGTTCTGATCGTCGAGGACTCTCCTACCGTCAGCCTGCTGCTCCAGCATGCCATCGGCAGGGACGCCCGACTCACGGTGGTGGAGACGGTAGCCTCGGCCGAGGAGATGCTGGACCGGCTGGAACGTGTGCAGCCCGACGTGATCTCGCTCGACATCCGCCTGCCGGGCATGAACGGGCTGGATGCGACGCTGGAGGTGATGCGCCGCAGGCCCACGCCCATCGTGGTCGTCGCCGCCGGGGTGAATTCGGAGGACGGGCATCTGGCCATGGATGCGCTCCGCGCCGGAGCCCTTGCCGTGGTGGAGAAGCCGCAGGGGTTGAGCCACGCCGACTATGCCGTACTTGCCAAGCGGCTCTGCGATCAACTGGTTCGCATGAGCAAGATCAAGGTGGTGCGGCAGAGCATGCGGCGGGACCTGGCCTTTGCCCTGGACGGGGCTGCCAGAAGCTTGTCTGCCGCGCCGCAGGCGGCTCCCCGGACGGCACCGAACGTGCCCGAGAGCTACGCTGCCCTCGGCATTGTCGCCTCAACCGGCGGCCCTAGCGCGCTGGTCACGCTCTTGAACGGGCTTGGGGCGGATTATCCGCTGCCCATCCTTCTGGTGCAGCATATCGTGGGCAGCTTCCTGGCTGGATTTACCGACTGGCTGAGTTCCTCCACGCCTTACCAGGTGCGCATCGCCGCGGATGGAGAGGCGCCGCAGCGCGGCTGCGTCTATGTCGCGCCCGTCGAGCATCATCTCGCCCTCTCGGGCGGTCGTCTCAGGCTGGACAAGTCTCCGCCCGTGGGCGGGCAGCGCCCTTCCGGCACGCTGCTGCTGAAGAGTATGGCAGCCGATCTCGGGCCGCGGGCGATCGGCGTCGTGCTGACCGGCATGGGCAGCGACGGCGCCGACGGCATGCTGGAGCTGTACCGTGTCGGCGCGCAGACCATTGCAGAGGATGAGAGCACGGCCGTTGTCTATGGCATGCCGGCCGCGGCGGCGAAACTTGGTGCGGTGCGTACGACCCTGCCGCTACACTTGATCGCGCCGCGCCTGCGCATCCTCGCCGGCATCCGGCAGGAGGGTTCATTCTGATGCGCAAGCAACGCATCCTGCTCGTCGAAGACAGCCTTACGCAGGCCCTGCGCCTGGAGGACATGTTCGATCGCGCCGGATTTGCGGTGAGTATCGCCAGTTCCGCCGCCCATGCATTGGACGAGCTGAACCGCTCCCTCCCCGATCTGATGATTCTGGATTATCACCTGCCGGACATGCGGGGCGACGAGCTGTGCCGGCAGATTCGCCTGAATGTCGGCACCTTCTCCATGCCGATCATCGTGCTCACGGCGGATGAATCGCCGGCGGCGCAGCAGGCCGGGCTTGAGAGCGGGGCCGACGACTTCCTGCCGAAATCCGCGCAGGACAGCATGATTCTGCTGCGGGTCCGCAACCAGCTCCGCCACACCGACCGCGACCCGGACAGCAGCATGGCCCTGCCCCGCGCCGCCTTCCGCAAGGCGGAGGTGCTGGTGGTCGGCGCCCCGGCGGAACGGGCCGAAGACCTTGATCAGGTTCTGCGGGAAGAGGGCTGTCGGGTGGAGCATGTGCCGGATGCAGCCAGCGCCATGCGCCGCGCGCCGGAGCGGGCCTTCGACTGCATCATCGTGGCGGAACGGCTCACTGATGGCGACGGGATGGACACCTCCTTGGAGTTGCAGTCCGTCGCCGTGGGCGGGCCGGCGCTGCTCCTGCTGCTGCGCGGGGCGGAATCCGCCAGTCGTATCCGTACCGCACTGGAGCTGGGGCTGGATGACTGTATCGAGCCGCAGCCGGACTATGCCGTGCTGCGCGCCCGCCTGCGGGCCACCTTGCGCCGCCGTTTCCTGGCGGAGCAGAACCGCCGCATCCTGGACGACTATCTGTCCCGCGAGCGCGAATCCCTGCAACTCCGCGCCGAGCGGGCGGAGGCGGAGGCGCGGGCTGCCCTGGCCGACGAACTGCGGGAGGCCAATGACCGGCTTCAGGAGGCCTATGCGCGGCTGGAACATCAGGCGGCGGTGACGCGGACCATTACGGAAAGCGTCTCCACCGCCCTGTTCATGGTGGACCAGGACGGCCTGCCCACCTTCATGAATCCGGCAGCGGAAACGCTGCTGGGCTGCGGGCTGGAGAGGTTGCAGGGGAAACCGCTGGCAGAGAGCATCGGGCTGAGCGAGAACGGCATCGCCGCCCTGCGCGACGGGCAAGCCGAGCTGTTCCGCGTGGACGGCACCAAGGTGCCGGTGATCATGTCGGTGGCCCATCTGCGCCAAGGCGGCATGGTGGTGCAGATGGTGGACGTCACCGAGCGGCGGCGGGCCGAGCAGCGCCAAGCCATCCTGATGGCAGAGCTGAGCCACCGGGTGAAAAACACCCTGGCCACTGTCAATTCCATCGCCGCCCAGACCCGCCAGCGCCACCAGCAGGATACCGACGCCTTCTGGGCAGCCTTTTCCGGCAGGCTCCAGGCGCTGTCCAATACCCATAACCTGTTGGCGCGGCATCATTGGGGAGAGGTCGAGCTGGCACAGCTCCTGACCAGCGAGGCTGCGCCCTACCGGGATGAGCAGCGCGGCAACCTGCGTCTCGACGGTCCGCCGGTGCAACTGAGTCCCAAGGCGGCCCTGGCCCTGGGCATGGCGGTGCACGAGCTGGCCACCAACGCCGCGAAGTACGGGGCCTTCTCGACGCCCGAGGGGCGGGTCGACCTGTCCTGGACCATCGACGCCGCGGCGGAGGAAGGAAAGGAACGCCTGCTGATCACCTGGCGGGAAACGGGCGGTCCGCCGGTGAGCCCGCCCAGCCGCAGCGGTTTCGGCTCCCGCCTGATCCGCTCCGGCCTGGCTTATGAGCTAGGCGGATCGACAAAACAGGATTTCCGGCCCGAAGGGCTGCGCGTCACCATGAACGTGCCCCTCTCGGAACATGTGCGGCTGGCCGACCCGGAGAGCGCCGCCCCCGCGGCGTGAGGGCGCCGCCCCACGCCTTTCCGATGTGTGGAGGCTTACTTCTCCACAAAGGCCTTTTCGACCACGAAGTCGGCCGGGTCGTTGCTGGAACCTTCCTTGAAGCCGCGCTCTTCCAGCATCTGCTTCAGATCGGCCAGCATGTCCGGGCCGCCGCAGATCATGGCGCGGTCCAGCTCGGGATCGAGATCGGGCAGGCCCAGATCGGCAGCCATCCGGCCGGTGTGGATCAGGTCGGTGAGGCGGCCCTGGGTCTTGAACGGTTCGCGCGTTACCGTGGGGTAGTAGACCAGCTTCTCCCGGACCAGATCGCCGAAGAATTCATTGTCCGGCAGCTCGCGGGTGATCAGCTCCTGATAGGCCAGCTCCGCCTTGTAGCGGACGCCGTGGGTCAGGATGACCTTGTCGAACTTGCCGTACATCTCCGGATCGCGGATCAGGCTCATGAACGGGGCAAGGCCGGTGCCGGTGGAGAAGAGATAGAGGTTGCGGCCCGGGCGCAGATTGTCCGTCAGCAGCGTGCCCGTGGGCTTCCGCCCCACCAGCACTGTGTCGCCAACCTTGATGTGCTGCAGCCGGGAGGTCAGGGGACCATTCGGAACCTTGATGGAGAAGAACTCCAGATGGTCCTCATAATTGGCGCTGGCCATGGAGTAGGCGCGCACCAGAGGCTTCCCCTCCACCTGCAGCCCGATCATGGCGAACTGGCCATTGAGGAACCGCAAGGACTGGTCCCGGGTCAGCTTGAAACTGAAAAGCGTGTCGGTCCAGTGGTGGACGGAGATGACCTTCTCCTCGGCGAACGCGCTCATAATCCCTCTCTACACTGTTCCACACCGCGGCGTGTGGTATTGCCAATCAAATAGCCCATTTCTTTATGTAGGACAATCGTCCAGCAGGGCCAGGGGCCGCATGGCAGACCCGAGCGCATGGGGCGGATGGCCCCTGGCTGGCCTAAGGATTGCGTAGAACGGCACGCCCCCGTCCCTCCTGTGCATGGGTTCCCGGCTTGAACCGGATTACCCCGATTCCCTATATCAGGGGCTTGTTTTTGGAACCGGGTCCCCCACAAATGGCAAATCAGTCCCCGCAGGTCGGCTTCGTCAGCCTGGGCTGCTCGAAGGCGTTGGTTGATTCCGAGCGGATCATCACCCGCCTGCGCGCCGAAGGATACGGCATCGCCCCCACCTATCAGGATGCCGACATCGTCGTCGTCAATACCTGCGGCTTCCTGAATTCCGCCAAGCAGCACTCGCTGGACACCATCGGCAAGGCCATCGCCGAGAATGGCAAGGTCATCGTGACCGGCTGCCTTGGCGTCGAGCCAGCCCGAATCCGCGAAACGCACCCCACCGTGCTGGCCGTGACCGGCCCGCAGCAGTACGACGCCGTGCTGAAGGCGGTACGAGAGGCTGCGCCCATCGCACACAGCCCCTTCACCAGCCTGCTGCCGCCGGGCGGCATGAAGCTGACGCCGCGCCACTACTCGTATCTGAAGATTTCCGAGGGCTGCAACAATAGCTGCACCTTCTGCATCATCCCGCAGATCCGCGGCAAGCTGGCCAGCCGGCCGGTTGCCGATGTTCTGCGCGAGGCGGAGGGGCTGGCAAAGGCCGGCACCAAGGAGCTGCTGGTCGTCTCACAGGACACCAGTGCTTACGGCGTCGACGTCCGCTATGCCGCGGACCAATGGCGGGACAAGGAATACCGGACCAAGCTGAAGGACCTCTGCACCGGTCTGGCCGAGCTGGGGATCTGGGTGCGCCTGCACTATGTCTACCCCTATCCCGAGGTGGACGACCTGATCGAGCTGATGGTGGACGGCAAGCTGCTGCCCTATCTGGACATCCCGTTCCAGCACGCCTCCCCGAACGTGCTGAAGGCCATGAAGCGCCCTGCCAACCAGGAAAAGGTGCTGAACCGCATCAAATCCTGGCGCCAGGCCTGCCCGGACATCGCCATCCGCAGCACCTTCATCGTCGGCTTCCCTACCGAGACGGACGGGGATTTCGAGTTCATGCTGCAATGGCTGGAAGAGGCGGAGATCGACCGCGTCGGCTGCTTCCGCTATGAGCATGTGGACGGGGCCAAGGCCAATGACCTCGGCGGATTCGTGCCGGAGGAGGTCAAGGACCTGCGCTTCAACCGCCTGATGGAAAGCCAGCAGGCCATCAGCGCCCGTGTCCTGCGCCGCCGCATCGGCCGCACCACGCCCATCATCATCGACGAGGTGGATGAGGAGGGCGCGATCGGCCGCACCAAGTGGGACGCGCCCGAGGTGGACGGCATCACCTTCCTTCAAGGCGAAACCGGCCTGAAGCCGGGCGACATCGTCCAGGCGAAAATCGAAGAGTCCGACGAGTACGATTTCTGGGCAAGCCGCGTCCACGCGTGATATAAGCGGCCGGAGAGCCATTCCGGCCGCGCCCCATTCCAGGGGCGCGGATGCATGGCTCATACGCCATTTTACGTGCAACCACCCTTGATTTGGCTGGGGAGGCCTGTTAGAAGGCTGGCCTTCTTGCGACTGGAGCAACAGAGTCAATGCCCACTATCAATCAGTTGATCTCGAACCCCCGCAAGCCGCCCGAAGAGAAGCAGCGGCGCCTGGGTCTCGAAGGCAATCCCCAGCTTCGCGGTGTTTGCACCCGCGTGTACACCGTGACCCCGCGTAAGCCGAACTCGGCACTGCGTAAGGTCGCCCGTGTGCGCCTGTCCAACGGCCACGAAGTCACCAGCTACATCCCCGGCGAGGGCCATAACCTGCAGGAGCACTCGGTGGTCCTGATCCAGGGCGGCGGTCCGAACGACCTTCCCGGCGTGTCCCACCGCGTGATCCGCGGTACGTTGGACGCCCAGGGCGTGAAGGACCGTAAGCAGAAGCGGTCCCGCTACGGCGCCAAGCGGCCGAAGTAAGATCGTTGCCTGCCGGCTGGCGGACCGCATGGCTCCGCCGCCCGCCTTCGGCAGCCCCGTCGCTTTCCGCGAAGGGTGGCGCCTGCGGGCTGGCAGTGCACAGCGATCCCGCCACGTCCGTGCCATAGCGCATCGGTCGTGAGGAGCAGAGCGCGGTCCCCGGTATCCGGGGGCCGCGTTTCGCGTTTTCAGGGCCGGCCGCACCAACCCGTCACTATCCAAACGATTTCGCCAATCTATTGACTTGCATCAAATCCGCGGGCCGGTCGGATGTGGGACCGTGTGCGCCGACGGATTCCGCGGAACGGCTGCCCTCCGGGCCGCCGCTGGACTGCAAGATCATGGATGCGCTGACCGATTTCATGTGCCTGCCCCTGCGCCCGCCTGGGGCCACGTCCTATGACGGGCCGCTGCTGGCCACGCTGATGGCATCGACCAATGACGGGGTGATCGTCACCGATGCCGACAACCGCATCCTGACGGTGAATCCCGCCTTCACCCATGTTACCGGATATACGGCGGCGGAGGCGGTTGGGCGGAAACCGTCCATGTTGAGTTCCGGCCGGCATGGTTCCGCCTTCTACAAGGATATCTGGCGCTCGCTCCTGACCAGGCATCAGTGGGCCGGCGAGATCTGGAACCGCAACAAGGCCGGCGACATTTATCTGGAGCGGCTGCGCATCTTCCGGATCGCCGATCCGCAGAGCGGCGCCGTGCGCCACATTGCCGTCTTCACCGACGTGACGGAGCACCGCCGGGCACGGAGCAGGGCTGAGCGGCAATCGCGCTTCGATGCGCTCACCGGGCTGCCGAACAGGAGCTATTTCACCGACCGGCTCGCCCAGGCCATGAGGGACGCGGCCCGCACGGGGAGCACGGTCGGCCTGATCGTGCTGAACATCGATAATTTCCGCCGCATCAATGAGCACTTCGGACATGCTGCCGGCGACCGCGTTCTGATCGCCGCGGCCCGGGGGCTGCGGGGCCGGCTACGTCCGACAGAGCTGGTCTCCCGCCTGTCCGGCGACGAATTCGCCGTAATGACCCCGTCGCGCCCGCCACATCAGCTTCCAGCGTTGGCGAGGGTGCTTCAGCAGGCCGTCACCGCCGCGGGCGCGGGCTGCGGCTTAGGCGCCCCCCTGACCAGTTCCGTCGGACTTGCCGCCTCCCCGGTGGATGGAACCAGCGCCGATATGCTGCTGCGCCATGCTGCGGCGGCCGTGGATGAAGCGCAGAAGCTGGGCGCAAACCGCTGCTCCTCCTTCAGCAGCACGGCTTCCGAACAGATGAAGGCACGACTTCGGATCGAGGCGGCCCTGCGCCAAGCCGTAAGGACGAAGGCGTTCGCCCTGGCGTTCCAGCCGCGCATCGATCTGCGTACCGGCCAGCTGGCCGGGGCCGAAGCGCTGATCCGCTGGACGGACCCGGTCATCGGGCCGGTGCCGCCGGCCACCTTCATCCCCATGGCGGAGGAGCTTGGCCTGATCGAGGAGATCGGCGGCTGGGTCCTGGAGCAGGTGGCCGGAGCCGCCGCCGCCTGGAAAGCCGCCAACCTTCCGCCGATTCCCTTCGCTGCGAACGTCTCGCCCCTCCAGCTCACCCATCCCGGGCTGGCGCAGCATGTTGCGGGCCTGCTCGACGCCTATGGGCTGCGCCCCTCCGACCTCCTGATCGAAGTGACGGAGACGGCGCTGGCCAGCGATGCCGGTACGGCCCGCCGCACCTTGTCTGAACTCCGCGCCCTGGGCCTCACCGTGGCCCTGGATGATTTCGGTACCGGATTCGCCACCCTGGCCAGCCTGCGCCAGCTTCCCGCCGACGAGATCAAGATTGACCGCTCCTTCATCGCCGGCATGGATGCCGAGACCGAGGATGCGGAGATCGTACGCATGGTCGTGGCTCTTGGCGGCGCCTTGGACCGGGCCATCGTGGCAGAAGGTGTGGAAACCGCCGAGCAGGCGGAGAAACTACTGCGCCTGGGCTGCCAGTATGGCCAGGGCTGGCTGTTCGGACGCCCCATGCCGCTCACCGACCTCATGCGCCTGGACTGCTCCCCCGATCCCGCACTGTCCCGCCCGGAGACCTGCACATGACCCAGTTGCGCCACATCCGCCATCTCACCGCCCTGCTCATCCTGGGCCTGCTTCTGGTCCAGGTGCCGTCGATCGCGGCTGGCGAATGGCTGCTGACCTCCGGCTTCAGCGGCCATGCGGCCCTGCTGACCGGCACGCTGTTCATCATCGCCCTGTGCGCCTGGCGGCTGCTGCGGGACACAGTGGCGGAGCGGGTGGTGCTGGGCGCCGCTCTGCCGCTGGCCGCAGGTGCGGCAATGGTCGCTTTCCAGGGCCATCCCTGGCAGGGCGACCTGCATATTTACTTCTTCGTGCTGCTGGCCGTGGTCGCGGGCTTCTGCGATCGGGCCGCCATCGTGGCCGCCGCGGGCGCGGTCGTGGCACATCACCTGCTGGCGGCGTTGCTGGCGCCGGACTATCTGATGCCGGGCGGGCTGGAGGTGCTGCGCCTGGGCCTGCATATCTGGCTGGTGCTGTTCGAGACGGCCCTACTGCTCTGGCTCGCCACCACCCTGTCCCGCGCCTTCCTGGCATCGCAGGCCGCCCTGGACGACGCCCACCACGCCAGGGATGAGGTGGAAGCCGCCACACAGGAGCGGGAGATGCTGGCCGCCAAGGCGCGGGAGGAACGGATGGCCGTGCTGATGCAGGTCGCCGACAAGCTGGAGGCGGAGGTCGGCCGGCTGGCGGTGGAGGTGTCGGACGCTGCCAGACTGGCTGCCGAGGATGCCGAGAACCTCCGCGGCTTCGCCCGCAAGGGGATCGATATCGCGGTGGGCGTCAGCCGCTCCAGCGAGGGGGCGTCCATGAATGTGGAGACGCTGGCCGCCGGCACCGGCGAACTGGCCGCCTCCATCTCGGAGATCGGGGAGCAGCTTGAGCGTTCCGCCGCGGTCAGCCACCGGGCGGCCGAGCGGGCGCGCGAGACCCGGCATATCGTCGGCAGCCTGGTGGAGACGACCCGCAGCATCGACAGCGTGCTGGACGCCATCAGCGAACTGGCCGCACAGACCCAGCTCCTGGCCCTCAACGCCACGATCGAGGCCTCCCGCGCCGGAGAGGCCGGCAAGGGCTTCAACGTGGTCGCCAACGAGGTGAAGAATCTGGCCGGGCAGTCCGCCCGCTCCGCCCAGGAAGTCGGAGCCAAGATCGCCGCCATCCGCAAGAGCACGGATGAGGCGGTGGCCGCCATTGAGGAGATCGCCACCGTGATCCTGGACCTGGATCAGGTCAACGCGACCATCGCCGGGGCCGTGACCGAGCAGGATGCGGCCACCCGCGACATGGCCGGTCACGCCGCCGCCGCCGCGGAGGCAAGCCGCGCCTCCGCCGACCTCAGCGAGGAGGTCGTGGCCGTAGGCCGCTCGACCGGCGAGGCCGCGGACCGGATGACCCGCCTGTCGGAAACCCTGAAGGCCCGGACGGAAAGCCTGACCGCCGCCGTTGGCAAATTCGCCGAAGAGGTGCGGAGCGCGGCCTGACGGTTCCTAGAACGCCGGCGATTCGGCAATCCCCTCGCCGGGCGCGTCCGGCTCCAGCAATTCAGACCCGCCGGAGAGGAACTTCAGCTCACCCGTTGCGATGTCGAAATGACATCCGACCAGCTTGAGGGCTCCGGTCTCCACCCGCTCCCTGACCCAGGGGAAGGTCATCAGGTTTTCCAACCCCACCTCCACCGCCGCATGCTCGCAGGTGGTCTGGAGTTTGACCGGATCGCCCGCGCAGCAGGCCAGCGCCTTGACGCGCGCGGGCTCGGCAATGCGCATCCAGGCGCCGACAAAGTCGGTCGGGGCGGTGCTCTGCTTCAACAGGCTGGCAATGCCGCCGCAGCCGGCATGGCCCATGACGACGATGTTCTGCACCTGCAACTGCGTCACCGCAAATTCCAGCGCGGCGCTGGTGCCGTGGAAGTCCTGGTTGGGCGCATAGGGCGGCACCAGGTTCGCCACGTTGCGCACGACGAATATGTCGCCGGGCCCCGCATCGAAAATGAGCTGCGGGTCCACTCTGCTGTCGGAGCAGGCGATAATCATGCATTTGGGCTGCTGCCCGTCCTCTGCCAGGCGCTGATAGAGATCGCGCCCGACCCGCCATGTGCCTGTGCGGAAGCGCCGGTATCCTTCCAGAAGACTTTCCATGGTCGCCATGCCCCGATTGGGATCGCCGCCCGCATCTGGCGGGCGCAGGATGTATCCCTGTTAACGCTGCAATCGATCTATCGCAACCTCTTCATAGACCCTGCCGGTCCTGCTGCCCGGCAAGCCTACTGATGGTAGGGTCCGCCCGCAGCGCCGAATTGCACAGCGGACCGGACCATGACAACACACCAGAGCAACGACCCGATCACGCCGGACGGCCCCCTGATCCACGGCCATATGCTGGATGGGCGCGGAGGCGGGCGACGGCTGGGCTGGGCGGAGGCCCGCCTCGCCGAGCCGGCGGAGGGAGAGGTGCTCTGGCTGCATCTGGACCGCAAAGTCCAGGAAACCATGGACTGGCTGGAGCGGGAAAGCGGGATTCCGGAGCTGGCGGTGGAGGCCCTGACGGCGGAGGAGACCCGGCCCAGGCTGGTCAAGGTCGCGGGCGGCATGGTCCTGATCCTGCGCGGCGTCAACCTGAACCCCGGCGCGGAGCCGGAAGACATGATCTCCCTGCGCATCTGGGTCCAGGATCGCCGGATCGTGACCGTGCGGCTGCGTCGGCTTCTCGCCGTGGCGCAGGTGCGCGACGCCATTGCCGCCGGGCACGGTCCCGCCGATCCCGGCGACCTGATCGTCATGCTGGCCGAAAGCATGACCGAGATGATGGAGCCGATCATCCTGGAGATGGAGGAGGTGCTGGACAGCGTGGCCGATCCCGATGCCGACGAGTTGCCCCGGACCACCCGCGTCCGTCTGGCCGGCCTGCGCCGTCAGGCCGCGATCCTGCGCCGCTACATCGCCCCGCAACGCGATGCCCTGGCCAGACTGGCGGCAGACGACTCCTCTCCGCTCAGCGAGGGGGAGCGGCTCCGCCTGCGGGAGGTGGCGGACGACGTCACCCGCTATGTGGAGGCGCTGAACGCCACCTGGGAAAGAGGCGCCGTCCTGCAGGACGAAGTCGCAAACCGGCTGACGGAGCAGCTCAACAGCCGCCTTTACCTGATGTCCTTGATGGCGGGCATGTTCCTGCCCCTGACCTTCGTCACGGGTCTGCTGGGAATCAATGTGGGCGGGATTCCGGGTGCGGAGAGCGGCAATGCCTTTCTGATCGTCTGCGGGCTTCTGGGCCTGTTCGCGCTTCTTCAGTTGGCGCTGCTCCGCTGGCTGAAATGGATCTGATCCGGCCGCCCTATGGCGCTGCCCCGCGCCCGGCGCGGCGGAGAGTTGCCGACATTGCGCACGGGGCGGGTTGTTAAAGGTCTCCCGTCAAACCTACATTTCCACTCGCACAAGCCAAACCAACCACATTTTTAGCGGTGTAGTATGAGCAGCACAGCAATGGCGGGCAGCGCGCCCCTGCCCTCCGCAGCGAGCAGCGCGACCGAACCGCCCGTCAACCGGCTGCCGGCCCTGGCGGCGCTGCTGGCGTTGGCGGGCGGAGCCCTTTGGCTGGGCGATGCGGTGTCGGGACGCCAAGCTGTGCTTTACCTGCTAGGCGGTGCGCTCGGTGTCGTGCTTTATCATGCCGCCTTCGGCTTCACCCATGCCTTCCGCGTTTTCCTGACCGACGGGCGGGGGGCCGGCATCCGGGCGCAGATGGTGATGCTGGCTGTGGCCTGTGCCCTGTTCTTCCCGGCGCTCGGCCATGGCAGCCTGTTCGGCCAGTCCGTCGGCGGGATCATCTTCCCTGTCGGCACGGCGGTGGTGGCCGGAGCTTTCATGTTCGGCATCGGCATGCAGATCGCCGGCGGCTGCGCCTCCGGCACGCTCTACACCATCGGCGGGGGCAGCACCGCCATGCTGGTGACCCTGGCCTTCTTCATCGTCGGCTCGACCGTCGGCGCGCCGCACCTGCCCTGGTGGAACAGCCTGCCCCGCTTCGAATCCGTCTGGCTAATCGGGGAACTGGGCTGGCTGCCGGCGCTGGCCGTCAATCTGGCCGTGTTTGGCGCAGTCTACGCCCTGACTGTCTGGCTGGAGAAGCGCCGGCACGGCACGCTTCAGCATGAGCTGAACAGCAGCGCCGTGACGGATGGGCCGTTGTGGCGCCGTATGCTGCGCGGGCGCTGGCCGCTGCTGTGGGGCGCCGTAGCGCTGGCCGTGCTGAATTTCGCGACGCTGGCAGTGGCCGGCCGGCCCTGGGGCATCACCAATGCCTTCACCCTCTGGGGGTCCAAGGTCGCCATGAACTGGAATGAGGACATCCTGTTCTGGGACTACTGGGCCGATGCCGCCCAGGCCACGGCCCTGGAGTCCAGCATCTTCACCGACATCACCACGGTCATGAATTTCGGCCTGATCGCCGGCGCCCTCTTGGCCGCGGCCCTGGCCGGCCGCTTCGCGCCGAACCTGCGCCTGCCCTGGCGCATACTGGCGGCGAGCATCATAGGCGGCCTGCTGCTGGGCTATGGCGCGCGGATCAGCACGGGGTGCAACATCAGCGCCTATTTCGGCGGTGTAGCCTCTGGCAGCCTGCATGGCTGGGTCTGGTTGCCGGCCGCGCTCGCGGGCAATTGGGTCGGTCTTCGCCTCCGCCCCTGGTTCCGACCCGCATGAGCAATCCAGCACTCGGCGTGCCGTAACGGGCTTCGGTCCACCCGGTTGTTCTGTTGAATGACTGGGCGGGAGACAGGCCATGCGGGTATTTCCGCCTCAACCACGCTTCTGAGCGTGTTCCAGGCCCTCAGCGGGTGCACTGCGGACCAGACCGGCGGCAGCGCCTGCGCCGGAACCGAACGTCGCGGATCTTGGTCCAGGCAACCGGTGCATCATGCGGCGGAGCATCAGAAGCTGGCAGGCCGTCTCGCGCGACATGATCATGGTGGAGGGAAGCGGCACGGAACGGCACCTCGTGCGCTTCTCCGGCGCTTGCATCGCAAATCCCAGGTTCGAGATCGCCGTGGGCTTCGAATCCCGGGACTTCCAAATCTGTCCATACGGGCAGGATGCCCTGATGATCGATGGGCAGCGCTGTACGATCTGGGAACTTCCGCCGGAAGGCGCAAAAACGCAGCAACCTGCGAGCTGACCCTTACCCTGCATTGCCGGCCTGCTTTACTGGAAAGAAAGCCCTGGCCTGCGATATACCCTAGGGCCGCGTGCCGCCGGCCGATCAGGATTCGGCACGCCGCTTTTCCAGGGAGTGGGTTTGTGAAGATCAGCATCGACATGGGCCTGACCGACCTCGGCGCGCCCGCGACGATGGACCTTGAGGAATTGCTGGCGACCCGCCTGCTGGTGCAGGGCAATTCCGGGTCCGGCAAGTCGCACCTGCTGCGCCGCCTGCTGGAGCAGTCGGCCCCCTATGTCCAGCAATGCATCGTCGATCCGGAGGGCGACTTCGTCACCCTGGCCGACAAGTACGGCCATGTGGTGGTGGAGGCCGACCAGCATACCGAAATTTCCCTGCAGCGCGTCGCCGCCCGCGTGCGCCAGCACCGCGTCTCCGTCGTCCTGAACCTGGAAGGGCTGGATGTGGAGATGCAGATGCGCATGGCCGCCGCCTTTCTGGGCGGGCTGTTCGATGCCGACCGGGAGGTCTGGTACCCCATGCTGGTGGTGGTGGACGAGGCGCAGCTCTTCGCCCCCGCCGCCGCGGGCGAGGTGTCGGATGAGGCGCGGAAGGTCAGCCTGGGCGCCATGACCAACCTGATGTGCCGTGGCCGCAAGCGCGGTCTGGCCGGCGTCATCGCCACCCAGCGCTTGGCCAAGCTGGCCAAGAACGTGGCGGCCGAGGCCTCCAACTTCCTGATGGGCCGCACTTTCCTGGATATCGACATGGCCCGCGCGGCCGATCTGCTCGGCATGGAGAAGCGGCAGGCGGAGATGTTCCGCGACCTGGAGCGCGGGCATTTCGTGGCCCTGGGCCCGGCCCTGTCCCGCCGCCCCCTGCCGCTGCGCATCGGTGCGGTGGAAACCGCCGGCCGGGGCGGCAGCCCCAAGCTGGTGCCTCTGCCCACGACCCCGCAGGAGGATGCGCGCGACCTGATCCTGACGCCCACGGACGAGGAGCGGATGACCCCGCTGGCCCAGCCCGTCCGCCGCTCCCCGCCGCCCCCGCCGCAGGACATCAACCAGCTTCTCCGTATAGCCGGGCAACGGCAGGCGGAAGCCGCGGCCCAGGCTGCCGCGGACGCCCAGGCGGAACCGCCGGACCCGGCGGAGATGGAGCAGAAGCTGGACGATATCCTGCGCCAAGTGCTGGCGGACCCGGATGCCGCCTTCCGCACCGATGCCGTGCTGTACCAGGACTTCCTGGTCCGCTGCCGCATCCACCGCGTGCGCGGGGAGAGCCTGGACATGGCGGCCTTCCGCCGCCGCCTGTCGGTGATCCGCGCCGGCGTGGACGCCAAGGCGGCCGGCAGCCCGGAATGGGATCAGGCGGTCAGCGCCGCCGCCGGCCTGCAGGAGGACATGCAGGGCGTGTTCCTGCTGATCGCACGGGCGGCGCTGGACCGTGCGCCTTGCCCCAGCGATGCCGAGGTGGCGCGCGCCTGCGGCAGCCGCTCCGCCGGGCGCGCGCGCCGTTTGCTGAGCTATATGGAGCAGCGGTCGGTGATCGTGTCGCGCAACGACCGGACGGGCAATCGCATCATCGCCCTGCCGGGCCTGGGGTGGGAAACCGCCCCCGGCAATCCCAATGCGGAAGAACCGGACCTGCCCTTGCTGGGCGGCGAGGAAGTGTCGGGAGCGGCCTGACCGCTCCCGCCATGGCAGCTTCGGTGTCAAGGTCGGAGCAATGAACACCGGCCGGTGCCGGTTCTTGCATATTCCCGATTTTTTGACCTGCATGGCTGCCTTCCCCTCGGTGCATCCCGAGGCTGAAGGCCGGGCGGCTGCTTACCGCCAGGTGATCAGGGCAGGTATCGACTCTCGCCCTCATGCCCGATCCAGATCTGCGTTTCGGTGCAAAGTCCTTTCCGCGGACGGCGCTCCGCTTCAACGCCGGGATGCGTCAGTGGCATTGGACAAGTATCATCTTTCTAGGTAGAAAGTCGTTGCCGGCCGCATCTGCGCGCCAGCAGCAGCGACAGCGATCTCATATGCAGGCGATTTTTCCGCTCCCCGCATATGAACGGTGCGCCGACAGGCCAGGCGGTCAGGAACGGGCCAGGAAAGCTGGACCCGTCCGCTTTGCGTCCGCCGGCGAAGGCCACCACTCTTGCGGCATCATCCGATTGCCCTGTCGCCGTGTTTAGGAAGGGAACCTCCCGCGCGAGCGGGCGAGAATCCCTGGTGTTTGGCCCATTTACGGGTCGGGCGCCCCTCTCGTGTGAAGAACCGAAGGAGCTCGACAGCCGATGTGCGGTATCAGCGGCGAAATCCAACCCAAGACCGGCCATGCCCCCAACGTGGCTGCCGTCCAGGCCATGTGCGATGTTCTGTCCCGGCGTGGGCCGGACGGGCACGGCGTGGTGGCGCAGGGGCGCGTGGCGCTTGGCCACCGCCGCCTCAAGATCATCGACCTTTCCGAAGCGGCGCAGCAGCCGATGGTGGACTCCGAGCTGGGACTGTCCATCGTCTTCAATGGCTGCATCTATAACCACAAGGAGCTGCGTGCCGAACTGGAGGGCAAGGGCTACCGGTTCTTCTCCACCGGCGACACGGAAGTGCTGATCAAGGCCTACCATGCCTGGGGCCCGCGCTTCGTCGAGCGCATGAACGGCATGTTCGCCTTCTGCATCGTGGAGCGGGAGTCGGGCCGCGCCGTTCTGGGCCGCGACCGTCTGGGCATCAAGCCGCTTTACTGGGCGGAGGTGCCCGGCGAGGGCGGCGGCAAGGCCTTCCGCTTCGCCTCCTCCCTGCCCGCCCTGGTGGCCGGCGGCGGCGTCGACCAGAGCGTCGATCCGGTGGCGCTTTACCATTACATGAGCTTCCACGCCGTGGTGCCGGCCCCGCGCACCATCTTGAAGGGCGTCAAGAAGATGCCGCCCGGCACGCTGATGACGGTGGAGCCGGACGGCACCCGGACCGAGACCAAATTCTGGGAAGTCACCTACGGACCGCAGCCGGGGGACGAGCGGAAAAGCTTCGCCGACTGGCAGGAGGAGGTGATCTCGGTTCTACGCACCTCCGTGCGTCGCCGCCTGGTGTCGGACGTGCCAGTTGGCGTGCTGCTCTCCGGCGGGCTGGACAGCTCTCTCATCACCGGCCTGCTGGCCGAGGAGGGGCAAAGCAATATCAAGACCTTCTCCATCGGCTTTGAGACGGTAGGCGAGGAGCGGGGCGACGAATTCCAGTATTCCGACATCGTCGCCAAGCACTTCGGCACCGATCACCGCAAGCTGTTCGTGGACAGCAGCCGTGCCCTGCCGGAGCTGGTGAACTGCGTCCGCGCCCAGTCGGAGCCGATGGTCAGCCACGACAATATCGGTTTCTACCTGCTGAGCCAGGAGGTGGCGAAGCATGTGAAGGTGGTCCAGTCCGGCCAGGGGGCGGACGAGGTGTTCGGCGGGTATCATTGGTACCCGCCTTTGCTGGACGTGTCCGGCGCGGATGCGGCTGTGGACGCCTATTCCAAGGTGTTCTTCGATCGCGGCATCGACGAGATGCGGCAGGTGCTGAGCCCCGCCATGTTCGACGGCACCGACCATGCCCGCGCCTTCGTGGCGGAGCGGTTCAAGATGCCGGGGGCGGAACGCGCGGTGGATCAGGCCCTGCGGCTGGACACCACGGTCATGCTGGTGGACGACCCGGTCAAGCGCGTGGACAACATGACCATGGCCTGGGGCCTGGAGGCGCGCGTGCCCTTCCTGGACCACGAGGTGGTGGAGCTGGCAGCCCGCGTTCCGGCTGAGATGAAGGTGGCCGAAGACGGCAAATACGTGCTGAAGGAAGCCGCCCGCAAGGTCATCCCATCGGAGGTGATCGACCGTCCCAAGGGCTATTTCCCGGTGCCGGCATTGAAGTACCTCCGTGGCCCCTTCCTGGAACTGGTGCGCGATCTGGTCACCAGCGAGAAGGCTCGCTCCCGCGGTCTTTTCCAGGAGAACTATGTCAACCGGCTGTTGGCGGAACCGGAAGCGCACATCACGCCGCTGCGCGGCTCCAAGCTCTGGCAGGTCGCCCTGCTCGAGTTCTGGTTCCAGGAGCACGGCATCTGAGCGGTTCCGCGCGAACGAGAACCGCCGATATCTGGAGGATCGTATGACCATTCCGCGTGGGCCGCACCAGCACCGTCTGGAGCGTAATGCCAGCCCCACCTTGAACTTGATCGGTCGCCCCCCTGCCCAGACCGACCCCATGCCCGAGGAGGTCCCCGAATCGGTTGTGGATTGCGGTTGGGGCCGGTTGATCTTCGCCCATACCTTCCGCGACCTGGACCGGCTGGTCGAGGTGATGCGGCAGGAGAAGCCGGGCCAGCGCGACATCGCGCTGTATCTGCACGATCCCCATGTCGCGCTGTCCCGGGCGCCGCAGGAGCTGTTCCTGGACCCCAGCCACACCTACCGCCTGTGGCTGAGCGGCTACCGCCCCGGCCGGCGCCGCCCCAAGGGCTATGCGATCCAGCGTCTGCGCCAGGAGGAGGAGGCCGTGGGCGCGCACGGCATCTACTCCCGCCGCGGCATGGTGCCCCCCGCCCCTGAGTTCCTGTACGAGACCCGCAACAGCCAGACCCTGACCCATCTGGTCGCCATTGACCAGAACAACGGCAAGGTGGTCGGCGTGGTCACCGGCGTGGACCACCAGCGCGCCTTCAACGATCCGGAAAACGGCAGCAGCCTCTGGTGCCTGGCGGTCGATCCGCAGGCCAGCTTCCCTGGCATCGGGGAAAGCTTGGTTCGCACGCTGGCGGAACATTTCCAGGCGCGTGGACGCGCCTTCATGGACCTGTCCGTGCTGCACAACAACGACCAGGCCATCGCGCTCTATGAGAAGCTGGGCTTCCGCCGCATCCCGGCCTTCGCGCTCAAGACCAAGAGCCCGATCAATGAGAGCTTGTTCATCGGCCCGCCGCCGGAGGATGAGGCCAAGCTAAACATTTATGCCGCCATCCTGGTGAAGGAGGCGCGCCGGCGCGGCATCGCGGTGGAGGTGCTGGACGCGGAGGGCGGCTTCTTCAGCCTGACCGCCGGCGGGCGCAGCATCGTCTGCCGCGAGAGCTTGACGGAGCTGACCAGCGCCATTGCCATGAGCCGGTGCGACGACAAGGCGGTGACCCGCCGGCTGATGGTCAAGAACGGTCTGAAGGTGCCGGCCCAGGCGGTCGCCGATTTCGGCGAGGGCAACAAGGCCTTCCTGGAGGAGCATGGCCGCATCGTGGTCAAGCCCGCCCGCGGCGAGCAGGGCCGCGGCATCACCGTAGATGTCCGCGACGAGGAGACGCTGGAACGGGCCATCGCCAGCGCCCGCCACCATTGCGAGACGGTGCTGCTGGAACAGTTCTGCGAGGGCCAGGATCTGCGCATCATCGTGATCGGGCATGAGGTGGTGGCCGCCGCCGTCCGCTGCCCGGCGGAGGTGGTTGGTGACGGCCAGCACACGATCCGGGAGCTGATCGAGGCGCAGAGCCGCCGCCGCGCCGCCGCCACCGGCGGGGAGAGCCGCATTCCAATGGATGCGGAAACGGAACGCTGCGTGCGCAGCGCTGGCCTGTCCATGGAGGATGTGCTGCCGGAGGGCAAGGTGCTGCCGGTGCGCAAGACCGCCAACCTGCACACCGGCGGCACGATCCACGATGTGACCGCCCGCCTGAACCCGCATCTGGCGGAAGTGGCGGTGAAGGCATCGCGGGCCCTTGATATTCCGCTTGTCGGGTTCGATTTCCTGGTTCCCGACGTGGAGGGCGAGGACTACGTCATCATCGAGGCGAATGAGCGTCCCGGCCTTGCCAACCATGAGCCGGCCCCGACGGCGGAGCGGTTCATCGACCTACTGTTCCCACATACCCGCGGAGGACATTGAGGATGAAGGATCTGCCGATCGACCGGGATTACCTGCTGGACACCTTGCGCCAGCTCTTGGCGATCCCGAGCCCGACCGGCTTCACCGACGAGGCGATCCAGTTTCTCCAGAACGAGCTGACCCGCCTCGGCATCAAGTACGAGATGACGCGCCGCGGCGCCATCCGTGCCAACCTGTCCGGCCGGCGCTATTCGCCGGACCGGGCGGTGGTGGCCCATGTCGATACGCTGGGCGCCCAGGTGAAGCGGCTGAAGGAGAACGGACGGCTGGAGCTGGTGCCCATCGGGCACTGGTCCGCCCGCTTCGCCGAGGGTGCGCGCTGCACCATCATGGCGGAGTCGAAGCGATACCGCGGCACCATCCTGCCGCTGAAGGCGTCGGGCCACACCTTCAACGAGGAGATCGACACCCAGCCGGTCGGCTGGCGGCATGTGGAGCTGCGCATCGATGAGCGCTGCACCACTTTGCAGGACATCCTGGATCTGGGCATCCATGTCGGCGACGGCGTCGCCATCGATCCCCAGCCGGAGGTCACGGACAGCGGCTTCATCAATTCCCGCCACCTGGACGACAAGGCCGGGGTGGCCATCATGCTGGCCGCCGCCAAGGCGGTGCTCGAGGCCGGGGTGGAGCTGCCGGTGGATTGCCACCTGCTGGTCACCATCAGCGAGGAGGTCGGCAGCGGCGCCTCCACCGGCCTGCACCAGGACGTGTCGGAAATGGTGACCATTGATAACGGCACCACGGCTCCGGGCCAGAACTCGTCCGAGTTCGGGGTGACCGTGGCCATGGCCGACATGACCGGGCCGTTCGACATGCGCCTGACGAAAAGCCTGATCGGCCTCTGCCGGGAATTCCACATCCCGCACCAGCGCGATGTCTTCCGCTATTACCGCTGCGACAGCGCCGCGGCGCTGGAAGCCGGCAACGACATGCGCACGGCGCTCATCTGCTTCGGCATCGACGCCAGCCATGGTTATGAGCGCATCCACGCCTCCGCCCTGGTCGACGTGGCGCGCCTTATCGCCGTCTACATGCAGTCCCCGCCGGAGGACAGTGCCTGACGCCGAACCGTAGGCTGGCGTAGGTCGCAAGCAGCGGAGCGGATTGCGACGTCGTCCAGATCCGTCGAACACATGTCGCAATCCGCTTCGCTGCTTGCGACCCACCTCAAGCGGCCGCCTTTGCCGCCGCCCGCGGATAGAACCGCCGCCCCTCCGCCGCCATGCGCTTCAGCAGGGCCGGCGGGGCGAAGCGGGGGCCATGCCGGGCGGCCAGGGCCTCGCACTGGCTGACGAAACTCGCCGCCCCCACGGTATCGATCAGCGAAAAGGGTCCGCCGCTCCAGGGCGCATACCCCAAGCCAAGGATGGCCCCAACATCGCCATCCTCCGGCGTGGTCAGCACCCCGTCCTCCATGGCGCGCACGGCATCGATGGCCTGGGCATAGAGCAGGCGCATCTTCACCTCCTCGACATCCGGCTGCTCCGCCTCCGGCTTCCGGGGCCAGTGAGCGCCCAGCCCGGGCCAGAGGCGTTTCTCCCCACTCTCCAGATAGTCGTAGAAGCCTTTGCCCGCCTTTCGTCCGGGCCGCCCGAACTCCTCCACCATGCGGCGGACCACATCCCAGCCGGTTGCCGGGACGTAATCGGCCCCGAGATCCTTTTCCCACTGCCGGTAGATTTTCCAGGCGAGGTCCAGGGCCGTTTCATCCGCCAGGGCCAGCGGCCCCACCGGCATGCCGGCCAGCCTTCCGGCATTCTCGATCAGCGCCGGACCGACGCCCTCTAGAAGCAAGGTCTGCCCCTCGTTCATGTAGGCGCCGCAGAAGCGGCTGGTGAAGAAGCCACGTCCGTCATTGACGACGATGGGCGTCTTGCCCAGTGCCCGGACCAGGTCCTGCGTCACCGCCAGCGCTGCCTCCCCCGTCCGCTCGCCGCGGATGATCTCCACCAGCGGCATCTTGTCGACGGGGCTGAAGAAGTGGATGCCGATGAACCGCTCCGGCCGCACGCTGGCCTGGGCCAGCCCGGTGATCGGCAGGGTGGAGGTGTTGGTGCCGATGATTGCGCCGGCCGGCATGGCGGCCTCCGCCCTGCGGGTCACCTCCGCCTTGATTTCACGGTCCTCGAACACCGCCTCGATCACATAGTCGGCGTCGGCCAGCGCCGCGTAGTCCGTGCCGGGCAGGATGCGGGCAAGGATGGCGTCCGCATCGGCCTGCTCCATCCGGCCCTTCGCGACTTGGCTCGACAGCAGCTTGGCGGCATGGCCTTTGCCACGCTCCACCGCCTCGAGGCTCTGGTCGATTAGCACGACCTCGATCCCGCGGGAGGCCGCCACATAGGCGATGGCCCCGCCCATCATGCCGGCCCCCAGCATGCCGATCCGGCGGAATTCCGCCTTCGGCACGCCGGCCGGGCGGCGCGCCAGCTTGTCCGCCCTGCCCTTGTTCAGGAACAGGGTGCGGATCATGTTCCGCGCAACGGGGTCTAGAAACAGCTTGGTGAAGTACTTGGCCTCCACCGCCAAGGCCTTGTCCATGGGGAGCTGGGTGCCCTCATAGACGCAGGACATGATGGCTTCCGGTGCCGGGTAATTGTGCCAGGTCCGGGCCTGGAGCAGGGCGTTGCCGGCCATGAAGGCCTGCACCGTGCCAGAATTCATGCCGCCAGCACCGCCCGGCACCTTGAAGCCCTTCTGATCCCAGGGCTGCACCGCCGCGGCGTTGTCGGACAGCAGCCAGGCCCGCGCCGCCTCCGCCACCGAATCCGCCGCCACGATCTCATGCACCAGCCCGGCGGCCCTGGCCTTCTCCGGCGACAGGTGCCGGCCTTCCAACAGCAGCGGCAGGGCCGCCTGGATGCCGATCATGCGCGGCAGGCGCTGGGTGCCGCCGGCCCCCGGCAGCAGGCCGACCTGCACCTCCGGCAGCCCTAGCCTGGCCGAAGGCGTATCCGCCGCCACGCGGTAGTGGCAGGCCAGCGCGATCTCGAACCCGCCGCCCAGCGCCGTGCCGTTGATGGCGCAGGCCACCGGCTTGCCGCAGGTCTCCAGCGCCCGGAGGGTGCGGGTGAACTTGCTCAACTCCGCATAAACCTGTTCCACCGGCTGGCTGCGCGCCTCCTCCATCCAGGCTTCGAAACCGACAAGGTCGGCCCCGGCCAGGAAATCCTTCTTGGCGGAGGTGATCAGGACGCCCTTGACCGCGTCGTCCTTGGCCGCGCGCGCCACGGCGGCGGCGAACTCATCGGCGAAACGGGTGTCGATCACGTTCATCGACCGGCCCGGCTGGTCTATGGTCAGGGTGCAGATGCCGCCGGCGTCGACGGCGATGGTGATGCTGCTGGTCATGGCTCACACCCGCTCGACGATGGTGGCGGTGCCCATGCCCGCACCCACACACAAAGTGGCAAGGCCGGTGGAGAGGTCGCGCCGCTCCATCTCGTCCAGCAGCACGCCCAGGATCATGGCCCCGGTGGCGCCCAGCGGGTGGCCCATGGCGATGGCCCCGCCATTGACGTTGATCCGGTCGTGCGGGATGTCCAGCGCATCCATGAAGCACAGCACCACGGCCGCGAAGGCCTCGTTCAGCTCCCAGAGGTCGATGTCGGCCTTGCTCATGCCGGCCCGCTTCAGCGCCTTCTCGGCGGAGAAGCTGGGACCGGTCAGCATGATCGTCGGCTCCGACCCGATGGAGGCGAAGCTGCGGATGCGGGCGCGGGGCCTGAGGCCGAGTTGCTCCCCCATCTCCCTTGTGCCGATCAGCACGCCGGCCGCCCCGTCCACGATGCCGGAGCTGTTGCCGGCATGGTGGACATGGTTGATTCGCTCCACCTGCGGGTATTTCTGCACCGCGACGCTGTCGAAACCATAATTCCGGCCCATCTCGGCGAAGGACGGGTTCAGGCCGCCAAGCGATTGCATGGTGGTCGGGCGCACCATCTCGTCATGGTCAAGCACCGTCATGCCGATCACGTCCTTGACCGGCTGGACGGAGCGGGAGAAGCGCCCCTCCGCCCAGGCCGCGGCGGCGCGCTTCTGGCTTTCCACGGCGTAGGCGTCCACATCGTCGCGGCTGTAGCCGTACTTGGTGGCGATCAGGTCGGCGCTGATGCCCTGGGGCACGAAGTAGGTCTTGATCGCCACGGCCGGGTCACTGACCCAGGCCCCGCCATCCGCCCCGATGGGCACGCGGCTCATGCTCTCCACCCCGCCGCCGATGGTCAGGTCCGACTGGCCGGACATGACCTTGGAGGCCGCCATGTTCACCGCCTCCAGCCCCGAGGCGCAGAAGCGGTTGATCTGCACCCCGGCCACGGTCTGGTCGAAATCGGCATTGATGGCGGCGACGCGGGCGATGTCCGCCCCCTGCTCCCCCACCGGGCTGACGCAGCCCAGGATGACATCGTCCACACAGGCCGTATCCAGGCCGTTCCGGTCGCGCAAACCCGCCAGAACCTGTGTCGCAAGCTGGATCGGCGTGATCTCGTGCAGCGAGCCGTCCTTCTTGCCCTTGCCCCGGGGCGTGCGGACATGGTCGTAGATATAGGCTTCCGGCATTTCCTCGGTCCCTGCTTCTCGCGGTGCGCCTCATGGGTCGGGCGCGCGGGTCAGGTTTGTTTTAGCACGAACGGTCGGTGCGGGAACGGGTGAGCTGCGGACCCCGGGCCCTCACCCGATCAGGATGGCCCGGAAATCGTTGACGTTCGTGCGGGTCGGCCCGGTGACGATCAGGTCGCCCAGCCGCTTGAACCAGCCATAGGCGTCGTTGTCGGCCAGCATGGCGTCGGGGTCCAGCCCCTGGGAGCGGCCGCGGGACAGGCTGCCGGGGCGGTGGATGGCGCCGGCATTGTCCTCCGTCCCGTCGATGCCGTCGGTGTCGCAGGCCAGCGCCCAGACGTTGGGCACCGGACCCAGCGCCAGGGCGAAGCCCAGCAGATATTCCACATTGCGCCCGCCGCGCCCCTGGCCGCGCACCGTTACGGTGGTCTCGCCGCCGGACAGGATCACCGTGCCGGACTCCGCCTCCATCGCCAACTTGGCGTGGGCGGCTCCCAGCTCCCGCGCCTCTCCTTCCAGATCGTCGCCCAGAATGATGGGATTGAGTCCGGCCTTACGCGCTTCCGCCGCCGCGGCTTCAAGCGCCTGCATCGGTGTGGCGATCATGCGGAACTCGGCATTGGCCAGACTGGGGTCGCCGGGCTTCGGGCTTTCCTCCGCTGCCTCCTCCAGGATGGCGGCGATGGCGGGCGGCGGCTCGATCCCGTATTTCGCCAGCACGGCGCGCGCCTCCGCGAAGGTGCTGGGGTCGGGCACGGTGGGACCGCTGGCGATCACCGCCGGATCGTCGCCGGGCACATCCGACACCGCCAGCGTCACGCAGCGCGCCGGCCAGGCCGCCGCCGCCAGACGCCCGCCCTTAATGGCGGAGAGGTGCTTGCGTACCGCATTGATCTCCGAGATCGTCGCCCCCGACCGCAGCAGCGCCTTCGCCACCGCCTGCTTGTCCTGAAGCGTGATGCCCGGTGCCGGCAGCGCCAGCAGGGACGAGCCGCCGCCGGAGATCAGGCAGAGCAGCAGATCGTCCGGCCCAAGCTCCGCCGCCATGTCCAGGATGCGCCGCGCCGCCTCCTGCCCGGCGGCGTCGGGCACCGGGTGGGAGGCCTCCACCACCTCAATCCTGCGGGTCGGCAGGCCGTGACCGTAGCGGGTCACCGCCAGCCCGACAGCTCGCCCGGCCAGTGCGCCTCCACCACCGCGGCCATCGCGGCGGCGGCCTTTCCGGCAGCCACCACCACGGTGCGGCCCTTCGGCGGCTCCGGCAGGGCGGGCGGCACGGCGGTTTCGGCCGCGACCGCATGCACGGCGGTATCGAACAGGCGGCGCAGCAGGGCGGCGGGATCGTCGGGGGTCATGGCACTGCTCCTCCGCATGCTCTTGGATCTGCCCTCCCCGTCCGCGGGACGGTTCGGGCCTTTTCGGGCCGGCCAAATTGGCATGGAACGGCAGCTGGCGGAACTCCCCATGCGGTGTTGCATCAATCCCGGAGAAGGTATGAAGACTCAGCCGGAGAAGCTCAGCATGGCGCGAAGACCGGGCGCATTGTCTTCCAGCCGCAGTTCCGCACCATGAAGCCGCGCAACCGCGGCCACGAGACTCAGCCCCAACCCGTGGCCCGGCGTGCCCCGGTGTTCCTCCAGCCGGACGAACCGCTCCAGCACCCGCCCACGCTGCGCCTCTGGCACGCCGGGGCCGCTATCCTCCACGGCCAATGCGGCGCGCGCGCCAGATAGGACCCGCACAGCAACCCTGCCGCCCGGCGGCGTATATTTGATTGCGTTCTCGACCAGATTGCTGAGCGCCTGCGCCAGGAGCTGCCCGCTGCCCGAAACGGTCACGCCGGGCGCCGCATCAAGGGTGAGCGTCAGCCCCTTCTCCTCCGCCACTGGCTGGTACAGCTCGGCCACATTGTCGGCCAGGGCGGCCAGATCGACAGGGCCGAAATCGGCCCGCGCCCTGCCCGATTCGGCTGCCGCGATGTCCAGGATGGCCTTGAAGACGGAGAGCATGCGGTCGATTTCCTCCACCGCCTGCTCCAACTGGCCGCGCTGCGCCTCGCTCAGCCTCTGGTCCGTCAGCGCCATCTCCAGGCGGGAGCGCAGGCGCGACATCGGGGTGCGGAGGTCGTGCGCCACATTGTCGGTGACCTGCCGCAGGTTCAGCATCAGCCGCGCGATCTCGTCCAGCATGCTGTTCAGCTTGGCGGAAAGCCGATCCAGCTCGTCATCCGTGCCGGAGAGCGGCATGCGGTCGGCAAAGGCTCCGGCGGTGATGCGGTCGATGGTGGTGTTGATGCTGTCGATGCGACGCGCCACCCGCCGGCTGATCAGCACGGCGCCCCCCGCCCCCACCACCAGCGCCAGCGACACGGCCCAGATCAACGCGGTCAGGAGCTGCTCGCGCAGTAGATAGCGTTCCGTCATGTCGTGGCCGACCAGCAGCCAGCCGAAATTCCCCATGTCGATGACCAGGGCGATGGCCGGGCGGGACGGGCCGGGCTCCCGCACCGTCTTGATCTCGAACTCCACCCAGCCCGAGCGCGCGTCCGGAATCGGCCAGGGGGCGAGATTGCCGGTCACGATGTCCAGCCGCGGGCTGGCCACGGCATAGATCATGTTGGTGCGCTGCGCCTGGCTGCGGTCGGACACCAGTTGCAGGAAGCCGATCCGGCCGCGGGTGGCCAAGGCATGGCGAAGCTCCTGCACCTCCCGCAGAACCGTCTGTTCGGCCTGCCGCTCCACGAAGCCGGCGGTGAACCACCAGACCACGCCCAGCACTGCCCCGACCGACAGGGTGAACAGGCCCAGATAGAAGGCCGCCAGCCGGAAGGTGGAGGTGCGCAGGAAGCTAAGCCGGTTCACGCAGCACGTATCCTGCCCCCCGTACCGTCTGGATCAGCGGCACGGGATGGTCCTTGTCGATCTTCTGCCGCAGGCGCGCCACATGGACGTCGATCACATTGGTCTGCGGGTCGAAATGATAGTCCCAGACATTCTCCAGCAGCATGGTGCGGGTCACTACATGGCCGGCATTGCGCATCAGGAATTCCAGAAGCTGGAACTCCCGCGGCAGTAGGTCCACCGCCTTGCCGCCCCGCTTCACCGTGCGGGCCAGCAGGTCCATCTCCAGATCGGCGACCTGCAGGCGGGTCACCGGTGCGGCGGCGGAGAAGCGGCGCTGCAGCGCTTCCAGCCGGGCCAGCAGCTCGGAGAAGGCAAAGGGCTTCACCAGGTAATCGTCCGCCCCCGCGCGCAGCCCCTTCACCCGGTCATCCACGCTGCCCAGCGCCGACAGCACCACGGCCGGCGTCTGATTGCCGGTGGCGCGCAGCACTTCGAGCAGGCTCAGCCCGTCACGGCCGGGCAGCATGCGGTCCACGATCATGGCGTCGTAATGTTCGGAAGCCGCGAGGAACAGGCCGTCCTTGCCGTTGTCCGCGTGATCGGCGACATGGCCGGCCTCGCGCAGGCCTTTGACCAGATAGTCCGCGGTGGCGCGGTCGTCTTCGATAACCAGGATCTTCATGGGCCCGTCCCTTCGGCGCATCACTCTACAGGCGCGCCCTTGCCCCTGCAAAAAGTTCGGCCGGGCGGTGGGGGCCGCCCGGCCGTCAGGCGGGGTATCAACA
Source organism: Indioceanicola profundi (assembly GCF_003568845.1). Lineage (NCBI taxonomy): Bacteria > Pseudomonadati > Pseudomonadota > Alphaproteobacteria > Rhodospirillales > Azospirillaceae > Indioceanicola > Indioceanicola profundi. The sequence goes on along the minus strand of NZ_CP030127.1, from coordinate 566,269 downwards.
GGGATAGTCTAACGCGAAGAGATTCAGCTCAACAGGAGCTGCCGGGCACCGGCCCCGTCCGGGGGAAGGGGCAATCGCACCGGCCGTTTCCGGCACCCGACACATTGATCGTGTCACAGGCGCGGCTGAAGCGTCATGTCAGCAAGATGAAATCGCTGTCATGCTGGCCTGGAGCCGCGCCGATGAACATGAACGCAAATTAATGCAGCCGTCAGGCCGCGGACGGGCATGGTTCCCTATCTTCGGGAGCATGCAGTTCAAATGCAGTCAGGAGTGACCCTGCCATGAGTCTTCGCCGCATCCCCACCGCCGTCCGCCGCAGCCTGGCCGTGGCGCTGTTGGCCGGCACGGCACTCGGCGCCGGCCTGTCCACCTATCCGGCAGACGCCGCGAACGGCAATAGCAGCGCCGCCATCGCCCCGGCGCCCGTCGCCGGGCTGCCCGGCAGCTTCGCCGGCCTGGTGGAGCATGTGAGCCCGGCCGTCGTCACCATCACGGCCGCCCGCGCCGCGGAGATGCCGGACAGGATCGCCCGCGAACTGCCGCCGCAGATGGAGGAGTTCCTGCGCCGCTTCGGCATGCCGGGCGTCCCCGGCCTGCCCGAGGGCGGCCCGCGCGGTGAGCAGGCCCGGTCTTTGGGCAGTGGCTTCGTTATTGATGCCGACGGCTATGTCGTCACCAACCGCCATGTGATCGAGGGTGCCGACGACGTCACCGTGACCTTCGCCGACGGGACGGAGCGTGCGGCCACCATTGTCGGCCAGGACGACCGCACCGATCTGGCCGTACTGAAGGTGGAGGCTGACAAGCCGCTGCCGCACCTGACCTTCGGCGACAGCGACAAGATGCGCCCCGGCGACTGGGTGATCGCCGTCGGCAATCCGTTCGGCCTGGGCGGAACGGTCACGGCTGGCATCGTCTCCGCCCGCGGCCGCGCGATCAGCAACAATGCCTATGACGACTACATCCAGATCGACGCCAGCATCAACCGCGGCAATTCCGGCGGCCCGACCTTCAATGCGGCCGGCGAGGTGATCGGCATCAACACCGCGATCTTCAGCCCCAATGGCGGCTCGGTCGGCATCGGCTTCGCCATTCCGGCAAATCTCGCCAAGCCGGTGATCGAGCAGCTGAAGGCTACTGGCCGGGTGGAGCGCGGCTGGCTCGGCGTGTCCCTCCAGGGTCTCACCCCCGATCTGGCCGAGGGGCTGGGCCTGAAGGAGGACAAGGGCGCACTTATCGCCTCCGTCAATCCGGACAGCCCGGCGGAGGAGGCCGGCCTGAAGGCTGGCGACGTGGTCCGCACGGTGGACGGGCAGGCTGTGGAGGACACCCGCGCCCTGGCCCGCGCCGTGGGCAGCGTCGCCCCCGGCACGGAATTGGAGATGAAGGTCTGGCGCGAAGGGCGTGAGCACACCATCGAGGTCGCCGTCGGCGCTCCTCCGGGCAGCGAGCAGGCCGCTCTTCCCGGCCGCGGCGGCGCCGAAGCCGACGTGGCCGGTCTCAAGCTCTCCCGCCTGGATCAGCGCTGGCGTCAGCGCCTCTCCCTCGCCGACGACGCCGAGGGCGTGGTGGTGACGGAAGTCGACCGGACGCTGGAGCAGCTTCGCCCCGGCGATGTGATCGAGACGGTCAACGGGCAGTCCGTCACCGACCCGAAGCAGGTCGGCGAGGCGGTGAAGGAGGCGGAGAAGCAGGGCCGCCGCAACGCCCTGCTGCTGGTCCGCCGCGGTGAGGCCCGCAGCTTCGTGCCCCTGCCGCTGAAGCGCGCCGAGGGCTGATCCGGCCAGATATCGGAAGCAGAAGTTGGACGCCGCGGCGGGGGACCTGCCGCGGCGTTTTCCTTGCCAGCGCGTTGGAATGGTGACGCAACCTTGCGGGGAACGCTACGACCCCGAAGGCTGTTGCCGTTTGCGATGCCCGATCGACGCACGCTTCTCGGCCTGCTGGGACTGGGAGCCCGCATCACCGCGCGCGCACTCCGCACCCGACGCAAGGCCCTTTCCCTCCAGGACAGGCTGTCCGCCATTCCGGCGGCCGGTCTTCCCGTGCAAGCGCCGGTGCGCATCCGCTGGAACAACCACCAGATTCCCTATGTCCTGGCGGAGCATGACCGCGATCTCGCGGTGGGGCTGGGCGTGGTGCATGCCCATCTGCGGCTGACCCAGATCGAATTCATGCGACGGGCGGCCTGGGGCCGGCTGGCGGAAGTTCTGGGACCGGCAGCGGTGCAGGTCGATCACATGCTGCGCATCCTGAATGTTCCCGCCGCACTGCCCGGCATCATGGCCGGCATGCCGGCCGAGACCCGGGAGTGGCTGGAAGGCTTCCGCGACGGCATCAATCATGTGATCGCCAACGCGCCCGAGCTGCCGGAGGAATTCCGGCTGCTGGATTTCCGGCCGGAGCCCTGGAGCATGGAGGATCTGGTGGCGTTGAGCCGGCTGGCCGCCACCGATTTCACCTGGAAGGTCTGGGTTCCACTTCTGAAACTGGCCGGCCGGCCCGACTGGCTGAAGCTGTGGGAGCGCATGGTTGGGGAGGATGCCATCGGCGTTCCGAGCTTCGCCGGTGGTGGCCTGCCCGGGCTGAACCCGGCATTGCTGGACTCCATGCCCGCCCTGCTCGGATTGTTCAGCCGGAGCGGCAGCAACTCCGTAGCCGTGGCGGCGGGGCGGACGGCTGGCGGCGGCGCCATGATCGCCAGCGATCCCCATCTCGGCATCACCCTGCCGAACCTCTGGCTGCTGGCGGGGATGAAGAGTCCCGGGCACAACGCGGTGGGGCTGATGATTCCTGGCGTGCCGGTGATCGGGCTGGGCCGCAATCCCCGGATCGCTTGGGGCGGCACCAGCCTGCATGCCGCCAGCAGCGAACTGGTGGAGGTGCCGGCGGGAACGCCGCTGCAGGAGCGCCGGGAGGTGATCCGGGTCCGCGGCGGCAAGCCTGTCGCCGTCACTGTACGCAGCCGGGGGGATGAGCCGATCATTTCTGACGCTCCGCTGCTCCCCACCCGACTGGGGCGCGTCCTTGCCTTGCGCTGGGTCGGCCACCGGGTCAGCGATGAACTCACCTCACTGCTCTCGGTCAGCCGGGCCGCGGACTGGGAGGGGTTCCTTTCGGCGTTGGAGGGCTATGCCGTGCCGGCGCTGACTATGATCTATGCGGACCAACAGGGCCGGGTCGGCACCTGCATGGCCGCCCACCTGCCGCGCCGCCCGACCAAGCCGCCGCCCGACCTGGTGCTGGGCGCCGAGGCGGATGAGCATTGGGAGCGGATGGCCAGTGTCCGCAACCTGCCCCATTGCATCAATCCGGACGGGGGCGTCGTCGCCTCCGCCAACGACCGGCCGAAGGGGCTGGAGTGGATGGCGGTGGGCTGGTTCTTCTCCCCCGACGACAGGGTGGCGCGGCTGCATGAGCTGACTGGAGGGGGCAAGGTGGATGGGCTGGTTCTGCGCAAGGCCCAGCGCGACGTGCTGATGCGCTCCGCTATCGACATACGCGACCGCCTGCTTGCACTGGCCACCGGGGGGGCTGCCGCGACGGACCCGGCGCGCGACCGGCTGGTCGGGCTGCTGCGCGACTGGGACGGCCACTTCACAGTGGAGGCGGAGGCGCCGGTGGCGCTGGAGCTGCTGGTCTATCACCTGCTGCGCGAACTGCACGGCAAGGAGGATCTGGACATCTATACCCATGCCTGGGAGCCCTGGGCGCTGCTGCGTCAGGATCTGGCCGGCCTGTCAGCCGCCCGACTGGCGCGCGCCATGAAGCCCGCGGTCCAGCGGACCTGCAAGGCGCTGGACCGGCACCAGAACTGGGGACGGATGCACCGTCTTCGCCTGCGCCACCCGCTGGGCGCCCTGCCGCTGGTGGGAAAGCGCTACCGCTTCGCCGATGTCCCTGCCGCCGGCAGCAACGAGACCCTGATGAAGACCGCCCACGGCTTTTCCAGCGGCAGGCACGCCGTCAAGCTTGGCGCTGTCGCCCGCCATATCAGCGACCTGGCGGACCCGGACTGCAATGATTTCTGCCTTCTTGGCGGGCAGGACGGGTTCCTGGGGAGCAGCACCTTCTTCGACCAGTTCGCATTATGGCAGGAGGGGCGCTATATCCGCCTGCCGCTACGTCCCGACACGGCGGAGCGGGAGATGCCGCATCTAACCGTTCTGCGCCCGGCCGGAGCCTGAGACGAGGCTGCCCATGCTGGACGCGACACCCCTGTTCCGTCTCTACGCCCGCCAGCGCGGGCGGGCGCTGGACCGCCAGGACCCGGTGGAAGCGCAACGTCGCCAGTTGATGTGCCTGCTGCAACGGGCCGCACAGACGCGCTTCGGCCGCGATCATGACTTCGCCCGTATCCGCACCGTCGAGGACTTCCAGTCGGCGGTTCCCCTGCGCCGGTATGAGGAGATGTGGGAAGGCTGGTGGAAGGCCGTATTTCCGGTCCTGAAGGATGTGAGCTGGCCCGGCCACATCCCCTATCTGGCCGCCACCTCCGGCACCACGACAGGCCGGACCAAATACATCCCCGTCAGCCGGGAGATGGTACGGGCGAACCGCCGGGCGGCGCTGGACATCATCGTCCACCATCTCCGCGCCCGCCCCTACAGCCGGGTGCTGGGCGGGCTGAACTTCATGCTGGGCGGCAGCACGGCGATGGAGCAGCTCGCTCCCGGCGTTCTGGCTGGCGACCTGTCCGGCATTGCCGCCAACGAAATTCCTGCTTGGGCGCGGCCCTTCTATTACCCGCCGCCCGACCTTGCCCGCCTCTCCGACTGGGCGGAGAAGGTGGACCGGATGGGCAGCGCCTCCCTTGAGCTCGACATCCGCACCATCGGCGGCACGGCAAGTTGGCTGCTGCTCTATTTCGATCGGTTGGCGGAACTGGCCCCTGGGCGCGGACGGCGAGCGGTGGATTTCTATCCGAATTTGGAGCTGCTGGTGCATGGCGGCGTGAACTTCTCCCCCTACCGCCCTGCCTTCGAATGGATGCTGGAGGGAAGCCACGCCGAACTGCGGGAGGTGTATCCGGCGTCCGAGGGGTTTGTGGCGCTGGCCGACCGCGGCACCGGAGAAGGGCTGCGTCTGATGGCCGACAACGGCCTGTTCTTCGAATTCGTACCGGTGGTGGAATTGGACAGCCCCTCTCCCCGCCGATTCTGGCTGGAGAATGTGGAGACCGGCGTGAACTACGCCATCGTTCTGTCCAGCAATGCCGGGCTCTGGTCCTACATACTGGGGGACACGGTGCGGTTCGTGGAGACCCGGCCGCCCCGAATCCTGGTCACAGGCCGCACCTCTTATACCCTGTCCGCCTTCGGCGAACATCTGATCGGGGAGGAGATCGAGCAGGCTGTGGCGGAGGCAGCGGCGGAAAGCGGCGCCACGGTAGTCGACTTCTCGGTCGGCGCCGTTCTGTCCGACCGGCCCGGCAGCCTGGGCGGCCATGTCTGGGTGGTAGAGTTCGGGGGAGGTCCACCCCAAGAAGACATGCTCGCCGGCTTCGCATCGGCGTTGGATCAAAGTCTGTCCCGCCAGAACGCGGACTACAAGGATCACCGGGCCGGCGGCTTTGGCATGGCGGCGCCCCTGGTAGAGCCGGCCCCGCCTGGCACCTTCACCGAATGGATGCGCCGACGCGGCAAGCTGGGCGGACAGCACAAAGTGCCCCGTGTCATCCAGGACCCGGATCTTCTGGCGGGCCTGAGGCGGATGGCAGCCGGAAACCATTGACGGCTCTGCTCCACCGGCCGTTGGAGCGGAGCTCAATAGCATGGAGCCTTCCGTAGAACGCGCCGGTTTCGGTCAAAACCAGCCTTATCCTACAATCCTCCCCGCCCGCTTCCGCCAATGGTGCGCCGGTCGACACGACAGGGGCGGAAAGCGGGATGATCCGATCAGACGGGCAGCAGGCATACGCCTCGGCGCGGCAGCCTTGGGCGTTGTCCATTCGCCATCCTGGCCGTATGCATTCCTGCCCTGCAATAGCGACAAAGCACGCGCAGGCCGCCGCAGACCCAGGCCGAAGGCCGCCCTGGGCCGTGGATTCCCCGTCCAGGATGACCCGAATCTCCGGGAGGAGATCGTATTCTGCTGCTTGTGCGGACGGTCACAGGCGCAGGCAGCGAATTGCGGCATCAATGTGGTCACCTAAGTCGGCCCGCCATGGGCCGGCCGTCCCTCGGATCGAGGAGCAATCGGAATGCGTGGTCTTCGTTTCGTCCTGGCCTCTGCGCTGCTGGCGACCGGCCTGGTTTCCGGATCCGCTGCAGCCAGTGCGGCTTGCGCTCCCCTACCGCCCGAACCCAACCCGTTGTCGGCGGAGGCGGTGGAACGTTATCTGGCTTCGGGGCAAACCCTGATGGCCTGCCTCTTGAAGGAGTTTGAAGCATCGCGAGAGGGTGCCACCCATCACGAACGGGCGCAGTTGGTCGCCGAGATGAACGCTCTCGAGTACAGGTTGGAGCAGGTGCGGCTGGATGCCAGTGCAGCGGCCCGCAATGACCCGACCCTTACGCAGTCCGCTGAAGTCTCTCTGACGGCTACCACCGCCCGGTGACGCCGAATTTTAACACCAATGCTGTGGCGGCTTTTGCTCCCGACATGCAGTAGAGTTGGGTAGCGCTGCCCGGCATTGGTCTGAAGTACCGTCGCGAAGCGACTTTTAAAAATTTTCAAAAAGCCCCGCCCCATCGTGAGGCGGCAGAACACCTTGCGCCGGTCAGGGAACGACCGGTCGTGCGCATTCAAAAGGGGCTGCCAATGGCACAGTTGCGTTCCATCGGACATCTGTCCTGGGCCTTTGCGGCCCTGGGCGTCCTTCTCCTGTCCGCCTGCGATCCGGCATCGCAGAGCAGAGCGGACGGAAGTCCACCCCTGCCGCAGGTCGTCGTCAGCACGCCGCTGCAGAAAACGGTCGCGGAGTGGGACGAATATACCGGCCGCTTCGCCGCCGTGAACGAGGTCGAGGTCCGGCCGCGCGTCGGCGGCTTCCTCGACAGCGTGAACTTCCGTGACGGCGACATCGTCCGCAAGGGCGATCTCCTGTTCGTCATCGATCCCCGCCCCTTCGAGGCGGAATTGGCCGCCGCCCATGCCGGGCTGGCGGAGGCGGAGTCCCGCCTTGAACTGGCGACACGGGAACTGACCCGCGCAAGCGATCTCCGCCGGTCGCAGGCCGTGTCCGAAACGGTGCTGGACCAGCGGGAGCAGGAGCGCGCCGCCGCCCAGGCCGCCGTCATGGCCGCAAGGGCCGAAGTCCGCCAGGCGGAGCTGAATCTGGAATTCACCCGGGTGACGGCGCCGATCTCCGGCCGGGTCGGCCGGCATCTGGTCAGTGAGGGCAATCTGATTTCCGGCGGCACGACGGCCAGCACCCTGCTGACCACCATCGTCTCGCTGGACCCCATCCACATCTATTTCGACGCCGACCAGGCAGCCTTCCTCCGCTATGTCCGCATGGCGCAGGCTGGCACGCAGCCCAGCGCGCGGGAAAACCAGAGCAGGGTGGTGCTGTCCCTGCCGGACGAGACGGCGTTCGAGCATGAGGGCCGGATGGACTTCCTGGACAACCAGCTCGACCGTTCCACCGGCACGATCCGCGCCCGGGCGACCTTCAGCAATCCCGACCTGCTGTTCACCCCCGGACTTTTCGCCCGCATCCGGCTGCTTGGCCGCGGACAGTATGATGCCCTGATGCTGCCCGACAGCGCCATCGGTACCGACCAGACCCGGCGCTATGTCTTTGTGGTCGGCGATGACGGGATACCGCAGTACCGGCCGGTGGAGATCGGACCCCTGGTCGATGGGCTGCGCGTGGTCCGTAGCGGGCTGGAGCCGACCGAGCGGGTGATCGTCTCCGGCCTTCAGCGGGTCCGCCCCGGCGCGCCGGTGACCCCGGTTGAGGAGCCGCTGGCCGATGCCGGCGCCCCGGTCCGTAATGCGGAGGCCGTACAATGAGGATCGGACGCTTCTTCATCGACCGACCGGTCTTCGCCATCGTCCTGTCGATTTTCGTGCTGGTCGTCGGCGTGATCAGCTACGTCTCCCTTCCCGTTTCCCAGTATCCGGAGGTGGCTCCGCCCACGGTGGTGGTGACCGCCCAGTATCCGGGCGCCAACGCGCAGACCGTGGCCGACACCGTCGCCGCTCCCATCGAGCAGGAGGTGAACGGGGTCGAGGGCATGCTCTACATGTCCTCCCAGTCCACCTCCGACGGGCAGATGAACCTGACCGTCACCTTCGAGCTTGGCACCGACCTGGACGAGGCGCAGGTGCTGGTCCAGAACCGCGTGGCCGTGGCGGAGCCTCGCCTGCCTGAGGAGGTCCGGCGTCTCGGCGTGGTGACGCGCAAGAACTCGCCCGACCTGATGATGGTCATCCACCTGATCTCGCCGGACAACAGCCTCGACCAGCTCTACATTTCCAACTACGCCCTGCTGCAGGTCCGGGACACGCTGGCCCGCATCGAGGGTGTTGGCAATATCCAGCTTTTCGGCGCGCGCGACTATTCCATGCGCGTCTGGCTGGACCCGCAGCGGATCGCCGAGCTGGACATGACGGCGCAGGACGTGGTCACCGCCATCCGGGCCCAGAACGTCCAGGTGGCCGGCGGACAGCTCGCCCAGCCGCCGACGGATCTCGGCCGCGACTTCCAGCTCAACCTCAGCCTCCAGGGCCGGCTGACGGAGCCGCAGCAGTTCGAGAGCATCATCGTCAAGACCGGCGAGGACGGCCGCGTCGTCCGCCTGTCGGACGTGGCGCGGGTCGAGCTCGGAGCGCAGAACTACGTCACCAACTCCTACCTGGACGGCAACTCGGCGGTGGTGCTGGCGGTGAGCCAGCTTCCCGGCTCGAACGCGCTCGCCACGGCGGAGCGGCTTCAGACCGCCATTGCGGAACTGTCCGAGGCGTTTCCGCCGGGGCTGGAATACCGCATCATCTACAATCCTACCGAATTCATCGCACAGTCCATCGACGCGCTGCTCACCACCATCTATGAGGCGGTGTTCCTGGTGGTGCTGGTGGTGCTGGTCTTCCTTCAGCGCTGGCGCGCCAGCCTGATCCCTGTCATCGCCATTCCGGTCAGCCTGATCGGCACCTTTGCCGTGATGGCGGCGCTGGGCTTCACCATCAACAACCTGACCCTGTTCGGGCTGGTGCTGGCCGTCGGCATCGTCGTGGACGACGCCATCGTGGTGGTGGAGAATGTGGAGCGTAACCTGGCCAAGGGACTGAGCCCCAAGGAGGCGGCCCGGGTCACCATGGACGAGGTCGGCGGGGCGCTGGTCTCCATCGCGCTCGTCCTCTCGGCCGTGTTCATCCCGACCGCCTTCATCGAAGGCATCCAGGGCCAGTTCTACCAGCAGTTCGCGGTGACCATCGCGGTCGCCACCGTCATCTCCATGTTCAACTCCCTGACGCTCAGCCCGGCGCTCTGCGCCATGCTGCTGAAGGGGCATGAGACCGCACATGCGGAAGCCGCCCAGCGCCTGGGCCTGATGCAGCGGCTGATCAACGGCTTCAACAATGGCTTCGACCGCATGTCGGATGCCTATGGGCGGCTGGTCGGGCGGGTCAGCCGGGCATCGGTTCTGATGCTACTGGTCTATGTCGGGCTGATCGGCCTGACCGGATACCTGTTCACCCGCGTGCCGGGCGGGTTCATTCCGCAGCAGGACCAGGGCTATGTCATCGTCGCCATCCAGACGCCGGAGGGCACCAGCCTCGCCAGGACCGACGCGGTGATCAAGCGGGCGGAACAGATGATCCTGGAGACGGAAGGCGTGGCCCATACCGCCACCTTCGCCGGATTCAGCGGCGCTACCCGCACCATCGCAACCAATGCCGGCGCCATCTTCGCCACAATGGTCCCGTTTGAGGAGCGGCACGGCCTGACGGCCGACCATGTGCTCCAGACGCTCCAGGGCAAGATGATGACCATTACGGATGCGCAGATCTTCGTGGTGCCGCCGCCGCCGGTCAGCGGCCTCGGCACGTCCGGCGGCTTCGCCATGCGCGTCCAGGACCGTGCGGGCCGCGGACCGGCCGCACTGGAGGAGGCCGCCTGGGGTCTGGCCATTCCGGCCAATGGGGTCCCTGGCCTGATCAACGTCTTCACGCCGTTCAGCGCCAAGGCTCCGCAGGTCTATCTCGACATTGACCGGGTCAAGGCGCAGATGCTGGAAGTGCCGGTGGAGAATGTCTTCGGTACGCTGGAGGTTTATCTCGGCTCGGCCTACGTCAACGATACCAACCTGTTCGGCCGCACCTTCCGTGTCACCGCCCAGGCGGACAGCCAGTTCCGGCTGGACCCGGAAGGCATCGCCAAGCTGGAAACCCGGAACGCCAATGGCGACATGGTTCCCTTGGGGTCCTTCGTGGACTTCCGCTACGTGACCGGGCCGGACCGCGTCCACCGCTACAACCTGTTCCCGGCAGCCGAAATTCAGGGCAATGCCTTGCCCGGCTTCAGTTCGGGCCAGGCCATCGCGGCGATGGAGGGATTGGCGGACGGCGCGCTGCCGGAGGGCTTCGGCATCGAATGGACGGATCTGAGCTATCAGGAGAAGAATACGGGCAACTCCGCCCTCTACATCTTCCCGCTCTGCGTCTTCTTCGTCTTCCTGGTGCTGGCGGCGCAGTATGAGAGCTGGTCCCTGCCCTTCGCCATCATCCTGATCGTGCCGATGTGCCTTCTCTCGGCCATTGGCGGGGTGATGATGCGGGGCATGGACAACAACATCCTGACCCAGATCGGCTTCGTGGTGCTGGTTGGCCTCGCCTCCAAGAACGCCATCCTGATCGTGGAGTTCGCGCGCCAGCTGGAGGCGGAGGGTCGCGATCGCTTCGATGCGGTGATCGAGGCCTGCCGCCTGCGCCTGCGGCCGATCCTGATGACCAGCTTCGCCTTCATCCTGGGCGTGGTGCCGCTGATGATCGCCAGCGGCGCCGGTGCGGAGATGCGGCAGGCCATTGGCACCGCCGTGTTCTTCGGCATGCTGGGCGTCACCTTCTTCGGTCTGGTGTTCACGCCCGTCTTCTATGTGGTCATCCGCCGCCTGACCACACGGGCCGGCCATGTGGCGGGACCGGTTCCGGTGCCCGCCGGAAGCGACTGACTGCGGCTGAGGCTCCCCCGGACGACGAGTGCTTGACGTCCGGGGGACAAGCTTGCCGATTACAGGCAATCCTTTCGATTACACCGGTAAAGCCAGCGCCTGTTCCCTGCGGGCATCCAACGCCTTCATGATCCGGCTGAATGTCCGGAGACGGATGGGCTGCCCCTCCCGCATCCGCCGCCAAGTTCCCTCGCTGATGCCGTAGGTTTCCTGAAGGCAGGCCTTGGTGGCCGCGGGCAGGTGGTTCCTGAGTTCCAGGAACTGCGTGCGGCTGACCACGATCATGTTTCCGGTCGTCTCCCCGCATCCGCCGCTGCGGAGCGGCGCGACGCCGTTCCGCTCCATCCGCCCATCCGCGACGGAATGCATGAGGCGGTGGAACGTGGCGGCGCGTATCGGTCGCCCATCCCTGAGTCTTCGCCAAGTGGTCTCGCTGATGCCGTAGACGTCCCGCAGACACGACTTGGACACTGCGGGAAGATGGCTCCTGATGTGATGAAACTGAGTCGGGGTCAGGGAAACCATGACGCGTCCCATTTCGTCACCTCCGGCTTGTTGAGCGGTTTTCGACTCCACATACGGAATTGTTTCCGGCGGATGCGCATGGAACCGTGGGGCGCCGGTCCGGCACCCCTGCTGTATAAGTCCGGGCGGCTATTTCCGCGGGGTCATGTCGTCCAGGTTCCATGCCGCCGGGTCGAAGGGCGCACGGGTTTCCTTGACCACCGGATAGCCGCCGACCTCCTTCTCGCTGTCGATGATGGCCCCGCGGCCCTCGATCACGTCGGCCACGATCCGGGCATCCACGGGGTCCCGCTCCCACGGGCGGGCACCGGCATTCTTGATCACGGCATCCTGCACCGCCTCTGCCGGAAGCGCCTTCAGCCCCTCGGGCCAGACCGGCGGGCTATCCAGGCGGGACACCTTGATCGGCGCCGTGGTGTAGAGACCGAATTCCGGCAACGGCCGGCCAAGCCGGTCCATGGTGAGGTTGTCGGCCATGTGCAGTTCCACATCGCCGGAGCCGCCGACCATGACCAGCGGCAGCCCGTCCCAGGTATCCGGGCCGGCGCGCATGACATTGCCCACCACCGACATCTGCCCGAGTTGGAAGGGATGGTCACCCCATTCCTGGGCGATCAGATTATAGTGGATGGCCTTCTGGCCGGGATTGTAGATCAGGTTGTTGACGATAGCGCCGCGCACGCCGCCCTTGAACAGCGGGGTACGCTCCATGTTGTTGGAATAAAGATTCCCGATGATCAGGATGTCGCTGACATTGTCGTGGATCAGGGAGCCCTTGGAATGCTCCCCCTTCGCATGGGAGGAATAGGCCAGCCCCTCGGCGATGATGTTGTTCGAGAAGGTGATGCGGTGGGATGTGTTCCGCCGCCACTCCTCCGGCGTGTCGCCCTGCACACGCGGCCCGCTGGCGGACAGGTTCTCGTCGGTCGCCCAGGTCAGGGAGCAATGGTCGACGATGACGTTATACGCGCCGCCAAGGGTCGCGATCGCGTCGAAGTCCATCCCGCCCATCTTGGGCTGCTCCGCCTCGCCGGGGCGGACGCGGATATGCTGGACGATGACGTCATGGGTGACGATGTCCAGCCCGCCGCGGATGAAGGTGATTCCCGGCGAGGGAGCCGTCTGGCCGGCGATGGTCAGGAAGGGCTCCGTGATCTTCAGCGCGGTGCGCTCCAGGTCGATGACCCCGCCCACCTCGAAGACGACGATCCGCGGTCCCTTGGTGGCCACGGCTTCGGCGAAGGAACCGGGGCCAGTGGCGGCCAGCGTGGTGACCTTGATTATGCGCCCGCCGCGCCCGCCCTTGGTTTCGGCGGCCCAGCCTTGGGCGCCGGGGAAGGCCAGCGGGTCCGCCGCGGCAGCGGGTTGCGGAAGGGACGTGCCGGCGAAGGCGGCAACGGTCAGGCACAGAGCGGCCAGTAGACTCTTCTTCACGAATCCTCCCCTATTTTCCTGGCAGGCGCGGGACAGCATGTTCTTGCCGTTCGCCGATGCGCCGCCGGTGCCCGCAACTATCTGACGCCGAGCACCCGGTTCTTGATTATGACACCGGTTTCCTATAACCATTCCTCAGGTGTTTGACAACGCCCTGCCACAAAGGGGCGAACAACAGAGACAGGGCGGCGCGGCTTCGCCGCCGGGGAGGATAAGACATGCCGGACTCCGGCTTCGATCTGCTGTCCGTGTCGGACTCGTTCGTCACCGCCCGCCATACGGCGCAGGCCCTGCCCAGCTATCCCGGAACGATGCCGGCCACCATGGCGGAGGCCTATGCCTGCCAGGATCGGTCCATTGCCGCCTGGGGCGACCGGGTCGCCGGCTGGAAGATCGGGCTGATCGCCCCGGCTCTTCGTCCGCAGTACGGGGCGGAGCGGCTGGCGGGTCCGGTCTTCGCCAAGGCGGTCTGGACCGCGCAGCCGGGAGCGCCGGTGAGCTTCCCCGTCTTCCAGGGCGGCTTCGGCGCGGTCGAGGCGGAGTTCGTGTTCAAGCTGGCCCGCGACATCGCACCCGGCAACGTGGTGGCCGACGTGGCGGATCTGGTGGCGGCCCTGCATCTCGGCATTGAGCCGGCCGGCAGCCCCTTCCCGGAAATCAATGATCATGGCCCGGCGGTGGTCGCGTCGGATTTCGGCAACAATGCCGGCCTGATCATCGGGTCCGAAATCGTGGGCTGGCGTGAGCGTGCGTGGGACAGCATGCGGGTCCGCACCATTGTAGACGGCGCCGCCGTCGGCGAGGGTAGCGCCGCTTCCGTGCCCGGCAGCCCGCTCGCCGCCCTGGCCTTCCTGGTGGAGCACTGCGCAAAGCGCGGCATAACCCTGAAGGAAGGCGACTGGATCACCACCGGGGCCACCACCGGCATTCATCAGGTGCAACCCGGCGCCGTTGCCCGAGTCGAGATGGAGGGTCTTCCGCCCATCGACGCCGTCGCGGTTCCGGCGGTGTCGAGATGATCTCCCCCTCCCTGTCCCGCCGTGGCTTCCTGGCTGCCGGAGCGGCCGCGGGGACGCTGACGCTGACAGGCTGCGACGAGGTCAGCCGTCCGCTGTTCAGCGCCGAAACCCATCCCGAAGGCTACCCCACCGTGGAGGCCGTGAAGGCCATGGGGCGTATGCTGGAGGAGCGTACAAACGGCGAGCTGTCCATCCGCGTCTATGCCGGCGGGCAGTTGGGGTCGGAGAACGATACGCTGGAGATCACGACCTTCGGCGGGATCGACCTGAACCGTGTCAGCCTGGCGCCCCTGAACCCCATCGCACCGGCCACCCAGGTGCTGAACCTGCCCTTCCTGTTCAAGTCCATCCCCCATGCCCGCCGCACTTTCGACGGCGTGCCGGGGGAAGTGATTCTGGACTCGATGATGGACAAGGGGCTGGTCGGCCTCTGCTTCTACGACAGTGGCGCGCGCCACTTCTACAACACCCGCGGGCCGGTCTACACGCCCGACGATCTGCGTGGGCTGAAGATACGGGTGCCGACCTCCGACCTGTATGTAGCGATGATTGCCGCCGCTGGCGGCAATCCCACGCCGATTCCGCTGGGCGAGGTCTATCAGGCCCTGGTGCAGGGCGTTGTGGACGGGGCGGAGAACAACTGGCCCTCCTATGAGAGCACCCGGCATTACGAGGTTGCCCGCTATTACAGCCTGTCCGGCCATGTGATGGCGCCGGAGGCCCTGGTGATGTCGCGCCGCCGGTGGGAGAAGCTGCCGCAATCCCATCAGGACACGATCCGGCAGGCCGCCAAGGACAGCGTACCCGTGATGCGCGCCCTCTGGGACAAGCGGGAGCAGGAGGCCGAGACGCGGCTGCTCGCAGCCGGCATCCAGGTCAACAAGGTGGATCAGTCCGCCTTCACGGCCCCGATGGAGCCGCTCTGGGACCGCTTCATGAATACGCCTTTCCTGCAGCAGCTGATGGCGCAGGTTCAGGCACTCGGAGGCGCCGATGCTTGACCTTCTTGCCAGGATCACACGCATGCTGAGTACGGCGTTCCTTTGGTTCGCCGGGGCCGGTTTGGTGCTGATGACCGCGATCATCGGCTGGCAGGTTTTTGCCCGCTACGCCCTGGAGGCCAGCCCTACTTGGGCGGAACAGGCCAGCCTGGTTCTGATGATCTGGTACATCAGCCTCGCGGCTGCGGCCGGCGTGCGGGAGCGCTTCCACATCCGCATCACGGCGGTGGAAGACGCTGTAACGCCAGCCGCCCGCGCCCGGATGGAGGTGATTTCCAATCTGGTCGTGCTGACGCTCGGCCTCACCATGGCTGCATGCGGGGCGGAACTGACCATCGCCACCTGGGGCCATAACATCCCGACGCTGTCGCTGCCGCGCGGCGTCGCCTACGTGCCCATCTCGCTTGCCGGGCTGCTGATCGCGCTGTTCGCGCTGGAACACATCCTGGCGGGCATGCTTGGACGAAAGGTTGAACCGCTATGGCGCTGACCGTCCTCATGCTCAGCCTTTTCGCGTTGCTGGCCCTTGGGGTTCCAGTGGCATTTGCGTTGCTGGGCGCATCGCTGGTTACCTTCCTGATGCTGGACATCCCGCTGGTGGTGGGCTTCCAGCAGATGGTCGCCGGCATGAACATTTTCGTGCTGATCGCCATCCCGTTCTTCATCTTCGCCGGCGACCTGATGCACCAGGCCGGCATCGCCCGCCGGATCGTGGAGGTGGCGGATGCTGTGCTAGGCCGCGCCCGCGGCGGCCTGGGACAGGTGAATGTCGGCGCCTCAATGCTGTTCGGCGCCGTCTCGGGATCACCCATTGCCAGCGTCTCGGCCATGGGCTCCACCCTGATGCCCCTGATGAAGGAGAAGGGGTACGATCCGGACTATGCGGTTAACGTCACCTCCACAGCCGCAATCACCGGCATCCTGATTCCACCCTCCCACAACATGATCATCTATGCGGCCGCGGCCGGCGTCGGCGTCTCGGTCCAGGATCTGTTCCTGGCCGGAGTGGTGCCGGGGCTGCTGACGGGCGCCTTGCTGATGTTCGCAGCCTGGGCGGTGGCCGTGCGGCGCGGCTATCCACCGGGATGCTTTCCCGGTTGGGGCGCCTTCCTGCATTCGCTGGGCATGGCGATTCCTGGCCTGATGACCGCTGGCATCATCATCATCGGCGTGCTGGGCGGCGTCTTCACCCCGACGGAAAGCTCGGCGGTCGCCGTGATCTACACACTGATTGTCGGAACGCTGGTCTACCGGTCCCTGGGTTGGAACGGGTTCAAGGCAGCGGTGACTGGGGCGGTGCGGACGACCGCCATGGTCATGCTGATCATCGGCGGGGCCGGCGCGTTCGGCTGGCTGGTGGCGCTGCTGCAGGCACCGATGCATCTGGCTGGCTTCATCCAGCTTCTCTCCGACAACCCCATCATCGTGCTGCTGATCATCAACATCATGCTGCTGATCCTCGGCACCTTCATGGACATGGCGCCACTGATCGTGATCACGACGCCAATCTTCCTGCCGGTGGCGCAATCCATGGGCGTAGACCCGGTGCATTTCGGCATCATCATGATGCTGAACCTGGGTATCGGCCTCGTCACACCGCCGGTCGGGTCGGTGCTGTTCGTCGGGGCCGCCATCGGCCGCATCCGGGTGGAGCAGGCGGTGCGAACCATGTGGCCCTTCTATCTGGCCCTGATCGCCGCCCTGATGCTCGTGACCTTTATCCCGGCCCTGTCCTTGCTGCTGCCCCAGCTGATGGGCTGACCCTCCCTCCCCCGCGGCGAAGTCATCGGCGGATACAAGGACAAAGCCCCGGCAGGCCATCCCGCCGGGGCTTTTCCTTTTTCGCGGGTCAGCTCCTTGTGGGGAACTGCCCCCTGATCACGGCGGCGGACTGAGCCCGGCCATAAAAAAATCCGGGCTTGCGCCCGGATCGAGTTCTGCGGCCCGCCCTGCGAAGGTGACAAGCAGGCCGTTCATCATGGCCGTCCCAGGTGCGCCGCAGGAAAGGATCGGCGGGGTCGGCCATGAAACCCGGTTACCGAAACATCACCCCTGCCCCATCCCGGCGGCAGTGGCGGCGTTGGCGGCGATGGCAGCCCAATCCCCGGCCTTCAGCAGCGCCGCCGGCGCCACCCAGGAACCACCCACAGCAATGACGTTCGGCTGCGCCAGATATTCGGGCGTCTCTGCCCGGCCGACACCGCCCGTGGGGCAGAACTGGATTCCGGCCAGCGGGCCGGCCATGGCCTTCAGGGTGGCAAGGCCGCCATACTGCTCCGCAGGGAAGAACTTCAGGATTTCGAACCCTTCCTCCAGCCGGGCCAAGGCCTCGCTGGGGGTGGAAACGCCGGGCATTACCGGAATGCCTGCCCGCAACAACGCAGAGGCCGTGCGCGGCGTGGTTCCGGGCGTGACGATGAAGTCGGACCCGACCTCCAGGGCGGCATTCACATCCCGCTCGGAGAGAACGGTGCCGGCCCCGACAAGCACGCCGGGAGCTGCCGCCTTCATGCGCCGGATCACCTCCAGGGCCGCTGGCGTGCGCAGCGTCACTTCGAGCACCTTCAGCCCCGCACCGCACAGGGCTTCGGCCAGCGGCTCGGCGTCGTCGACCCGGTCCACGACCAGAACCGGCACGACGCGGGACGTCCGCAGGATAGCCCGGAAGGCGGAGAGGGGTGGTTTCGACATGCGTGCAGAACCCTGGTTACATGTGAGGAATAGAAAAGTGGCGCGACCCTCTAAGAAGGCCGCGCCACGACGTTAGTAGGAGTAACGAAAGCCCAGGAATACCTGACGACCCGTATGCGTATAGACGTACACGCGGTCCGAGGAGTCGACGAACTGGTCGTTGAACTCGTCGGTCAGGTTGATGGCTTCCAGAGTGATCTCGAGATTGTCGCTTACATTGTAGAAGGCGGAGAAGTCCACATTGATGCTGGAGTTCTTGCCCTCGACATCATTCCCGTTCCGGCCCGGGACCTGGCTGAGATAGTCATCGCGGTAATTGACCGAGATGCGAGCGCCGAAAGTCTCGTTCTCGTAATAGAGCGTGCCGTTGGCGGAGTGCTTGGACAGGCCGACAAGCTGGGACTCGATCGGGTTGTCCACCGGTCCATACTGCGCCGTGGAGTCCACGTACGTGTAATTGGCGACGACGCCGAAGCCATCCCACGGAGCCGGCAGGAAGTCGAAGGGCTGCTGGTAGATCAGCTCAAGGCCAACCACGTCCGCACCCTGCCCGTTGATCGGCTGCCGGAACTCGAACTCCTCGGACGGGTCCACGATGTTGGTGTCCACCAGATCCAGCGGGAAGCCGGACTGGTTATACGGCATGAATACCGATTCCGTGGCCACGAAGGACTTCACGTCCTTGTAGAAGAACGCTGCCGCCAGCAGGCCCTCATCGCTGAAATACCATTCGGCGGATGCATCGAAGGAGTCGGCCTTGAACGGCTCAAGGAACGGATTGCCCGCGGTGACGCGGCGGGTGAAGCTATCCACCGATCCGCCGGGCGTCAGATTGCCCAGCGCCGGACGGGTGATGTTCCGGGATGCCGCGCCGCGGAGGACGACATCGTCCGTCACTTCCCACGCCAAGTTCAGCGAGGGAAGAGTGTTGGTGTAATCGCGCTCGATGGTGACCAGTGCGCCGTTGTTGAAGCCGGTGGACTCCTGCTTCGTCTCGACCACACGCACGCCGACATTCCCGCGCAACGGACGCCCGGCCAGATCAAAGGTGAAATCGAGCTGGGCGAAACCGCCGAGCTGCTCCTCCGTTACGTCCTGCGTCGCATCCTCACGGAGAGCGACGGGAAGGTTCCCCAGGCCCAGAATGTCGAACCCGGTGTCCAGGTTCGGCACCAGCCAGCGGGTGATCTGGCCGCTCGGTAGGTCCAGCCCCTGGCCGAAATCGTCGAAGGGCAGCAGTTCCACCAAGTCGGCGACGCTACGGCCACGGAACTGGGTGGTGTCGGCACGGTACTCACGCTGCTCGAACGTGAACTTCTTCCAAACGCCGCCGAGCTGGAACACATAGTCGTCGCTGATATGGTACTCGCCCTCGAGCTTGGCCGTATAAAGCTCGTTCAGCACCGTGTTCGGTCGGGACCGCAGTTCGTCGAAGATGAAGTTTTCTGGATTTGTGGTGTCGAAGCCGAAATCCAGCAACGGCAACCGGTCATTGCCCCGGTAGTCGTAACCGAAGCTCTGATTCGGCGAGATCATGAGCAGGGTATCCTGGACCGGATTGCTGAAATCCGACTTCTCATATCCGCCCAGGGCGCGAATTGTGAAACTGTCCGTCACGTCATAGTCGCCGGACAGAACGGCCTGATAGAAATCCGTCTCCAGTTCGTCGACACGCGCTTCCGACCAGATATCGACATTGTCAAACTCGCCGGCGACGATCGTGCCATCCTGGACGATCACATTGCGCGGCAGCGTCTCGAAGATGCCCGAGGCATTGCGGCGGCTGAACGACACGGCCTCGATATAATGCTCTGTCCGGGTGCCCCCGAAATTCGCGTAGAGCAGGTCGAGATTGATTTCGATCGAATTGGTCGGCGCAAACTGGAGGGCGCCGGTGATACCCAGCCGCTCCTGCTCGCTGGCGACGACACCATAGCGCGGAATACGGGGATGGAACGCCTCGTTTAATTCGTCGAGCGGGAGCCCGGCCGTGCCGGCATCCTGGAAGCCGCCGGCCTCCCAGCGCACGGTGCTGTGCCCCTCCTCGCGGACAGTGCGCTCGGCATAGGCCACCGAGAGCAGGGCGCCCACCGTCTGATCCAGGAAGGTGTCGGAGATCAGGAAGGCCCCGCGGGGATCGACCTTCTCAGCCAGATCATTGTAGCCGAGCTGCCCCGTCACAGCCATCTTGAAGCCGTCATAGTCGAAAGGACGGGCAGTGCGCAGTTCCACCACGCCGGCGATGCCGCCCTCCTCGACTTCCGCCGAGGATGTCTTGCGGACGGTGATGCTGTTGAACAGCTCCGATGCAAAGATATTGAAGTCGAAGGCGCGGCTGCGGTTGGTGCCGCCCGAGCTATCCGTGCCGCCGGTCGTGCCGAGCGTCTCCATCCCGTTCAGAGTCACACGGGTGAAGGTCGGGCCCAGGCCGCGCAGGGTGATCTGCCGTCCCTCGCCCGCGTCGCGGTCGATGGCGACGCCGGGCACGCGCTGGATGGACTCGGCGAGGTTCATGTCCGGGAAGTCGGCCATGTCCTCCGCCATGATCGCATCCACATGGCCGACGGCATCGCGCTTGGTATCGAGCGCCTCACCCAGGCTCTTGCGGAAGCCGGTGATGATGAGTTCCTCCAGGGGCGGCTCAGCCGGTTCCGCCTGGGTCGGCACATCCGCGCCATTGGCCTGCGCGACCTGCTGCATGGCCGTCTGCGCTTGAGCAAGGCCCGCACCCATTGTGACGAACAGGGCAACGGACGATACGCCGGTGAACAGACGGCCCAGACGGGACCGCCCCCCCTTCTTGGACTTCATGTTTCCTCCCCTTTGCTTTTGGTCCCTTCGCGCCCGAGCGTTCAGCCAGGTCTGCAGAAGGGCCGTCACCGAGCGTTTGACACCGGTGACATAAATCTTATAGCACCAGCTCTGACACCGGTGGCAATAGCTTTTTTGCCCAGGCCGGTGCAGAAACTTCGGACGAGATTACAGCCCGGTCGGGGAAGCCGGCATATCAAGGGGAGAGGATCGCCATGGCGGCGCGGATCGTCTGTTTCGGGGAGCTGCTGCTCCGCCTGTCAGCTCCCGGACGGGAGCAATTGCTGCAGTCGTTGCGGCTGGATGTCCATTTCGGCGGGGCGGAGGCGAATGTCGCCGTATCGCTGGCCCGCTTCGGCCACGATGCGGCGATGGTCAGCGTGCTTCCGGAGAACCCGCTGGGTCGGGCCTGCCTGGGCGAGTTGCGCCGCCAGGGCGTTGATGTGAAGGCGCTTCGCTTCACGCCGGGCAGAATGGGCCTTTACTTCATGGCGACAGGCGCGCTGCAGCGGCCATCGGACATCGTCTACGACCGTGCCGATTCGGCCTTCGCCTTGGCAGAACCGGACAGCTTCGACTGGAACCGCCAACTGGACGGGGCCGATTGGTTTCATTTGTCCGGCATCACGCCCGCGGTGGGTCCGCGCTCCGCCGAATCCGCCTTGCGCGCCGTGAAGAAGGCCACGGAGAAGGGAATCCGCGTCTCCTTCGACTGCAACTACCGCTCCAAGCTGTGGCAGGCCTGGGGCGGCGATGCCCGCTCATGCCTGAAGCAGATCATGTCGCATGCCGAACTGGTGTTCGGCGACCACCGCGATATCGCCCTGATCCTGGGCCATGACACGGGCGCGGCTCCGGCAGAGGAACGTTTCGCCAATGCGGCCCGCGCCGCCTTCGCCGCCTTCCCGCGCCTGCGCTACATGGCGGCCACGGATCGTGTGACCGTCAATGTGGACCATCACGACATGTCGGGCGCCCTGGTTTCCCGCGATGCGGCCTGGAAGACGGAAAGCTATGCCCTTGTGCCCATCGTGGACAGGATCGGCGGCGGCGACGCCTTTGCGGCGGGACTGATCCACGGGCTGGTTACCGGTATCGATCCAGGAGAGGCCCTGCGTCTGGGCGTGGCTGCGGCCTGCCTGAAGCACTCCATACCGGGCGACTTCAACCTGGTCGAGTTGGCGGATGTGCAGGCCTTTCTGGAGTCCGGCGGACTGGATGTACGGCGCTGACAAGGTGCGCACATTCCTATCCAGGGTCGGCAGCGGCATCGGCCGCGTGCCGGCCCCCTCTTACAAGCCGGTTTTCAGATGCAGGGCGATCGGAAGTCCGGCCTGACGCAACCCGTCCGCGACCAGCCGGGCCACATCCTGCGCCCCCTGCTTGGAGAAATGGGTGTTGTCCTCACTCCCGTCGGGATACGCAGGATACGTACCGGGCGGGAAGACCATGTAGAGCGCCTTTGAGCCTTCCTGCCCGAAGCCTTCCATGTGGGCCATTGTGGCGACTGTGACGTCGATCAGCGGCACCTGATGCGTTGCAGCCACCTGCCTCATGGCCGTGAGATAGGGCTCATGGGTCTGCACCATGCGCCCGCCCTCGAACAGGCGGCGGGCCACGGGCGTCAGCAGCACCGGCAGGCCACCCCTGGCCCGAACATCCGCCACCATGCGGGTCAGATTGGCCGGATAGTCCGCAGCAGGATCGGTGTAACGGGCGGGATCGTCCCGGCGCTGGTCGTTGTGACCGAACTGGATCAGCACATGGTCGCCGGGACGGATGCGGGCCGTCACCTCGTTCCAGAGACCCTGGTCGATGAAGCTGCGGGTGCTACGGCCGGACTTGGCCAGATTGACCACCGCCACCCCGTCGTCGAACAGGGGCTGGAGCATCATGCCCCATCCGGCCCGCGGCGCCCGCTCCGGCCCGTATTCGGCCGCCGTGCTGTCCCCGGCGATAATGAGCTGTACAGGCGGTGCATCCGCAGCGGCTGCAGCGATGCCGGACAGGGTGAAAAGACCCGCCCCGACGGATGCCAGCAGCATCCGCCGGGACAGCCCCTTCATCCTCCGGCTCGAAGGCCTGTTCGTCACCGTGCCAACCAGCCGCCATCCACGGGCAGCAGCGTGCCGTGGATATAGTCAGCCGCGCGGGAGGCGAGAAAGACCGCCGCCCCGCCCAGATCGGACGGCGCCCCCCAACGCCCGGCCGGGATGCGGCCCAGGATGTCGCGGTTGCGCTGCTCGTCATTGCGCAGGGCTTCGGTGTTGTTGGTGGCGAAATAACCGGGCGCAATGGCATTCACATTGATGCCCTTCGCCGCCCATTCATTCGCCAGCAGCTTGGTCAGCCCGGCGATGCCGCTCTTGCTGGCCGTGTAGGAGGCGACGCGGATACCGCCCTGGTAGGAGAGCATGGAGGCGATATTGATAATTTTGCCCCCTTCCCCTTGCGCCAGCATCTGACGGGCCGCCGCCTGGGCCAGGAAGAAAGGCGTCTTCAGATTGACGTCCAGCACCAGGTCCCAGTCCGCTTCGGAGAATTCCAGCGCGTCGGCGCGGCGGATGGTGCCAGCATTGTTGACCAGGATATCCACCCGGCCCAGCACCATTACCGCCTCCTCCACCACCGCGGAAACAGGGGCGCCTTTGCCCAGATCGGCGGAGATGAAGTGGAAGCGGGCACCGGTCTCCGCGATTATGGCCTCCGTTTCCGTCGGCGGGGTGCGTCCAACCGCGGCGATGTCCGCGCCGGCGCCTGCCAGCGCAACGGCGATGCCCTGGCCGATGCCGGTATTGGCACCGGTGACCAGGGCCACCTTGCCCTTCAGATTGAAGAGATCGAGCATGATAGGTCCCGCCTTCAGCGCAGCTGGCAGATGTCGAGGACCTTCATGTCGGTATAGTCCAGGTTCTCGCCGCCCATCGCCCAGATGAAGGTATAGTTCTTGGTACCGGAGCCCATGTGGATCGACCAGGGGGGCGACACCACGGCCTCGCCATCGGCGACCACGATGTGGCGCGCAGCCTCCGGCTCTCCCATGAAGTGGAATACGCGGTCGTCGGGGCCGAGGTCGACGTAGCAGTAGACTTCCGACCGGCGGTCATGCAGGTGCGGCGGCATGGTGTTCCACACGCTGCCCGGCTTCAAGGTCGTAACCCCCAACAGAAGCTGGGCGGACTGGCAGACGCCTGGGATGATGTACTGGTAGATCGTCCGCTCGTTGGAGGTTTCCAGAGCGCCGCGCTCCAGCGGGACCGCCTTGTCGATGGAGATCTTCACCGTCTCGAAGCGCGCATGGGCCGGGGTGCTGACCAGATAGAAACGTGCCGGGCTGCCCGCATCGGCGGATTCGAACACCACGCTTTCCGTTCCCATCGGGACATAGAGCCCGTCCTTGGGCGCCAGCTCATAAACCGTCCCGTCCACCGTGACCCGCCCAGCACCGCCCACATTGACGATGCCGAGTTCGCGCCGCTCCAGAAGGGGCTTGCCGGCGGCGGAGGCCGGCTCCGTCTGCTTCGGCAGCTCGATGGCGCTGCCGGCCGGGGTCGCGCCGCCGATCACGAACCGCTCGTTGTGGGAGTAGTTCAGGACGACCTCACCGGGCACGAACAGGCCAGCGATGAGGTAGCGGTCGCGCAGATCCTCATTCGAGGCGCCGGCCATCATGACCGGATGCGTGGCCTGGTAGGTCTTCTTGAACATGCTCATTCCTCCCGAAATGTGTGCGCCGCTCCGGCGGCTTCGCTACGCGGAGCAGGCCGCCCCGATGTGCCGATGCCCGCACTCCGCAAGCTCCAGCGAACGGAATTCACGCCCGTCCGCTCGATTTCCCGATCATAGGTAACCGGTGTCAATTCGGAATTCAACACGCACTTTGGGCATTGGCCTCAGCATCGGCCGTGCGCGGCCGGCTCAGCGTCTGGGCGGGATCACGGATTCGCGTAGAACCAGCCGGGGAATCACGGAGGTCGGCTCCACAGGGCCGAGATCATCCTGGAGGACGCGGCCGATCAGCTTTTCGGCCGCCATCCGCCCGGTGTCCTGGCTTGGCGAGCGCACGGTGGTGAGCGCCGGCCAGAGCCGGGTAGCGAGCGGGCTGTCGTCGAACCCCACCACGCCGATATCCTCCGGAATCTGCATGCCGCGCCGATAGGCGGCCTTGTAGACGCCGGCCGCCATCTCGTCATTGCTGGCAAAGATGGCCGTCGGCGGGTCTGGCAGGTTCAGCAGGATGTCGGCGCAGGCCTCCCCGGTCTCGAAGGTGTATTCACCCTGCACGATCAGCTCCGGGGGCAGCATTACCCCATGCCGCTCCAAGCCGCCGATGAAGCCCCGCGTCCGTTCATGCGCCGACCGGTAGGTCGGGGAGCCGCTGATGAAGCCGATGCGGCGGTGGCCAAGCTCTACCAGATGGTGCGCCACCTCTTCCGCGGCCTGACAGTCATGATAGACAACGGTGTTGCGCGGCGTATCCAGGGGCACGGCGACGACCCGGATGAAGGGGCACTCCAGTTCCGTCAGCAGCGCGGCGAGTTCGTTGTTCTCCGACAGCGGCGGCAACAGAATGACCCCGTCCAGCTTCTGCCGCTCGACCAGCTGCCGCACCTCTGCGAAGAAGGTCGGGCTGGTCTTGTCGCAGGGATGCACCACCAGCTCGTACCCCATCCTGCGGCAGGCGCCGAGCACGCCGTACTGGATGTTCACGATGTAGTGGGAGCTGGGATTGTCGTAGATCAGCCCGATCAGCAAGGATCGTTGCGATGCGAGGCCACGTGCCTGCGGGTCCGGCACATAGCCGATCTGATCGATGACGCTCTGTATCCGGTCCCGCGTCTCATTCTTCACGAACGGCGACTGGTTGATCACGCGGGAAACGGTCTTCTTCGAGACCTGGGCAAGACGCGCTACATCGTTGATGGTCGGCTTGCGCTTCAAGGTCCAGACGATCTGGCCGGGTATTGCGCCGGCCCCTTCTGGACCGCATGTCTCCAGCTCCGCCGCTGCCCTTTTGGCCCGTGTCATCGGTCGTCTGTTCCTGCAATTGACTGGAGTGTATTTTCAAGCTGCGCCCGCATTGTTTCATGTGCAAGCGCGATTGCAGTCAAGGCGAGTCCGCGCCCGACAGGCCTTTGCGCATCGCCCAGGTGAGGAAAAGGTCCGGCCAGGCCGCCACGGGTTTGCCGGCAATGGCGCGCAACCCGAACCCGTGCCCGCCCTCCTCAAACAGATGGGCTTCCACCGGCACTCCGGCCGCGCGAAGCGCCTGCACCATGATCAGGGCATTCTCCGGCGGCACGGCCGTGTCGTCCATCGCATGAAGCAGGAAGGTCGGCGGTGTCTGCGACGTGACTCTATTCTGGGCCGACAAGGCGGCCATCTCCGCCAGCGATGGAGAGCTTCCCAGCAGATGGGTTCGGGAACCGGCATGCACGGCCGCGCCATCCATCGCGATAACGGGATAGATAAGCGCCGCCAGCGTCGGCCGGGCCGAGAGGGAATCGGCCCCATCGACCGGCGCATAGATTTCCCGATCCGCTTCCGCGGCCAGACGGGCGGCAAGGTGTCCGCCGGCCGAAAAGCCCATCACCCCGACCCTGTCCGGCGATACCCCCTCCGCCGCTGCATGCGATCGGATCAGACGCATCGCCCGTTGCGCATCCTGTAGGGGCGCATCGGCGCCCGCCGCCCAGCCATCGGCAGGAAGCCGATAGAGCAGCACATAGGCTGCTATTCCGCGGTCGGCCAGCCATCGCGCCGTCTCCAGCCCCTCCTTGTCCACCACCACGCGGGCATAGCCCCCGCCGGGAATCAGCAGCATCGCCGCCCCGGTCGGCCGAGCCGGGCGGAAGACGGTCAGAGTAGGAGCGCGTATTCCGGTGACGGCGCGATCCCGCAGCCCTGGCGGGGCCGGGCGGTCCAGCACCTCCTGCACAACGGTGACCAGCTCCCCGCCCGGCGGTTCGGCAGGCCACAAGGGCCAGACCTCCTCGGTCTCGGCCCTTGCAGCAACCGGCGCGGCGAGGCCGGACAGGAGCAGAAGCAGCACCGGAAGAAGACGGCGAACGGGCCGGCGCATCGTGGTTTTTCCTCTCTCCGAGACGGGCATCCGATAGGAATACTTGAATTGACACCGGTGGCAATGAAACACTGGGGGAATGGTTGGACATTTCAGCCGGCCGGGAAACGACAAGAACATGGCTCCGCTCCAGAGGCGGGTCGGACAGGGAGAAGACCATGAAGGCGCGCCGCCTCCTGATGCGAACCGTTCCGGCTGCCATCGCCCTGTGCGTGGCGCTGACCGTTGCTCCGGCCATGGCGGCCGACGACCTGCGCCAGGATGCGCTGGACACTATGAAGCGCGCCACCCGCTTCATGGTGGAGAAGGTTGCCAACAGGGGCGGCTATGTCTGGTCCTACCTGCCCGACATGTCCCGCCGATGGGGGGAGATGGAGGCGACGGAAACCATGGCCTGGGTCCAGCCGCCCGGCACCGCCACCATGGGCCACCTGTTCCTGGATGCCTACCACGCCACTGGTGACGAATATTACTACCAGGCTGCCCAACAGGCGGCGGGCGCCCTGATCGAGGGGCAGCATTCATCCGGCGGCTGGAACTACCTCATCGACTTCGCGGGCGAGGAGTCGTTGCACCGCTGGTACGAGACGATAGGCCGGAACGCCTGGCGGTTGGAGGAATTCCAGCATTACAGCGACAGCGCCACCTTCGACGACGCCGGCACTGCGGAAGCATCGCAGTTCCTGCTGCGGCTCTACATGGAAAAGCAGGATGAGCGCTATCGTCCGGCGCTGGAAAAAGCGATCCGCTTCGTCCTGGACAGCCAGTATCCGATGGGCGGTTGGCCGCAACGTTTCCCGCTCCAGGATGATTACAGCGCCCACATCACCTTCAATGACGATGTCGCGGCGGAGAACATCAAGTTCCTTATCCTGTGCTGGCAGGCCCTGGGTGACAAGCGCGTGCTGGACCCGATCCGCCGGGCCATGGACAGCTTCGTCGTGACGCAGTTGCCTGACCCGCAGCCGGGCTGGGCCCTGCAATACACGACCGACCTCAAGCCGGCCGGGGCACGGACCTATGAGCCGAACTCCCTGGTCACCCACACCACGGCGGCGAATATCGGCCAGCTCATGAATTTCTATGAGCTCACCGGCGATGCGAAGTATCTGGAACCGATCCCGGCGGCGCTGAACTGGCTGGACCGGGTGCGCCTGCCGGACGACCGGATCAAGGACGGGCGCACCCATCCCACTTTTATCGAGATCGGCACCGATCGTCCGCTTTATGTGCACCGGCGCGGTTCCAACGTGGTTAATGGCGCGTACTATGTGGATTATGATCCGGCCAACACCATCATCCACTATTCCGGCACCCGCGCCATCGACACCGCCGGCCTCCATGCGCGCTATGAGCGGCTGAAGGCTGTCCCGCCGCAGGAAGCAGCCAGGAACTCGCCCCTGCGAGCGGAAGGCCCAGTAGCCCTGCCGGTCTATTTCACGCTCGACCCGGTCGAAGTGTCAGACCTGAACAGCAATGCGCCCCAGGAACGAGGCGAAGCACCGCCGGAGACGGAACTGCGCGGACTGATCGGCGGACTGAATGCTGAAGGCTGGTGGCCGACGCCGCTGCGCGCCACCAGCAACCCCTATGCAGGCCCAGGCAGCCCGACGCCGGCTCCCGGCGATTACGCGACCACCCGTGTCGGCGACCATACCGACACCTCCCCCTACCTGACCGACGCACCGGCAATCGGCATCTCCACGGGCACCTATATCCAGAATATGGCCGCCCTGATCCGCCATGTCGGCCGGCCCTGAAGCGGCGAGGTAACAAGCATGACCATCCAGACCACCCCGGTTGCCCGTCGCAGCTTGCTGAATGGGGCTGCCGGAGCCGCCGCCATGGCAGGGCTGGCCGTGCATCCTCATGTCGCCACGGCCGCCGAAGATATGCCTATTGCCACCACCAGCCATGGCAAGGTGCGCGGCGCCGCACGCGACGGCATTTCCGTTTTCAAGGGCATCCGTTACGGCGCCGACACAGCCCCCCGCCGCTTTATGCCGCCGCTACCGCCGGAACCCTGGACCGGCGTGCAGAATGCGACGTCATACGGCCCGGCCTCCCCGCAATCGAAGAACCCGCCCGGAGAGGAGATGGGAGAGGACTGCCTGTTCCTGAATCTATGGACGCCGGGCCTGCGAGACGGGGGTAAGCGGCCGGTCATGTTCTACATCCATGGCGGGGCCTACAACCATGGTTCAGGCGCCAGCCCGCTCTATGACGGGACCCGGCTCTGCCAACGGGGCGACGTGGTGGTGGTTACGGTGAATCACCGGCTGAACGCCATGGGGTATCTGTACCTGGCGCGCTTGGCCGGGCCGGAGATGGCGGACAGCGGCAATGCCGGCATGCTGGACCTCGTGCTGGCGCTGCATTGGGTGCGGGACAACATCGCCGAGTTCGGCGGCGATCCCGGCAATGTGATGCTGTTCGGCCAGTCCGGCGGCGGCGCCAAGATCGCGACGTTGATGGCGATGCCGGCCGCCGCCGGCCTGTTCCACCGCGCCGCCACCATGAGCGGACAGCAGCTCACCGCATCCGGCCCGCTGAACGCAACCCGGCGCGCCGAGGCCTATCTGGCTGCCCTGGGCCTGACGCCGGAGCGGGCGGAGGAGGCCCGCCACATGCCGCTGGCGCAGCTGACGGCCGCACTGAAGGCCACTGATCCCGTGATCGGGGCAGGTTCGCTTTATTTCGGCCCCGTCCTGGATGAGCGGAGCCTTAACCGTCATCCCTTCTACCCGGACGCCCCCACGCTATCCGCCCACATTCCCATGATCATCGGCAACACCCACGACGAGACACGGAACCTGATCGGCAACTCCGAGCCGGATAGCTTCAATCTCGCCTGGGAGGAGGTCGCCCCTCGCCTCGCCCGACACATGCGGGTGGACATCCACCCCGAAATGGTGGTCGCGGAATACCGGAAGCTCTATCCCCATTACAGCCCATCCGACGTTTTCTTCGCCGCCACGACCGCGGGCCGGTCCTGGCGCGCCGCCGTGGTCGAGGCGGAATTACGGGCGATCCAGGGTTCCCCCGTCTATGCCTATCAGCTCGACTGGGGATCACCCCTGGACGGCGGCAAATGGGGTGCGCCGCACATGCTGGACATCCCACTGGTGTTCGGGACGTTGGATGCGGAGGAATCGATCACCGGCACGGCGGCCGATGCGCGCGAGGTATCTGGCCGAATGATGGACGCCTTCATTGCATTCGCCCGGACCGGTAACCCGAACTGCCCGTCCGTTCCCGAATGGCAGCCCTATACGCTGCCTCGCCGCGAAACCATGGTCTTCGACTCCTCCACCCGCCTGGAAAATGATCCGCGCGGAGCCGAACGGGCGCTTTTCGCGAAGGTGCCCTTCATCCAGCAGGGAACCTGACGCCCATAGCAGTCGGAAGATCATTGTAGGTAACAGACCACAGGGTATGCCGACAACTCGGTCAATGTTGCGGATGCCTGAGGATGCAGCGCAGCGTCATCTCGACCAGTTCCTTGGCATCATCTTCCGAAAAGCCCTGCCCGCCCGCCTTGCGGCCATTATCGGCCTCGATACTCCAGTTCCAACGGCCGTCTTCCATTGGCATGAGGGTCGCCGCCCACATGCCGGCGGGATCCTCAGCTATCCAACGGGAACCGATCCGGCTCCAATCGACAAGGTGCATGCGCTTGCTCCCGATATCGTCCGCAGCTCCCCGCGGGCAGAACCTGCCTGGGCGGAGAAGCTATGGCCGTCAACACGGCAGGAGCGGTATCAGCGCGTCTTGAAATGGTCAGCCGTTACGTCCGCCCGGCGTCCCAGCACCTTTGAAAAAGCAGCCCGGCGCGGCTGCCCTGAACCGGCCCGAAGCAAATGTACCGGCCAGGGCTGCCCCTCCCGTCTCAGCTCCGTGCGAAGTCCAGCAAATCGGCGTTGAGCTGGTCCTTGTGGGTGGCGGCAAGGCCGTGGTCGCCGCCGGCATAGATCTTCAGCACGGCGCCCTTCGCCAGCTCCACCGTACGGCGGGCCGAGGCGTCGACGGGAACGATCTGATCGTCGTCGCCATGAATGATCAGCGTCGGGATGTCGAATCTCTCCAGATCCGCCGTGAAGTCCGTCTCGGAGAAGGCCTTGATGCAATCCAGCTCGTTCTTCAGCCCGCCCATCATGCCCTGCATCCAGAATGCGTCACGCATGCCCTGGCTGACGTTCGAACCGTCGCGATTGGCGCCGAAGAAGGGAGTGGTCAGGTCCTTGAAGAACTGCGAGCGATCGGCGGCGAGGCCATTGCGGATGCCGTCGAACACTTCGATGGGCAGGCCGCCCGGATTGTTCTCCGTCTTCAGCATGATGGGCGGAACCGCACTGACCAGCACCGCCTTAGCGACCCGTCCGGTGCCGTGACGGCCGATATAGCGGGCCACCTCTCCGCCGCCGGTAGAGTGGCCGACCATCATGGCCCCACGCACGTTCAACTGCTCCAGCAATCAGGCGAGGTCGTCGGCGTAGGTATTCATTTCATTTCCGTCCCACGGCTGGCTGGAACGGCCGTGACCACGGCGGTCATGGGCGATGGTGCGGAAACCATGCTGGGCAAGAAAGACCATCTGATCTTCCCAGGCATCGGCCGTCAGGGGCCAACCGTGCGAGAATACGATCGGCGTGCCTGAACCCCAGTCCTTATAGTAGATCTGGGTGCCGTCTCTGGTGGTGATCGTTGGCATGTCGCAGCTCCGTCGTCGGGGTAGTCGGTCCGGATCGGACCGCGGCAAGTCACCGCCAGGAAGGGTCGGAAACATCGGGCATCCGGACGGTGTGACGCGGCAAATGCTGCCGTGGCTTGGCACGACGGTCTTGAATGAGGGTGCCGAAATTGGACAAAATCGACCTCGGAGGTCGACCCTCACCACCGGAGGTACACCGGTCCGGCATCGTTGGCCCCGGAGAATGGATCGAACCAAGTTCCGACCTGGATTCGGCAGAACAGGCGTTGGTTCTCCGTAGACGTTCTGCCGTCCCGACATGCAGCTTTGAATTATTGCAATGGGAAACCCTTGCGCAGGCTTCCGTGACGTTTCCGGCAGGGCCCCGACGACATGGCTCCTCTGAAACGGCGCGTCAGGGGCAAGGCACTCTGTTCGTCTTCCGAGCCTGCAATGCGCAATGCGCGATCCCTTGATCGCACATGGAAGAATTTTTCATGCAGTGTTGATCATTTTGCAGAGCAAAGGCGTTTGTTCGGGATGTAGGTACATCAGAGAACTTGCCAACCGATTTTCAAGGGAATGCCAGTGGACCAGATAATTACGCTCACTGCCAAAATCGCCGCCTCGTACCTGGAGGCAAACCGTATACCTCCCGATGATCTTCCTGGCCTGGTGCAGACGATCCATGGCGCTTTGAACGGGATATCCAATCCGCCCGCGCCGCAGGCGGAAAAGCCGATTCCCGCGGTACCGGTCAAGAAGTCGGTCACGCCCGATTACATCGTCTGCCTGGAAGACGGTAAGAAGCTGAAGATGCTGAAGCGCTATCTGCGCACGGCATATGGCATGACGCCTGAGGAATACCGGGCGAAGTGGGGATTGCCGGGCGATTATCCTATGGTCGCTCCGAATTACTCGGAGCGCCGCAGCTCTTTCGCTCGCGACATCGGCCTCGGCCGCCGCCCGAACAAGTCGGAGCAGGCCCCCGAGGTTGAAGAGCCAACGCCGGATGCGACGCCGAAGAAGGCACGCCGCGGTCGTCCCAAGGCAGCCTGACGGACAGGGCGGCAGCGTCCCCCCGAGCGCGCTGCCGCCGTCCTGCTTTCCGGCCGGAGCCATACACAGCCGCTACGATATTTCAGGTGTCGCCGATTGCTGCGGCCAGCGCGCGGAAGAGCGCGTCGAGACTGTAGGGCTTCGGCAGAACCTCGATGTTTTCCGCCCGCGCTCCTTCCTCACTGTAGCCGGTGGTCAGCACCACGGGCAGGCCAGGACGCAGCCGGCGGCATTCGTGGGCCAGATCCACCCCGCTGCGGGTTCCCGGTGTCACCACATCGCTGAACAGGACATCAAAACGGCTGCTGCCGGCAAGCAGAGGCACGGCATCGTCCGCCGTGCCCACGCGCGTCACCGTCCAGCCCGCATCTTCCAATGCCGCGGTCACCGTCGAGGCGACCACCGGGTCATCCTCCACCAGGAGCATGTGTCCGCCCTGCCGCTCAAGTCCGGGAAGCGTCCGGTCCGGTTCAACGGCCCGCGCCACCTGCTCCGACCGGCGGAGCAGCAGATGCACCGTCGTACCGAGGCCCTCCTCGCTCTCTATCCAGGCCGTTCCGCCGGCTTGGCGGGCAAGTCCGTAGACTTGGGCGAGCCCCAGGCCCGATCCCTTCCCCACCTCCTTCGTGGTGAAGAATGGATCGAAGGCGCGGGCAGCGACCTCCTGGGACATGCCGGTCCCGCTGTCGGCAACCGACAGGCACACGAAATCGCCCGCCAGCCCCGTCGGATCGCCTGGGTGCAGTGTAATGTTCCTGGCATGGATCGCCAGCCTGCCCCCGCCGGGCATGGCGTCGCGCGCATTGACCGCCAGATTCAGCAAGGTCAGCTCGAACTGCGTGGGATCAAGTTCGACCGGCCAGAGGTCAGACCCGAAGCTGGTCACCACGGCGATATCGGCGCGCAAGGCCCGCTCCAGAAGTCCAGACATGGCGAGAACCCGGTCGCGTATGTCGATGGGCTCCGGCCGCAGGCTTTCGCGACGGGAGAAGGCCATGAGCTGCTGAACCAGCTTGGCGCCGCGCTCCACAGCCTGTTGGCCGGCCTCCAGCATCGGGCGTACCCGCGGCTCCGCCGTGCGGCGACCGATCATTGCGAGGCACCCGCCCAGTGCCTGGAGTAGATTGTTGAAATCGTGCGCCACCCCGCCGGTTAACTGCCCGACGGCCTCCATCTTCTGCGCCTGCCGTAACTGGTCCTCGGCTTGGCGCAACGACGCCTCACGTTCCTTTTCCGCCGTGACGTCGCGGCCGACGCCATGGACCAGCCCCCTATCCGGCACCGCTACCCAGGAAATCCAGCGGAACGAGCCGTCCTTGTGCCGGTATCGGTTCTCATGCCGCAGATTGGCGCGCGCCGGGCTCAGGCGGCCAGCCTCCTCCGCGGTGACGTCGCGGTCGTCGGGATGCACGAAATCCAGGAACGACCGGCCCAGAAGCTCGTCCTCCGCCCAGCCCAGCAGGCTTGTCCAGGCCGGGTTCACCGCCGTGATCGTCGTGTCGTAGCGGGCAACCAGCATGATATCGGTGGACAGGCGCCACATGCGGTCACGGTCTGCCGTCCGCTCGGCCACGCGCCGCTCCAGCGTGACGTTCAGGTCCCGTAGCGCATCCTCGGCATGCTTGCGCTCACTTACGTCTCGGTAGAAGACGGCAAGCCCCGCACCCGATGGAAATATCCTGGCTTCAAGCCAGGCATGCCGGCCATCGGCCCAGTCGTAGCGATGTTCCACGAAGGCTGGAGCCCGCTCCCGCATGGCGCGCTTATAGGCCTGTCCAATGGCGCTGTTCTCGGACCCCGGCCATGCCTCCCAGACGACACGGCCGACAATCTCCTCCGCAGGCCGCTGTTCCAGCCGTAGCCCTTCCGCATTCATTTCCACCACCCGGAAATTGCGGTCGAGCACCAGGAATCCTTCGGCGATACTCTCCAGCACTTCCCGGCTGCGGTCGCGCTCGGCCCGCAGCAGGCTTTCCGCCCGGGCGCGTTCGATGGCCGACCAAGTGCGCTCAGCAACCTCCTGCACGAGTTCGACCTGGTCCGCCCGCCATCGCCGCGGCAGCCGATTATGTACATAGAGCGCCGCGACCATCCTGCCGTCCTTCACCAGGCTGGCCGTGATGACGGAGGACATTTCAAGCGCGGCGAAAGCAGCCAGCCGCTCAGGCGAGTTCGTTCGGGGGTCCGTCGCCGCATCCTGGATGACCAGCGGGTCGCCCCGGCGGAGTGCCGTCAGCACCTCCGTGCCAAAGGCTGCCAGATCATGCGTGCCGACATGGGATGCCACTGCGCCGTCGGTCCAGTTGCGTTCAGTGGTGAAGAACCGCATCTCCTCTTCATCCACCGTGCCATAGCCGACCCGGCTCACGCCGAGATAACGGCCAAGCGCCTCCTCGGCGGCCGCGGCGATCTCCAGCGGGTCGGAGAAGTCGCGCAGCTTCTCCTCCAGCGCCAGCCGGAATGCCGCCCTCCGCTCACCCAGCACCTTACTTGTAGTCTCGGTACAGGCGCAGAACATGCCGGCCGCACGCCCGGTCTCATCGAAGACCGGGCTGTAGGAGAATGTGAAATATGTCTCCTCCCGGTAACCGTGCCGCTCCATGACGAGCAGCTGGTCTTCACGAAAAGTAGCCTCCCCGGCCAGCGCCCGTTCCACCAGTTGGCCCAGCACGTCCCAGATGTCGGCCCAGACTTCCCGGAACGGGCGCCCAAGGGCTTCTGGCTTGGAACCAAGAATCGGCCGGTAGGCGTCATTGTAGAAGAAGGTGAGGTCCGGTCCCCAAACGGCGAACATCGGGAAGCTGGACGTCAGCAAGAGACCGACCACAGTACGCAATGACTGCGGCCAGCATTCCGGCGGGCCAAGCGGCGTTGCCGCCCAGGCATGCGTACGCATCTTCTGCCCCATTACGCCGCCGCCAGCCATGAAGTTCGGGGCGGTAATTTCGCCCGGCTCAGACATCATTGTGCGGCATGGTTCGCGAAGGACAGGGGCATGGCTCAAGGTGGAGCAGAGACATACGTTCTGCGTCCAGCAAACACAATCACCGACCAGCTGGCAATTCCGATGTAGGCTTGCGCAGGCGCCCAGCAGCAGTCAGAACGGCGCCAACAGAAGAACCAGGGGTAGCGTGAGAACCGCGAGCAGGGTCTGCAAGGCGATGATGCCCGCCATCAACGGCGCATCGCCTCCAAGCTGACGCGCCAGCACGTAGGAAGAGGAGGCCGTCGGCAGCGCCTGGAAGAGAAGCGCCGTCAGTGCCGCCATCCCCTCTAGCCCGAAGAGCATCGCCGCGGCGATCGTGGCCAGAGGCATCAGTGCGAACTTCGCGCATGAGGCGATCAGCGTCGGCGCAACACCGCGCCCTAGCGCGCGGAGGTCCAGCGCCGCACCGACGCACAGCAGTCCGACGGGCAGCGCCGCCTGTCCCAAGGCGCGCAACCCACCGTCCAGACCAGGCGGCAGGCGGAGCCCGCTTGCCTGCAAAGTGATGCCGACCGCACAGCTCAAGACCAGCGGGTTGAGAGCAATCCCGCGCAATGCTCCCAGCAGCGACGTCCGGGCGGTACCCCAGCGTGCGAAGACCAGGACGCAGAGGATATTGACGGTGGGGACGAGAGCGGCATTGGCGACCGCCGCCAATGGTACGGCCGCCGCCCCGAACAGCCCGACCGCGGCGCTGACCCCGACATAGTTGTTGAAGCGCACGCCGCCCTGGAACACGGAGGTGAAGGCCGCCCCGTCGAGGCGCAGCCATGGCCTGGCGACAACCAGCACCAGCGCAACCGTCAGAGCTGCGAGCACCAGCGTCCCGGCCAGAGCCGCCACCGGCACGCCGTCGAGATCGGCCGTCGCAAGCGCATGGACGAAAAGCGCCGGTAGCAGCACATAGTAGCTCAGCCGCTCCGCCTGGGGCCAGAACGCCTCCGCCAGAAACGAGCCCCGCCGCATCGCATAACCGAGACCGATCAGGAGAGCGACGGGAGCCAGGGCCAGGACGATGGCGCCGATCATGCCCGGACCTGTGCGGTATTGGGGATTGCGCTCATGCCGGCTCCGCCTTGAAAGAACGCCGAAGCCTAGGCCGGTTAACGCGTGAGCAAAAACGCTGAATTCTTGTCGGTCCGTCGAGAATTTCTCATCGGTCAGCTCTGCCTGAGCGCGGCGGCGAGAACACCGGTAAGGGGAAACAGGGCGTTATCCTCCCGCTGCAGAAGCCCGACCCAGCGTTCACGCTGCGGCTCGCCGAAGGGCAACCGCGTCAAAGCCGGCAGGCGGTCCAGATCCTTGTCGGCCAGGGGCACCACTGCGACCCCGAGCCCGTTCGCCGCCATTCGTACCAGCGCCTCCTGACTGTCCAGCTCCATCTCCTCCCGCACCCGCAGCCCCAGCCGCCGGAGCTCATCCTCGATCATACGTCCGGCCCAGGCGCGCTTCTCGAACCGAAGAAAGGGCAGGCCGGTCAGCAACTCCCGCGCATCGGCGCCGGCCGCATCGGGCGGCGCGATGATCCAGAAACGATCGGCATAAAGCGGCTCGAAGGACAGTCCCGCCGGATAAGGCTTCACCGGTTCGGTCGTGACCGCGGCGTCGATATCGCCTGCGTCGACGCGCCCCGCAAGCTCGGCCGACATGCCGCTCGCCACACTGATCCGGAGCAACGGATGCTCACGCTTCAGGCGACCGAGCGCCTGTGGCAGGCGTCCAGCCAGAGCGGTCTGGATCGCGCCGAGACGCAAACGGCCCCGCAATCCAGGGCCTGCCGCGATCTCGCCGGCGATGGCATCATAGGCGGCGATGATGGCTTCGGCCCGTTGCAGGGCAAGGTGCCCGGCCTCGGTCAGGACCGGGCGGCGGCGCGACCGGTCGAACAGCGTCGCCCGGAACTCCTCCTCCAGCGCCTTGACATGCAAGCTGACGGCGGACTGCGTCAGGCCGAGCGCGTCGGCGGCACGGCCGAAGGTACCGTGCCGCGCGATGGCCACAAGCGTCCGGAGGGCACGGAGCGACATGCCGGCCGTCAGCTGGCCGGGCGGCGGGCATCGTCACCACCTGGTTCCACGACACGACCCTCCATTTTCCTGCGGCGGTTCAGCAGCAAGCGGCCAGGGCCGCCGTAAACACCGGCACGGTCTTTTCTGTCAGGCCCGCGATATTGATCCGGCCAGACCCGGCCATATAGACAGCATGGTCGGTCCGCAACCGCGTCACCACCTCTGGAGAGAGCGGCAGCAGCGAGAACATGCCGTGCTGCTCCGCCACTGCGCGAAGCGGCCCCCCATGTGCCGTCAGCGCCTGGCGCACCGCTACCAGCCGCGACCGCATCTCCTCCAGTTCCTCCCGCCATGCCGCTGTCAGTTCCGCATCGTCCAACAGCAGGGCGATGGCGGCAGCGCCGTGGTCGGGCGGCATGGACCAGTTGGCCCGGGCCAGGGAAAGCAGGTTGGAGTGGACGCGGTCGGCATCCGCACGGCTGCCCGCCAGGGTGAACAAGGCACCGACACGCTCACGGTAGACCCCGAAATTC
Source organism: Indioceanicola profundi (assembly GCF_003568845.1). Taxonomy (NCBI): domain Bacteria; kingdom Pseudomonadati; phylum Pseudomonadota; class Alphaproteobacteria; order Rhodospirillales; family Azospirillaceae; genus Indioceanicola; species Indioceanicola profundi. Next base: position 528,306 of record NZ_CP030127.1, on the reverse strand, counting down.
TTGTCGCAGGAATAGGCGACCAGCGCTTCCGGGCACCGGGCCAGAACAGTGCGCACGCCCAGCGCATCCTGGTCCAGGCCACGGCCCATCCCCTGATAGGCCAGATCCAGCAGCGGGATGACTCCGCGGGAGGCCAGCAGCTCGGCCACTTCCCGCCATTGAGCGTCGGACAGATCGGCGCCGGTCGGATTGTGGCAGCAGCCATGCAGCAGGGCGACATCGCCTGCCCGCGCCCGCCCCAGGGCTGCCATCATCTCGTCGAAGCGCAGGCTCTGGCTTGCCTTGTCGAAGCTCTCATAGGTTTCCACTGCCAGACCGGCCGCATTCAGGATCGGCGGATGGTTGGGCCAGGTCGGCGCCCCGACCCAGACCCGGGCCCCCGGCGATGCGGCTGCGATCAGCTCCGCCGCCAGCCGCAACGCACCGGTCCCGCCCGGCGTCTGGACACCGGCAAGACGGCCGGCAAAATCCATCGTGCCGAAGACCAGCCGCTGCATGTGCGCCGTAAAGGCGGTGTTCCCTTCCGGCCCAAGATAGGACTTGCTGGTCTGGCCCTGCCACAGCCGCTCCTCCGCCGCCTTCAGCGCGCGCAGAACCGGCGTGTTCCCGGTCTCGTCCCGATAGATGCCGACGCCGAGGTCGATCTTGTGGGGCCGCGGGTCGGCGCGGTACTGACCGATCAGGGCGAGGAGCGCATCGGCAGGCTGTTGCTGCAGCGGACCGAAGAGGGACATGAGGGTGGCCTTTCCCATTTGGACGTGCGACCAAGACTAACCGGCTTCCCCTCGAAAATGGATGCCCGATTC